>CAZTRJ010000017.1:0-24283 GCA_964616615.1 uncultured Dehalococcoidales bacterium
AAATCTGTGAATAAAATTATTCAAGAATTAAAATATCTGACAAAAAAGTACAAGATTAAAAGCATTTATTTTGAGGATGAAATATTCAATATATCAATCGAGAGACTAAAAGAATTTTCTGTTAAGTATCCAAAAGAAATTAACATACCTTTTGAATGTTGTTTGAGAGCTGACCTTTGTAGCAGCAAAGTTATGAGTTATTTACAGTTAGCGAATTGTACAAAGGTAGGTATTGCAATAGAAAGCGGTGATGAAAAACTTAGAAAAGATTTGTTAAATAAACATATAAGCGATAAAGATATAATAAATGCGTTCAAAGATGCTAAAAAACATGACTTGCATACTCTATCTTATAACATGATTGGTCTGCCATTTGAAACACCAGAACAGATTGAAAAAACAATAGAAATCAATAAAAAGGCACAATCAGATTCTATTCAAGTTACAATTTTCACCCCTTTTGTAGGAACTGAATTATACAAGTTTTGTAAAGAGAATAATTTGTTATTGAATAAGCAATTGGACATTTCATGGTATATGGATTCTTACTTAAAGAACCCGAATCTAACAACAAAACAGTTGCAGAAATATAGGAGATGGTTCTCATATAAATGTTACAAAGATAGGTCAAAAATAAAAGCGGCTTTCTTGTTATTGAGAGATATAATGATACCTTATTATCTGAGATATGGTAGATATATCCCTATTGAAGCCAGAAAGCTAATATATTATCTGTTTTGGAATACAAGAATGTTTAGATTTATGACCAAGTAAGAATAGGTGAGATAATGGATGATTGGAATAAAGATTTTATTGTGGTGGTAATTTTACTCTTTACGACCTGCCCCCATAAATTATACCAACTTTTACCTTTCAGGGTGTGCATCTGACAGATACTTGGCAACTCAATAGAGGGCGACTCTTAGGAAGGGATTTGGCTCAAGGGGAAAGAGTATAACAAACCTCTATATCATGCAATGAGGTAACAAAATAAGCTGATGTGACCCCGGCTGAACAAAATGGACTAATGTTCAATCTAGGCAAATGCCCTAAATCCTCAAAATTGAAACACGCTCGGCTAATTTTCACTTCCTGAGGCTGTCAACAATTGCCTAAACCCAGTCAGTTTGGTATTATGTCAATCGACTTCAGTACCTTTTGCACAAACTATGTTAGACAAAGTGAAGGGAATCCGAGATTAGTAAAGAATGGCTCATATTGGTAAAAAAGCAGGTAATAAGCAACTAAGCAGCCCAGCCTTACCGTGACATGATTATTAGTCAACGCCGCTCTAAATATCGTGGTTATACCCATTTAAAGCCTTGCACTATCATCAACACAGAGCTATAATCTGGTTGAAGGGCTTACAAATGATCCAAAATAGATTTTCACCAAAGCTCCTTGTTGGCATAATAATAGCCCTATTCTTTGCGATTGCTCTATACATTAGAGTTTGCCTCCCCTACGACCAGGTGTTCAGCGGTGACTGGATAAAGTTCACCGGGGTTGATGGCTATTACCATATGAGGTTGGTTGATAATCTCGTCCAAAATTTTCCTCACCGTATTGGCTTTGATGTCTATACCTATTTCCCCTATGGTTCAGTCGTATCATGGCTCCCTTTCTTTGACTGGCTTCTGGCTGGTATTATCTGGCTGATTGGCTTGGGTTCGCCAACCCAGCACACCATTGATGTGATTGGTGTCTATTTCCCGGCGGTTCTGGGGGCCTTAACTGTTATCCCCGTTTATTTCATCGGCAAAGAGCTATTCAACCGCTGGGTGGGGGTAATCTCGGCGGGCTTATTAGCCGTGCTCCCTGGAGAATTTTTAGGGCGTTCCATACTTGGCTTCACTGACCACCATGTCGCTGAGACCCTGCTGGCGACTACCACCATCCTATTCCTGATTCTAGCTATCAAATCCGCCAGGCAAAGGCAACTAACCTTCAACCACATAAAGCGCCGGGATTGGGCAACGAGCACCAAACCCCTTATTTATAGCCTGCTTACCGGCATCTTCCTCGGAATCTACCTTATCACCTGGGCTGGGGCACTGCTCTTTGTCTTCATTATCTTCGTTTACTTGGTAATCCAGTTCATTATTGACCATTTAAGGGGTGAAGCCACTGACTACCTGGGCATTATCGGTGCTAGCCTCTTCTTGGTCGCCCTGATAATGCTCCTGCCAGTTTCTACAGAGAAGCTTTACTTGGTTCCCTTGGTTATCGCTTTACTTGCTGTGCCCGCCCTAGCTGGCATCTCCTACTTGATGAGGGTGAGGAAGATGAAACCAGCCTATTACCCATTAGCCCTGGTAGGACTCGGGGCAGTTGGACTAGCAATTTTTAGTATAACTGGTGTCTCTCTAACTACAGCATTTGGTTATATCTTCAGCTGGCACACAGCAGGGGAAACTGTGCTTGAAATGCAGCCCATCCTCTTCCAGGATGGCAGTTTCTCTCTGGCAGTTGCCTGGGCTAATTTCACCACCGGCTTTTTCCTCAGCCTTATCTCCCTGGGCATATTAATCTACCTTGTTATTAAGCATGGCAGTACCGATAAGACAATACTGGTGGTGTGGAGCCTGGTGATATTGGCCGCTACCTTGGGACAGCGCCGCTTCGCCTACTACTTAGCGGTCAATATAGCCCTGCTCACCGGTTACCTGTCAGTTCTTATCTTTTTTGCCAGCCGATTTGTTATCGACTATTTTAAAGGTGAACCGGCTAAATACCTGTCGTGGTCAGTCCTAGAATCTCCCGATGTTGGGCAATTAATAACCAGGCTTAAAGAGATACCGCCCAAAATAGTGAAAAAGAAAAAAGGCAGGGTGAAGAGAGTTCCCAGGACAAGCTTTCAACTCACTGTTAGTCATATAAATATAGCTCTAGCCAGTATAGTTATCTTTCTCCTGGTTTTCTTGCCTAATATTGGCCCAGCAATGACCACTGCCAAGCAGGCAGCCTTTGCCCCTAACGATGCTTGGAGCAGCTCCCTGAGCTGGCTCAAGGAGAATACAGCGGAGCCCTTTGGCAACCCTGATTTCTATTATGAACTCTATGAGCCGCCACCACCGGGGGAGAATTACAACTATCCTGAAAGTGCCTACGGCGTGATGGCGTGGTGGGACTATGGTCACTGGATTACTCGTATTGGCCGTCGCTTACCCAACGCCACCCCGGCGGTATGGGGTATATGCGCCACATTTTTCAATGCCCAGGATGAAGCCTCAGCCAACCAGATAATGGATGAGCTGGGGATAAGGTATGTCATCGTTGACTACGACCTGGCCTCAGTTAAGAGGAAATTCCATGCCGTGCCCACCCTCTTTGGCAAAAGCCCAGAAGATTTTTACGATGTTTATTACCAGCCACAGGAAGGCGGAGTTACCCCGATAACCCTCTTCTATCCTGAATACTACCGCTCGTTACCCGTCAGACTGTATAACTTTGATGGCAAGGCAGTAACCCCTCAAAGCTCAACAGTGGTCTTCTATGACATAATAAGCCATGAGGGCAGAACCTACAAAGTAATCACTGACTCAACATCTTTCGACGACTATGAAGAAGCCACTGCTTATGTCTCCAGCCAGGGATCAGATAATTGCAGACTAGTCGGTACCAACCCCTTCGATAGCCCGGTGCCCCTGGAGGAAATGGAGCATTATGAGCTGATTCATAGCTCCGATATCTATATAATGGAAGAGGGGGTTGGACCAATCCCTGAAATAAAAATCTTTGAGTATATTAAATGAAATGCTTAATACTGGCTGGTGGTTTTGGCACCAGGCTTTATCCTGTAACCATTAATCGGGCAAAGGCCTTACTTGAATATAAAGGCAAGCCGTTACTAACCCATATTGTGGATAAAGTCCCTCAGGATATAGACATTTTTGTTTGTACCAACAGGAAATTTGAAACCGGGTTTCGCCAGTGGCAGGAGACCATAGACAGGCAATTAGAAATCTGTGTTGAAGATGCCTGGACTGAGGAGCAAAGAAAGGGGGCGGTTAGCTCATTAAATTTCTGGGTTAGCCACAAAAATATTGCTGAAGACCTTCTGGTTATCGCCGGCGACAACTACTTTGAGTTTGAACTATCTAAATTTATTACTAGTCATAATGGTAAAAATACACTGGTAGCTGTTTATGATATTGGTGATAAAAATAAAACCACCCAGTTTGGGCTTGTTTCGCTAGAAGGGTGCAAGATAATTGAACTTCAAGAAAAGCCAGCCAAGCCTAAGTCCAGTCTCATTGCTACTGCCTGCTATATCTTCCCACCACGAATATTCCCCCTCCTCTCTCAGTACTGTTCTAAAGACAAACGGGACAGCCTGGGCAACTTTATTTCTTACCTCGTAGACTCAGATGAAGTTCATGCTTATAGTTTCACTGAACTGTGGCTTGACATAGGGAGTGGGAGCCTCCTCCCTGATGCTACCAATAATGGCAGTTAATCCTCTTGACCCCGGGGGGTGAGGTTGGTAAACAAAATATTGACTTCCATGACGATTAAAGGATAATATAGGTTCGATTTAAAAACGGTGTAAAAGATGCCCATCTGTGCCCAGTTCATATTATTTCTTGCCTGGTCAGGGAGAAGATAGCCAATGACTAATAGGGCGGTCTTTATCGATAGAGATGGAACCATGGCTAAGGATGTTAGTTACTGTAGCTGCCCTGAGGACTTTGAGCTATTACCTAATACCGGAAAGGCAATAAGGCTACTGAACGAGCACGGTTTCAAGGTAATTGTGATTACCAACCAGTCGGGTATCACCCGAGGTTACTTCACTGAAGAGGCACTAGCCGAAATCCATGAGAAGATGAAAGATGAGCTTGCCAAAGAGGGAGCACGGGTGGATGCTATTTATCATTGCCCCCATCACCCTGACGATAACTGCCAGTGCCGTAAGCCAAAACCTAAACTAGCTCTTCAAGCGGCAAAAGACCATGACATTGAGCTTGACAGCTCCTTCGTAGTTGGCGACCTTCAGATGGATATTGACCTAGGCAAGGCTATAGGTTGCCGAACTATCTTGATAGGGGCACCACCAATGAATAGTGATGAGATAGCAAAGCCTGATATTATAGTTTCTGACCTCCTGAGTGCGGCCCAAATAATAGTAAGAGGGCAATTATGAAATCCAGTAGTGTTTTTGATAAAATCAAAACCCTGGATGAATTAGCCCAGACTATCCAAGCTCTGAAAGACCAAGGCAATATTATTGTCCACTGTCATGGGGTGTTCGATTTGCTTCATCCTGGTCACATTCAGCACTTTGAAGCGGCTAAGCGTGAAGGGGATATACTCATCGTAACTGTAACCCCGGATGAATATGTGGGCCGGGGGCCGGGGCGCCCTGTTTTCAATCAAAGGCTCCGGGCTGAGTCCATTGCTGCCCTTGAGTGTGTAGATTATGTAGCCATCAATGAGTGGCCAACAGCGGTTGAGACTATTAAGAAACTCAAGACGGATGTCTATATTAAAGGGAGCGATTACGCCAATCGTGAGAATGACCTAACGGGAGAAATCTATAAAGAGGAGGAGGCTATCAAATCTATTGGTGGGCGGATCCATTTTACTGATGAAATCACCTTCAGTTCAACCAAGCTGTTAAATCTCCACTTCGATGTTTACCCCGAAGAAGCTCAGAAATTTCTGGAGGAATTCCGCCGCAATTACTCAGCGGAGGATATCATCAAGCATCTTAACAATCTCAAAAAGATGAAGGTGCTTGTCATCGGGGATGCCATTGTTGACCAATACTATTATTGCCGCAGTTTGGGGAAGTCACCCAAAGAGAATATTATCACGACAAGGTATTTGGAAGAGGAAACCTTTGCCGGTGGTGTCTTGGCTGCTGCCAACCATGTTGCTGGTTTCTGCCAGGATGTCCACCTTGTCACCTGCCTAGGAACGCAAAACAGCTACGAGGAATTCATCCTAACTCACCTAAAGCCAAACATAAAACCAAAGTTTTTCTACCGTGAGGATGCCCCTACAATTGTCAAGCGGCGTTTCGTAGAACCAAGTTTTCTGTCTAAGCTATTTGAGGTCTGCTACCTGGACGACCATGAGTTGCCTCAACCCTTGAACCAAGAGATTTGTAACTACTTACAGGCAAGTATTGACGACTACGATTTAGTTTTAGTCGCTGATTTTGGGCACGGATTCATTGGGCAGGAAATCACTGAGGTCCTCGGTGAGAGGTCCAGGTTCTTAGTGGTCAACACTCAGACCAATAGTGCCAATGCTGGTTTTAATCTCATAACTAAGTATCCCAGAGCCGATTATATCTGTCTTGATGAACCGGAAATCCGTCTTGCCTGCCATGATAAGTTCAGCCAAGTGGAGGATTTGATACCCCAGCTAGCCAAAAAGCTTAAATGCAACCGAATTGCTGCTACCCACAGTCGCTACGACACCTTAGTTTATTCATCAGAGGAGGGGTTCTTTAAAATCCCTACCTTTTCAGGAGAGGTAATAGATACCGTTGGTGCTGGTGATGCCTTTCTTTGTATTACATCACTCTGTGTTGCCGATGGCAATCCTATGGAAATGGTAGGCTTCATCGGCAATGCCGTTGGCGCCTTGAAAGTCCGTATCGTCTGCAACCGAGCTTCAGTAGAACCACTCCCCCTGTTCAAGTTTATTACGGCGCTTCTTAAGTAAAACAAAGTGGTATGTTCCCTTACTATAGTTCATCGTAAAAAATGGGTATTAAAGACTTGGTTAATGTAGTTGTTACCGGCGGTGCTGGCTATGTTGGCAGTGTCCTAGTTCCTAAATTATTAGATAAGGGATACCAGGTCAAGGTTATCGACCTTTATCTATATGGGGAAGATGTTCTGGATGCGGTCAAGGAGCATCCCCATCTGGAGCAAATCAAAGGCGATATCCGAGACCAGGCTCTTTTAGAGAAGATAATCCCGGGCACAGACGCTTTAATTCATCTAGCCTGCATCTCCAACGACCCCAGTTTTGAGTTAGACCCTCAACTGGGCAAATCCATCAATTACGATGCCTTCCTTACCTTGGTCGAAATATCCCAGCGTTGTCGGGTAAAACGATTTATCTATGCTTCTACCTCCAGCGTATATGGTATCAAGGAAGAGGAGAATGTTACCGAGGAGCTGCTACTTGAGCCACTGACCGACTACTCCAGATATAAGGCTCGGTGTGAACAGGTATTACTTAACCAGCAGTCGCCTGACTTTACCACAGTAATTATTCGCCCGGCCACAATTTGTGGCTACTCCCCCCGTTTAAGGCTTGACCTGACGGTAAATATCTTGACTAATCAAGCGGTTAATAGCGGCCAAATCACAGTATTTGGTGGTCAGCAGAAACGCCCCAACATCCATATTGAAGATATGGCTGATTTGTATGTTCAACTTCTAGAACTGCCCGATGAAAAGATTGCTGGTAAAATATTTAATGCCGGATATGAAAACTACCAGGTCTTAGAGATTGCTGAGATGGTGCAGAAGGTGGTCGGAAAGGAGGACGTGGAGATAGCCACCAGACCGACTAACGATAACCGCTCTTATCATATTTCGTCGGAAAAGATAAAGCGTGAACTGGGTTTTGAGCCCGAACATACTATAGAAGATGCTATCAAAGACCTCTGTGACGCCTTCAATGCAGGAAAGATTCCCAATCCGATGGATGACATCCGATACTACAATATAAAGACAATGCTAGCCAGGCAACTTAAATAGTGGAGGTTATTTAGTAAGGGGATTAAAAGGGGCGAAGCCCCTTTAAGAAATTACCTTCCCTCTCCCCTTATGAAGGGGAGAGGGACAAAGGGTGAGGGGTTGGTAAACAATCTCATAGCAGGGAGAAAAAGATGAAAGTAGAGTATTCGTATTTACTGGAACAATTCAAGATAGAAGAAGGTAAGATGAAGGTAAAATATGTAGACCTACCCAAGCAAGCTAATGTTGAAGATATACTTAGCGATATAAAAGAGCTTCTATTAAGGACAGGTCAATTCACCCTTGGCCCACCGGTTGCTGATTTTGAGTCCCGGTTTGCCCAGCTATGTAAAACTAAATATGCTATCGGTGTCAACTCGGGGACAGATGCCCTTTTTCTAGCTATGAAAGCACTGAATATAGGTCCCGGGGATGAAGTTATTACCGCTCCCAACAGCTTCATAGCTACCGCGGGAGCAATAGCCAATACCGGAGCCAGACCAGTATTTGTCGATGTTAACGACGAATATAATATAGACGCTGACCTGATAGAAAGGGCGATAACCCCTGCTACCAAAGCCATCATGCCCGTGCACTTAACCGGCAATCCTGCCGATATGCCCCAGATAATGGAGATAGCCAATAGACACAACCTGTATGTTATAGAAGACGCCTGTCAGGCAGTAAGCGCATCTATCAACGGGCAACCGGTTGGTTCATTCGGAATTGCCGGGGGTCTCAGCTTTCACCCGCTAAAGAATCTGAATGTGTGGGGGGATGGTGGGATTATTACCACCAACTCAAAGGAGCTATTCGACAAGATAGTGCTGCTCCGAAATCATGGCCTGAAGAACCGGGACGAAGTTGAGTTCTTCGGCTATAACAGCCGACTAGATACTCTCCAGGCAATAGTTGCTAATCAATTATTAAATGTTCTGGACACAATAACTAACACCAGGATAAAGAATGCCAAAATATATGATGACTCTTTATCAGCTCTTGCCGATTATATTACCCTACCGCCAAGGAATAACAATGTAAAACAGGTATATCATACCTATGTTATTCAGGCTAAGCAGAGAGATAAATTATTCGCCTATCTAGCTCACAATGGAATAGAGGCTAAAGTTCACTACCCAATACCCATACACCTTCAGCAAGCCAGCAGATACCTGGGATATAAAGAAGGAGACTTCCCGGTATGTGAAGCACAGGCAAAATCAATAATCACTCTGCCAGTTCACCAGCACTTAACTGAAGATGAGCTAACATATGTGATTGACAATATAAGGAGATTCTACAAAGGATGACCAATCCCCTGCCCAGAAAGGGAGAGCCGACCATTACCACAGGAGCTATGAATATTCCCCCCGCTACCCTGCGACAGATGTATCTGGTGGCGGTAAAGATTCGTCACCTTGAGGAGAAATTAATCAAGCTTTACCCCGAGCAAGAAATCAAGTGTCCCGTCCATCTTTACATTGGGGAGGAAGCCATAGCTACCGGGGTTTGTGCTAATCTGGAGAAGGACGACTATATCTTTAGCACCCACCGCTGCCATGGGCATTATATTGCCAAAGGTGGCGATTTGAAGCTATTGATGGCTGAACTATACGGAAAGAGAACAGGGTGCTCAAAGGGTAAGGGCGGCTCCATGCACCTGGTGGCTCCTGAGGTCGGTATTTTGGGGACATCCTCAATTGTCGGTGGGATTACCCCTTTAGCCGTAGGCACCGCGCTGGCATCGGCAATGCAGGGAAATAGGCGGGTGGCAGTAGCCTTTTTGGGAGAGGGGGGCGTGGATGAGGGGTCTTTTCATGAGAGCCTCAACTTTGCCTCACTCAAAAAGTTGCCCGTCATCTTTGTCTGTGAGAATAATTTCTATGCCGTCAACTCCCCCCAGTGGGCAAGACAACCGGCGGATAATATTGCTCAAAGGGCTGAAGGTTACATGATGCCGGGACAATGCGTAGATGGAAATGATATAGTAGCTGTTTTCCAAGTCGCCCAAGACGCAGTCAAACGAGCCAGAAGCGGTGACGGACCTACCCTAATAGAGTGCCGAACCTACCGCTGGATGCAGCATGTAGGTCCCAATTATGACTTTGAATCGGGGTGTAGACCCAAGGAAGAGCTTGATGAGTGGGTCAAGAAATGCCCCATTAAAAGATATGAAGAGTTTCTACTAAAAGAAAATATTATCTCCCCATCGGAGATAAACCAAATTATTGACCAGGTGGATAAAGAAATAGAAGAAGCGGTTGCCTTCGGCAAAACCAGTCCTTTCCCGGGCAGGGATGAGCTCCTTGACGATGTCTACTATTAGGAGAAAATTTAAAAATGGCTTGGGATAGAGCCCCAATAGACATATCCGAGCTGGAGAAGGTCTCTCGACCAGCATGTAAAGGGAAGAGAGAAATTACCTATCGTGAGGCAATTAAAGAGGCACTCACACAGGCGCTAGAGATAGATGAGCGTGTCTTTATAATGGGAGAAGGTGTTGATGACCCCGCTGGCATCTTTGGCACTACCCTTGGTCTTCATAATGTATTTGGCAGGAATCGGGTATTTGATGTTGCCTTAGCCGAAAACGGGATTACCGGGATAGCCATTGGCGCCGCTCTAGCTGGAATGCGACCCATCTTAGTCCACGCCAGAATGGACTTCTTAGTTTTAGCCATGGACCAAATCATTAACCATGCCGCGAAATGGCGGTATATGTTTGGTGGCAAGGTTAATGTGCCGCTGACCATCAGAACCATTATTGGTGGGGGATGGGGCTCAGCAGCCCAGCACTCTCAGAGTTTACAGGCACTGTTTATGCATATCCCGGGGTTAAAGGTTACTATGCCGAGCACTCCTTATGACGCCAAGGGACTCCTTACTGCCAGTATTGCTGATGGAAATCCGGTCATTTTCATTGAACATCGCTGGTTATATGACCATAGTGGCTATGTGCCTGAAGAAGCATACACTATCCCCATGGGGAAGGGAGTGATAAGAAGAGAGGGGAAAGATGTGACCGTGGTGGCTGCTTCCTATATGGTCTTTGAAGCCGGTATCGCCGCTGAGAGCCTGGAGAAGGAAGGTATAGATGTAGAAGTGATAGATTTACGCTCGCTCAAACCCCTGGACGAAAATATCATCTTTAATTCAGTAAAGAGAACAGGAAGGCTGGTCATTACCGATGCCGGCTGGAAAACGGGTGGCATTTCCGCCGAAATCGCTGCCCGAGCTTCGGAAAAGGCGTTCTCCTATTTGAAAGCACCTATTCAGCGGGTTACCCTCCCCGACACCCCCACCCCCGCCAGTCCTGAGTTAGAGAAGGTATTTTATCCCCGAGCACCAGACATCATAGCTGCGGTAAGGGAAGTGGTAAGGTTTAGCCGAAGTAGTTGATAACAAGGACTTAACTAGATGAGTGATATGCAGAAATATGCTGTAATTGGCAGCAACTGTTTTTCGGCAAGCGACCTGGTGGATGCCCTGCTGGAAGACCCGTCTAACCTGGTAGTGGGTATCAGTCGGTCTCCAGAGAAAAGCGACCTTTATCTACCATACAAGGGGCGTCAGACAGAAAATTTCAAGTTTTACCAGCTAGACATCGTTCACCAGCCTGATGAATTAATTTCGCTGCTTGACGAAATCGAGCCAGCCTATATCATTAATTATGCCGCTCTCAGCGAGGTCTACATCAGTAACCAGAGTCCACTCGACTACTTCAACATCAATACTTCAGCGGTAGTCAATCTTTGCAATCAGCTCAGGACGAGAAAATATCTGAAATTCTATGTTCATATCTCCTCGGCTGAGATATATGGTTCTTGTGAGAAACCGGTTACTGAGTCAGCCCCACTCAATCCGACCACTGCCTACGCTGTCTCCAAAGCGGCGGCAGACTTCTATCTGCTTACCGCCTTCAAGCATTTCGGCTTCCCGGTTATAATCATCCGCTCGACCAATGTCTATGGAAAGCACCAGCAGCTGTATAAAATCATTCCCCGGACCGCCATCTATTTAACCGAGGGGAAGAAGATAGAAATGCACGGGGGAGGTAAGGTGGTAAGGGTGTTCATTCATATTCGGGATGTTTCCCAGGGTATAATCAAGGCGATGCAATATGGCAAGCCAGGCAATATCTATCACTTTTCTACTGATAACCGTGATTCAGTAGCTGAGGTCGTGGAGAGAATGTGCCAGCTAATGGGTTTTGATTTCAAGGCATCTACAGTAATAGTTGAAGAGAGACCAGGACAGGACTCCCACTACTTGCTGGACTATTCCAAGTCAAAAAATGAGCTGGGCTGGTGTCCCCAGGTGCTGTTTGATGATGGATTAAAAGAGGTTATCTCGTGGGTAAAGAACAACTGGCAGGAAATCTCACGTGAACCCCATAATTATATCCACAAGGTAAGGTAGTAAATCCCGCGCTGTTTCTTCATAACAGGATGCGACATGTTGTATTTATTCTTCGTCAAAGTCGTTAGATTTCTAACGAATACAGGGTTAGGACTCAGCCGGTTCCCTTTAGTTATGCCGTTGTATCGATTTCTATATCAAGCTTTGCTACCTCAGGAAAGGGTCACTTTAGTTCCAGTTCAAGAGCACCAGATGTATGTTGATATCGGAGATACCGGACCGGCTACCCAAGACTTAATCTCGGAAGGTATTTTCTTCAAACAGATGACCAAGGTGTTAAAAGATGTCGTAACTGAAGGGATGGTCTGCCTGGATATTGGAGCCAACATTGGCTATTTCACACTGATTATGGCCAGACTGGTCGGTGAGAAGGGAATGGTATTCGCCTTTGAACCCGAGCCACATAATTTTGATTTAGTGGTAAAGAATATAACTTTAAACAGATATGATAACATTACCCCGGTTAAAAAAGCTATTTCAAACAAGAATGGGAAGGCAGAATTATTTTTAGATAGAACCTCTTTTGGAGCTAACTCGCTGGTAAGGCAGAATGTACCCGATATTGGTCAAGACACTATTGAGGTTGAATTACAAACTCTGGATAGCTTTTTCCAGGATTATGGTGGCAGGATTGACTTTATCAAGATGCATGTTGAAGGAGCTGAACTGGCGGTTCTTGAGGGAATGGAAGATATACTCAATAAAAACAAAGAACTAATAATTGTCACGCGGTTCTTGCCCAGCCTACTAGCCGGCTTTGGTTCGCCGCCAGAAGAATACCTGAACAGGCTGGTGGGATGGGGATTTAAACTTTACGATATAAGTGAACGAGAGGAACGCGTATACCCTACCGATGTCGCTTCTATTCTCAAACAATACCCCCCAGGGAAGGATACCAATCTATTAGCCAAACGGTAGGAGCTTCTACTCTTAAAAGTTGGCTATGCCTGGCGTCCAATTAGCAGTAGCTGTCTATGTCCTTACCTTTGTCCCGCGGTTATAGCAAGGGTTAATATTGTCTAACTGGCTTTGGTCATGTATAATTTAGTCATTAAAAAGCGAACTTGATTCCACAAGGTATTAAAAGGTTAGAGCAATGAGTGCTGCCACCAAAGTAGCTACCAAGGTTATAATTCTGGGACATACCGGCTTCATTGGAAAAGCCCTTCATACTTATCTGCGACAGAACACTACGAGTGAAATACATGGATACTCCTCGTCATCTATCAACTTGCTATGCCCCGATAGTCTTAGCACTCTAGGCAATATCATCGATGAGCAAACAACCCTAATTCTGACGGCGGCGATTACGCGTGACAAGGGAGACACCTTAGACAATTTTTATACCAATATTACCATGGTTACTAATGTGGCACGATTTCTCCAGAGTCGCCGAATAAATAAGTGTATTTACGTTAATAGCGTTGCCGTCTACGGAGATACATCTGATAACCTGTCCATTAACGAAAATACACCAATCGACCCTACCTGTTTTTATGGTGTCGCCAACTATGCCGGTGAATGTATTCTACGCAATGTGGCGGATTCAGCTGGGTTTCCTCTACTGAGTCTACGACTATGCCAGGTTTACGGGCCAGGGAATACCCACCTAACCTACGGACCCGATGACTTTATCCACTCTATACTTCAAAACAGAACCGTTCGCCTTTATAGCAATGGTGAAGAGCTTCGAGACCACCTATACATTGGTGACCTGGTGCGCCTTATCCACCATCTTACTTTTGGCAGTTTCTCTGGAATTTACAACCTGGCTACTGGCCAGAGTTACTCCTTCCAAGAGGTCGTCGAATGTCTGCGAAAGGTCATCCCTTATGACTTCTCAGTCTCTCGTGTCCCGCGGACACAACCCGTGGTAAACCAGAGGTTTGACATCACAAAATTACTCTTAGCCCTGCCTGATTTTCGCTTTACCGAGTTTGAAAAAGGATTGGAGGAAACCTATAATAGTTATGCCACAAGGAGAACATTATCATAAGAGAAGTTAACCTGCTCGATTCTTATCCCCGTATCAAACGCCCTATCGCGGAACGGGCTCAAGCGAAAGCTAGCCGAGGCGAGGCTGACCGAGCTATTGCCAAAAAGTTTGGTAAAGAATATTTTGATGGCGATAGGACACAGGGATATGGCGGCTATTACTACGACGGACGTTGGAAAGCTGTTGCTCAACGAATGCAGGAATACTATGGGCTTACCAGCAAGGACAGCATTCTTGATGTAGGCAGCGGCAAAGGTTTCATGCTACACGATTTTCGTGAACTGATACCGGGCATTACCATAGCCGGCATTGAAATATCACCTTACGCCCTTGAGCACACCATGGAAGATGTCAAACCGTTTTGCACCTTGGCCAATGCCAAGGAACTCCCCTTCCCTGATAAATCCTTCGACCTGGTCATTTCTATCAATGTTGTTCATAATCTCGGGCTTGATGACTGCTACCAGGCTATCAGGGAAATGGAGCGGGTTAGTCGGAAGTATAAGTATCTGCAGGTGGATTCGTGGCGTAATGAGCAGGAAAGAATAAATTTTGAGAATTGGCAGCTTACTGCGGTGACCTTCATGGACACTGAACAGTGGAAACAATTCTTCACCAAGGTGGGCTACACTGGTGATTTCTACTGGACGATTACGGAGTAGAATGAAGCAACCAAAAGTTTCTATCATAATCCTAAACTCGAACGGCCTTGAGGACACTACAGAGTGTCTGGAGTCTCTCAAGAAGATTACCTATCCCAATTATGAGGTAATTGTAGTTGATAATGGCTCTGGGGGAAATGATGCTCAGGTGCTGGAGGAGAAGTTTGGCGATTACATATATCTAATTAAGAAAGACAGGAACTATGGCTTTACCGGTGGAGCTAATATTGGTATGAGTTATGCCTTAAATAACTCCAATTCTGAATATATATTGCTACTGGATAATGATACTGTAGTTGACCCTGAGTTTCTCAGTGAGATGGTCAAGGTAACCGAGGCTGCCCCCACTATCGGCATAGCTGGGGCTAAGATTTACTATTATGATGAGCCTGACCGATTGCAGTACCTCGGCGGGAAAACAGACCTGTGGGGAGGGGTAGTTAGCCCATTGGACTTAATAAGGGTAAAAGTTCTGGGGAAAAAGGAGATTGATAGAGGGCAACACGAGTCAATTAAAGAAGTGGAGCAAATCGCCTTCTGGTGTGCTTTGTTTAAGAGAAAGAGCCTAGAAAGCATTGGCTTGTTTGATGAAAGATATTTCTGGGGCTGGGAAAATATTGATTATTTCATTAGAGCCAAGGAAGCTGGCAGTAAAACTGTTTATGTCCCCACGGCAAAGGTTTGGCACAAGTATCGCTCGGAAAATAGGATAGACGGATTTCTTCAGTACCAGAGCCTCAGGAACCGCTTCCAACTGATGAGGCAGCACGCCACCAGATGGCAGTATCGCTCCTTTCTAATTTACTTCTTTGGTATCCACTTCTGGCTGGCTACGGTGTATTACCTAATATGGCTTCGCCGTCCCAGAATGCTCCTCAGCTTCTATAGAGGGATTAGAGACGGATTATTTAACTCCAGGGACAGCCAAGAGACAGATTGTGTAACCTAAGGGATAAAATGGATAAGTCTATACTTGCCATTCATGGCGGCCCCAAAGTGAGAGCCAGACCACTTCCCTACCGAAAACTATTTGGCCGGCAAGAACTGAGCTATGTTAAAAAAGTCTTTGAAGATAGCTGGCGTAATGGTGAGGATTTCAGCTATCAAGGAAAATTCGAGGAGATATACACCAGGAAATTTTGTGAATTTCAGGGTGGGGGCTGGGCGGATGGGGTATCTTCGGGAACAGCTGCTATTTACCTAGCCCTAAAAGTACTTGACCTTGAGATTGGCTCTGATGTAATTGTTTCTCCGGTAACTGACCCGGGAAGCGTGGCACCGGTTATAATCCTGGGAATGAATCCAGTTATTGCCGACTCTGATATAAATAGTTTTAACATTGGTCCCGGTGAGTTCGAAAGAGCTTTGACGCCAAATACCAGAGCCGCAATCTTAACCCACTCGGGGGGGAAACCTATTGAGATAGAGTCAATCATAGAAGTAGCCCGTTCTAGAGGGATTAGAATTATTGAAGATTGTTCACAAGCCCATGGTGCCACATATAAGGGTAAAAAAGTGGGACGCTTTGGTGATATCGCTGCTTTTTCCACGATGTTTTCCAAACCTCACTCCACTGGGGGATGTGGCGGATTGGTATATACTGAGAATGAAGACCTTTATTGGCTGGTACGGTCACATGCCGATAGGGGTAAACCATTTGGGCAAGCTGATTTTAACCCCAAAAATCCCTCTAATTTCAGGTGGCCGGCATTAAATTTCAATCTTGATGAGCTGTCAGCAGCCATAGGTATATCTACCTTGTCGCGCCTTCAAGATACCCTTAACCAACGTCGTGCCATTGCCCAAAAAATAGATGAATCACTTAAAGAATCTTCAGTGGTAAGACCCTGCGTGGAGAACCCTGATTCACAATCCTCGGTGTTTTTTCACACTGTTGAAGTAGATGTTGGTAAATTGAAGGTATCAAAGAAGGAATTTGCCGAAGCTATTGCTGCCGAGGGTATCTGGATAAATCCAGATTATAAGTATGTGGTTTCAGAGTGGGACTGGCTACGGAAATATATAAAAAGTGATGCTGATACTCCAAATGCCAGGAAGTTCAGGGATAGAACATTTAATATACTTTTAAACGAGAGGTTTTCATCCCGGGATGTCAGAGACATTATTCGTTGCATTATTAAAGTAGAATCGGTAATGACATATTAACAGTCGGGAGACAGGAGGAATTCCATGACCTATAAAGTCCCCTATATAGACCTCCCCGCCCAATACCACTCCTTAGAAAGCGACATTCTGGCTGCACTTAGGCAGGTGCTGCTTTCAGGTAGCTTTATTCTCCGCGATGAGGTGCAGAAGTTTGAGCAGAACATGGCACTGTTTCTAGGAGCGAAGCATGTGATAGGAGTTAATAGCGGAACCGATGCCTTGTACTTAGCTCTTCGGGCTGCTGGAATAGCCCCCGGTGACGAGGTTATCACTGTAAGCCACACCTTCGTCGCTACAATAGCTACTATAGTCCATTGTGGAGCCAAGCCGGTCTTGGTAGATGTAGGCGAGGATTTCAATATGGATATGCAACAGGTGGAAGGGGCTATCACTCCTCGTACCCGAGCCATTGTTCCGGTTCATCTTAATGGTCGCCTGTGCGATATGGAAACGTTATTAGCTATAGCCCAGAGGCACAATTTGCTGGTGGTTGAAGATGCTGCCCAAGCACTGGGAGCAAGTCTAAACGGGGAAAAAGCGGGCACTTTCGGGCTGGTGGGTTGTTTCAGCCTCCATCCTATAAAAAATCTCTCAGCAGCGGGAGATGCCGGATTTGTGGCGACCCAAAACAGGGAACTCGCCGACAAAATACGCCTCCTGAGAAATCACGGACAGAGAACCAAAGAGGACTTGGCCTGCTTTGGCTTCAACAGCCGACTGGATAATCTCCAGGCGGCTATCCTCAATGTAAAGCTCAAGTATCTGCCGGAGTGGATAGAGAGACGACGTCAGGTGGCAAGGCTATATCATCAGGGCTTATCAAGTCTGCCTTTTTTAAAGCTGCCACCGCCGCCACAGCCTCAAGGGTCTTTTGATACCTACAATTCATATGTAGTTCGGGCTCAGGAACGAGATAGGCTGGTTAATCACCTTGCTGAATGTGGCATTGAGGTCTTCATTCAGTGGCCGAAACCTCTCCACCTCCAACAAGCGCTGGGCTTGGGACACTTCCACCTCCCCCGAACTGAGAGTCTGGCTAAGGAAGTAGTTTCCCTCCCCATAAATGCCGAAATAACTAACCAACAGGTGGAATTCGTTATCGACTCAATACATAATTTTTACCAGAGATAGACTCTTTCGGAGCAAAACGAGTAAGGAAATGGCAGGGATTCTGGTCACCGGCGGAATGGGTTTCATCGGCTCCCATTTAGTAGATAGGTTAGCCGAATGTGGATTCAATGTTACCATATATGATTCTCAGGAAAGAAGGCCACATACCTCCCCAGCTGTGGCCTGGATAAAGGGAGACATTAAGGACCGGGAAAAGGTGAGGGAGGCATGCCGAGATAAAGAAGGAATAATCCACCTCGCCGCTATAACTGGAGTAAGCGCTTGCTACAATAACCCCCCCGACGGCATCACCGTTAATATAATGGGAACGATAAACGTCCTGGAGGGTATCAGGGTAACTGGAAACCGTGCCTGGATGCTTTTAGGAAGCTCTAGGGAGGTCATCACTGAACCATCTGGAGATTACCGCCCCCATGATATAACCAATATATATGGTATTTCCAAACTAGCTGCTGAGCTATGCGCCGCCAGCTACGCTCGGGATTACGGCTTGAGGGTGATGACGCTGAGATTTTCCGATGTCTACGGGTCGGAAAGGGACAATCCGAATAAGGTCATTCCCAAGCTAATTACCCGGGCTATGGGAAACCTCGATTTAGAGGCACAAGCACCAGAGCGCAGGTTTGATTTCACCCATTGGAGGGACACAATTGATGGCATCTACCTGGGAATGCAGTATATACAAAAGGCGGGAAATGGCTATTACGATGACTTCACCCTTTGTACCGGTCAGCAAACCAGCCTGAAAAAACTGATAACTATCATCCTGGAGGAGACCGGGTCAAATTCAAAAGTAATCTATTCGCCTGAGACTGGTCATGATATTAATCTACTCTCTGCAGATGCGGGGAAAGCAAAAGCAATGTTGAACTACGAAGCAAAAATTAGCCTGAGGCAGGGTATAAAGGAAACCGTGGAAATCTTAAAAAATGCCGGGAAGGGAGAAAATAAATCCTGCTTTGCTTCTTCCTAACAGGGGTCGCATGCTGTATTCAATCTTTGTAAAAGTCGTTAGATTTCTAGCGGATACCGGGTTAGGGTTCACTCGATTCCCCTTAGTTATGCGGCTCTATAAATTTTTATATCAAGCTTTGATACCTCAAGAAAGAATCATCTTGGTTCCGGTTCAGGAGCACAAGATGTATGTCGATATCGGGGATATGGGCGACCTTACTCCAGCCCTGGTCTCAAGCGGTATTTATGACCAACAAATGACTGAGGTAATCAAGAGTATCATTACCCCAGGGATGGTCTGTCTGGATATTGGAGCTATGATAGGCTACTTTACCCTAATTATGGCAAGACTTGTCGGTGAAGAGGGGAAAATATTCGCCTTTGAACCTGAGCCACATAATTTTGATTTACTGGTAAATAATATAGCTATAAATGGGTATGACAATATTACCACTGCGCCCAAAGCTATCTCAAATAAGAACGAAAAGACAGAACTATTTTTAGATAGAATTAATCTTGGCAGCCATTCACTGGTAAGACCAGGAGAGAATACACATACCTTGGGGAAAGACATTATCGAGGTTGAAGCACAAACTCTGGATAGTTTATTCCGGGATTACAATGGCAAGATTGACTTTGTCAAGATTGATGCCGGAGGGGCAGAAACGGCGGTTTTCGAGGGGATGGAAGATATAATCCACAAAAATAAAGACCTGATGATTATCACTCAATTCCAGCCAGGTCCATTAGCCAACTTTGGTTCATCGCCAGAGGAGTTTCTAAATAGACTGTTACAACATGGTTTTAACCTTTACGATATAGATGAAAAAAAGCAGTCGCTACACCCCATTGATACTGCTTCTCTCCTTAAAGCATACCCCCCGGGGAAAACTACCAACCTACTAGCTAAACAGTAGGACAGCATCACATTTTAAGAAGTTTAACCGGCGCATTGACTTCTATGATGATTAAAGGATAATATAAGTCTATCCAAGAGAGTGGAAACTGCCTCGGCAAGGAGACTGGATGAAGATATTATTCATCTTCAAAAGTGAGAATTTCTTGGTACCAATTGGTCTGTGTGCTATTTCAGCAATAGCTCGCCGCGATGGACACGAAGTCTATCTTAGCGAAACGAACGCAGAAGACCCGCTGGAGCGCGTAGCCAAACTCAAGCCTGATGTGGTCGCTTATAGCTCCTCAACCGGTGAGGCTAAGCACTATATCTGGCTGAACCAGAAGATTAAGGAAAGGTTTCCCGATGTTTTCACTATCATGGGCGGGCCTCACCCGACCTTCTACCCCGACATGATTCACGAGACTACCCTGGACGCTATTTGTATAGGTGAAGGGGAAGAGGCATTCGCCGATGTGCTGCACTCACTTTCATCAGATAATACAGTAAGAGGCACCCCTAACATCTTTACCAAGAGTGATACATCCTTTACCGTCCGCAATCTGGTGGAAGACCTAGACTCCTTACCCTTCCCGGACTATAGCCTGCTCTACGACAACACTGAAATGGGCAAGTATCCGCTCAAGGGCTTTATGGCTTCTAGAGGATGCCCCTATAACTGCACCTACTGCTTCAACACCGCCTGGCGTAAGATTTACTGCGGTCGGGGCAAGGTAACGCGTAAACACTCCATTGACTATGTCATTGAGGATATTCAGAAGGTCAAAGAGAGATGGCCGCTGAGTAATGTCAAGTTCCAGGATGACATTTTTACCTATCGGGCTGATGACTGGCTGGAGGAATTCTGCCGAAAGTATAAGCAGCGTATTGGATTACCCTTCTTTATCCTCACCAGATGTAACCTGCTCACTGAGGATATGGCCAAGCTCCTGAAGTATGCTGGATGTAGAACTATCAGTATGTCTATTGAGGCGGGGAATCCCCAAATCAGGAACGAAATGCTAAAGCGCCGGATGTCGGATGAGCAAATCATTACCGCTCATCAACTCTGTGAAAAGTATGGCATTTCTACCTTTACCAACTGCATTCTGGGGTTACCGGGAACAACAATAGCTGAGGATATCGAGTCGCTTGACCTCTGTATCAAGGCACGGGTAAACTGGGCTGAGTTCCCCATTTTCTACCCCTATCCCAAGACTGAACTTGGCGACCAGGTTATTAACATGGGGATGTATACCCCTGACTACAACAAGATGCACACCTCATATCAGAACACTTCCATGCTGAATTGCTTTACCCAGAAACAAAAGAAGGTCCAGATGAATATGGGGATGTTAGCCTCGGTAGCTGTGGTCTTCCCCCGGTTGCGTAACCTCATTGTTAACCATCTCATCTATTGGCCGCCAAATATACTCTTCACCCTTGCCTTCTGGCTAGCCAAAAATTACACTCTCCGGCGTCATATATATACCACCAAGACGACACGGTGGGAGTCACTTCGCATGTATACGCAGAGTTTAAGACAGGAGTTATTCAGACATACCTTTGAGGAAAGGCTGCCAGAAAAGAACAAGCCAGACAGCCCAGTAACGAAATAGTAATTATGAAAACGCTAGTCACCGGAGGAGCCGGATTCATCGGAAGTCATCTGGTTGACCGCCTACTGGAAGACGGCCACGAGGTCACTGTCCTGGACAACTTTGCCACCGGCTATCCCCAAAATCTGGCTAAGCACCATGATTCACCATACTTTCATTTACAGCAAATAGATATCACCAACCAGGAAGCCATTCAGCCCTATTTTCACGATGTTGAATGGGTCTTCCATATAGCTGCCTTAGCCGATATCGTGCCTTCAATTCAGCGACCGATGGACTATCACCATACCAATGTTGACGGCACATTCAATGTGTTAGAGGCAGCACGATTGGCTGGCGTAAAACGATTCATCTACACCGCTTCTGGCTCATGCTACGGGATTCCTGATATTGTTCCCACGCCAGAGACAGCCAAAATTAAGCCTGAATATCCCTATGCTCTGACTAAATATCTTGGCGAGCAATATGTATTGCATTGGGGCAAGGTTTACAAAGTCCCGGTTTTATCCCTCCGTTTGTTTAATGCTTATGGTCCCCGTGCCCGCACTACAGGAGCCCATGGCGCAGTTTTTGGTGTATTCCTAGCTCAAAAACTCCATAATAAACCCTTTACCATTATTGGCGATGGCACCCAGGGGAGGGACTTCACTTTTGTGACTGATGTGGTAAATGCTCTGGTTATGGGTGCCGAGTCAGGTATCAGCAACGAGGTCATGAATGTAGGTAGCAGTAATACATACAGCGTCAACCGTCTGGCTGAGCTTTTAGGTGGCGATGTAATATACATACCAAAACGCCCTGGAGAGCCAGATTGCACCCAGGCTGACATATCCAAAGTAAGAAAAATGCTGGGATGGGAACCTAAAGTATCCTTTGAGGAAGGTGTTAAAATCGTGCTGGAGCATATTGATTGGTGGAAGGAGGCGCCGGTCTGGACCCCAGAAACTATTCAGAGTGCTACTGAAGAATGGTTTAAATACCTTTCTAAATGAAAAGGCATAGTAAACAAATATGAATCAACCTAAGGTTTCCATCATAACCCTAAACTGGAATGGGCTTGCGAATACTACAGAGTGCCTCGAGTCTTTAAAAAGGATTAACTATCCCAATTATGAGGTAATTGTAGTTGATAACGGCTCTGAGGGGAACGATACTCAGGTATTAGAAGAAAAGTTTGGGGATTACATACACCTGATTAAGAAAGATAAGAACTATGGCTTTGCCGGCGGAGTTAACATCGGTATGGGGTATGCCCTGGACAACTCCCGCCCTGATTATTTACTGCTACTGGATAACGACACCGTAGTTGACCCCGAGTTTGCCACTGAGATGGTCAAGGTAGCTGAGGCTAACCCGACTATCGGCGTAGCTCAATCTAAGATTTATTACTATGATGAGCCTGACCGATTGCAGTTTATCGGGGGAAGAATAAATCTCTGGATAGGAGATATAGCGGGTAAGACAACCGGATTTGACCGGATTCTGGGGAGGAAAGAGATTGATAAGGGGCAGCACGACTCCATTAAAGAAGCTGAGTATACTCCATTTTGGTGCGCTTTGATCAAGAGAAAGGTGACAGAAAGTATTGGCTTGTTTGATGAAAGCTACTTTCTCGGTTGCGAAGACCTCGATTATTGTCTTAGGGTCAAGAAAGCCGGCTATAAAACAGTTTATGTCCCCAAGGCAAAAATCTGGCATAAGTGGCGAACGGCAAATGTAATTGATGGATTTTTTGAGTACTATGGTCCCCGGAATCGCTTCCAGCTTATGAAACAGCATGCCACCAGATGGCAATATTATTGCTTTCTAATTTACTTCTTTGGTGTCCATTTTTGGCTGGCTACAGTATATTACTTAATATGGCTTCGCCGTCCCGTGGTGCTCCTCAGCTTCTATCGAGGGGTTAGAGATGGCTATTCAATTACAGGAAAATCATTAAAAAAGTAGACCTATTAGTATGCCCAATGCTTTGGCTGGTATCCTATAGAAAAAGTTTTACCACGCACCAAATTCCGGAGATTATGGCTAATATTCCAACAATACCGCGAAGTCTATCTGATTTCAATTTATAAGTTATCCATGGTCCGATTATAGCTCCAAAAGCTGCTCCCAGGCACATTGTTAAAGGAAAAGCTGTCTCAATACCCCCTCTTAGCACCAACCAGAAAAGGAAACTGAGCAGACAGATTGGGACTTCGGCATAAGCTGTCGTGGCTATTGATACTCTTGGGTTCACACCGGCAAGAATTTTTCCAGTAGATGTTACCGGGCCAAATCCTCCACCTGATAGTGCTTTATTGAATCCGGCTAGCACTCCAATCCCGAAAATCTTTTTCCAAGCGAATTGATATGAATAGGGTCTTACGCATAGAATGCCCATTGCCACCGCCAGTAGTCCAATATATGTTTTAAGTGCCCATCCCGGAACAGAAACAGCGACAAAAGCGCCTAAGAAACAAGCCAATACTCCTGGCAATACGACAGCAAGCACTATTTTGGTATGCCTTGTCCACCCTATAAAATTGGCAGATTTGTATCTATGATGCCTCACCGTTGCTATTAGACCACCTATTGCCTGTGAAATAAGGATGGAAGGTATAACAAGTTTGGCATCAAATCCTGCCGAGATTAGCAAAGGGCTAAGTATGGTTCCATACATCATACCCAGAGATGAATCAATAAGTTCCATAAAAACAGCCAGAAGGCCTATACCCACTAATGTCTCCATTTATCAC
>CAZTRJ010000018.1:0-6319 GCA_964616615.1 uncultured Dehalococcoidales bacterium
CCGTGCTGCTTTGCCCATCTACGATTACCATCTATAATAATGGCTATATGGTTAGGTAAATGAACATCTTGTTTCATCGCCGGTGAGGTAGCTATCATTTTGCCACTCAATATTGAATACTAACCTCGCTAACCGGGCTAGACCTCTATTAGCTCTACTTCTTTATCTCGTCCGATTTGGTCAGCATCGGCTGTGGAGCTATCAGTAAGCTTTTGTAGTTGGTCTAGGGCACGTTTGAGCTCGTCCTGTGATATATCCTTATTTTTCTCTAAATCTTTTAGCTCATCCATAGCTTCATGTCTTAGGTTACGTATCGCTACTTTTCCTTCTTCAACCCTCTTCCGCACCACTCTAATTAGCTCCTGCCGTCGTTCTTCAGTAACTGGGGGGATGTTTAACCGTATTACCCTGCCATCACTGGTTGGAGTTAGCCCAAGGTCAGACTTCAGGATAGCCTTCTCTATATTATTAATGCAACCCTGGTCCCAGGGTTGGATGACGAGGAGACTGGCTCCAGGTGCAGAGATACCAGCAATTTGGTTGAGAGGAGTGGGAATGCCACCATATTCTACCTTGATATGCTCGATTAAGGTGGGGGTAGCGTGCCCGGTGCGGATAGTGGCTAATTCCCGCTTCAAAACCTCAATAGATGCCTGCATCTTTTGTTCAATATTCCATAGACTTTGGCTAACCATTTCCCTTCTTACTGGATACCAGGGTACCAATAGGCTCACCAATGACCGCCCGTTCTATACTGCGGGGAGCCTGCAGGTCAAAAACAATTATCGGTAGCTTGTTTTCTAGACATAGGGAGAGTGCGGTAGCATCCATTACCTCCAGGTGCATATCTAATGCTTCCAGGTGAGTAAGTTTATCAAACTTCTTGGCGTTACGATTTTTAACGGGGTCAGCACTATAGATACCATCAACATTGTTTTTGGTCATAAGTAACACTTCGGCCTCAATCTCTATTGCTCGCAGAGCGGCTGCGGTGTCAGTGGTCATATACGGATTGCCAGTGCCCCCGGCGAAGATAACAGCTCTGCCCTTCTCCAGGTGCCGAATAGCCCGGCGTCTGATATAAGGCTCAGCCACCTGTTGGATATTTATCGCTGACTGAGTTCTAGTAGTTACCCCTTCTCTTTCCAGTGTATCCTGGAGAGCCAGAGCATTTATTACTGTAGCTAGCATACCAGCATAGTCAGCGGTAACCCTTTCCATCCCGTCCTCCTCAGCCTTAGCCCCACGCCAGATATTACCACCACCGACAACAATACCTACACCTACCCCCATTTCTATCACTTGCTTAATCTGCTTGGATACTTTTGTTAAGGTAGAGGCATCAATACCAAAGTTAACACCACCACTAAATGCCTCACCACTGAGCTTTATTAAAACACGCTTGTATTTGGCAGCAGTCATTACCTTCTCTTTAACACCCTCTCAGCATGATTTAGTCGCTCTTCAATCCCAGCTATTCTTGTTTATGATTCCCCATAGCGGTAACACGAAGCGCTAAAACTGATAACTATAATAGCTCCTGCTATCTAAGCACCTATTTTGAATCTAGCAAATCTGGCTACTTTGATGTTTTCGCCTACCTTGGCAATAGTTTCAGTTATGATATCTTGAACTGTCTCATCAGGGTTCTTGATGTAAGGCTGAAGAAGCAGGCAAGCTACCTCAGGCTCTATATCAGCTCCTTCAGGGATTTCTTCCCTTGAGATGAATTTGGGGTCTTGAGCCGCTATCTGCATTGCCAGGTGATGAGCTAGTTCCTTGAATTCGTCAGTGTGAGCCACGAAGTCCGTTTCACAGTTCAGTTCAACCATGGCTCCTATGCACCCTCCGGTATGGACATAGGTCTCAACTATCCCCTGGGTGGTAGCGCGCTCTGCTTTTTTCTGTGCCTGTAATAGACCCTGTTGTTTCAGAATCTGGAGTGCCTTTTCCGTATCTCCTTCCGCTTCAAGGAGAGCATTCCGGCACAGCATAATGCCGGCTCCCGTCTGGTCTCTTAACTCTTTTACCACAACTACTGAAATTTCCAATCTCTCCCCCCTATTATGCATCATCAGGCGTAAAAATGAGAGGTTCAGCAACCTCTTTAGCCTCAAGCTCTTCCAAGCTCTCCTGAGGGGCTTCCTCTGTTGGAATCGCAGTGATTCCAGTTCTGCCTTCGATAATTGAGTCGGCGACTTTACTGCATATTAGTTTGATGGCTCTGATAGCATCGTCGTTGGCTGGAATCGGGTAGTCTATATCATCAGGGTTACAATTGGTATCTACTATAGCTACCACTGGTATTCTCATACGTTTGGCTTCAGCCAGAGCAATTTTTTCCTTTACTGGGTCAACAATGAATAGGGCAGTTGGTAGGTTGGTCATCTCTTTGAAACCACCCATCTGCCGGTTGAGGCGTGAAATTTCCTCCCCAAGTTTTAGGGCTTCCTTTTTAGGTAAGCGGTTAAAGTCCCCTCTGGTCTGCTGGTCTTCTGAACGAACAAGGTAGTCAATGCGGGCTTGTATAGTAGCGAAATTAGTCAGCACTCCGCCTAGCCAGCGTTGGTTGACATAATACATACCGCAGCGTGTGGCTTCCTCTTCTATTGCCTCTTGAGCTTGCTTTTTAGTCCCAATAAAAAGGATAGTGCCCCCTTCGGCTGCCACTTGCTGAATAAAGTCGCAGGCTTTGTCTAACATAGCCACCGTTTGCTCTAAGTCGATGATATGAATGCCATTACGCTTGGTGAAGATATAGCTCTTCATACGGGGGTTCCAGCGGCTGGTCTGATGCCCGAAGTGGGCTCCGGCTTCTAAAAGTTGCTTAATAGTAGCTGTATCTGGCAAGTTTTAACCCCTTTCTAACTAATGGTTAATTTAACAGTATAGCATACCATTTACTGTCCAGCAATAGCTGATTTAAGAGGAGGTGAGCCAGAGAGCCTGCTCCTTTTGGGGAATAGGTGTTGACAACGGTATTCCGGTAGGTTATGATAGGAAAACGGTTGCCTATTTCAATAATTAATTGGGTTAAATTATGATAGGTTATGATAGTCACCAGGTTGAAAGAAAGGCTGTCTCTATCCTGAAAATTCTCAGTGAGTCGCCTCAGCCTTTAGGAGCTAGGCTAATCAGCCGTCAGTTGAAGGAGCAGGGGGTAGAACTGGGTGAGCGGGCGGTGAGATATCACCTTAAGTTAATGGATGAGCGGGGGCTTACCCGACCTATGGAGAAGTGGGATGGAAGGGAGATTACGCAGTTAGGGATAGAAGAACTGAATAATGCTTTAGTTACTGATAAGATTGGCTTTGTCTTGGAGAAAATAGAACTTCTAGCCTTCCGTACTTCCTTTGATGTAGAAAAAGGCACTGGCTTGGTGCCGGTTAATGTCTCCTTCTTTCCTAAGCAGAAGTTTTCTGAGGCACTTCGGGTGATGAAGGAAGCCTTTAAGGCTGGGCTTTGTGTCGGCGATTTAGTAGCGGTGGCACCAGAGGGTGAGCGATTAGGCGAAGTGCTTGTGCCCACGGGCAAGGTTGGTTTGGCTACCGTTTGCAGTATCATAATCAACGGTAGTTTACTCAAAGTAGGTGTTCCTACCGACTCTAGATTCGGGGGAGTGCTTCAAATGCGGGATAACCAACCGTTACGTTTTGTCAATCTTATTTACTATTCTGGTTCTACTCTGGACCCGTCAGAGGTATTTATTCGGGCTAGGATGACCAATGTCCAGGGCATGATTATGAAAGGGGAGGGGAAAATACTGGCTAACTTCCGTGAGATTCCAGCCCAGTGCCAGCCTCTGGTAGAGAAGGTTACTGATCGGTTAAAGGAGGTGGGATTGGATGGAATGATTATGATGGGGACTGTTAGTGAAGCAGTATGTGGCATATCAGTGGGTCTAAACAAAGTAGGGATGATACTCCTTGGTGGGCTTACCCCGGTCGCTGCTGCTGTGGAGGCGGGGATAGAGGTAGAAAATCATGCTATGAGCACTTTGCTTGATTATCAAAGTTTAACAAAATTCCAGGAACTTATATAAGGAGTGAGATGAACCAGATAGGGATTATACCCTGCCTTGATGTCAAGGAGGGCAGGGTGGTTAAGGGGGTGAGGTTTGAAAATCTTAAGGACGCCCGAGACCCGGTGGAAGCGGCTGCCGCCTATTGCCGCCAGGGTGCCGATGAGCTTGTTTTCCTTGACATTTTCGCCACGGTAGAGAATAGAAAGACAAGGTTGGAATGGGTCAAAAAAGTCTGTGAGGTGGTTACTATTCCCTTTGCCGTAGGTGGTGGCATAGGCAGCATTGAGGATATGAAGGCTTTGCTTGACCTTGGTGTGAACAAGGTGTCGATAAATACGGCTGCTGTCAGGAACCCCGAGCTTATAGAAAGGGCGGCTAAAGAATTCGGCAAGGACAGGCTGGTAGTGGCTATTGATGGCAAGAAGAATCCAGCAGGGGGTGGTCTTCCCCGATTAGAGGTGGTGGTGAGAAGTGGCAATGAGGCTACGGGTATGGAAATTGTTGACTGGGCGAAGAGGGTAGAAGAGTTAGGCGCCGGTGAGATTTTGCTCACCAGCAAGGATGCTGATGGGACGAAGGAAGGATATGATTTGGAGATGACAAAAGCAGTAGCCGAAGCGGTAACTATACCGGTTATAGCTTCGGGCGGCGCTGGCAAATTAGACCACCTTTATCAAGCGGTAACAATTGGCAAAGCATCGGCAGTCTTAGCCGCCTCTATCTTCCACTTCGGTGAAATATCCATACCCGAAGCTAAAAAATACCTTAAAGAAAGGGGAATACCGGTAAAAGCATAAAATTTTATAGAGGGAGGATATCCTGTGAATGAAAAAGGGTTGACTTTGTTTGAGAATACTCAAGTTCAGTTGGATGCAGCGGCTAGTTTGTTAGATTTGGAACCAAATATTCATGCCATTCTTAGAGAGCCTATGTTGGAGCTACATGTATCTATTCCAGTAAGAATGGATGATGGTCAGGCTAAGGTTTTTAGGGGGTTCAGGGTTCAGCATAACAATGCCCGTGGGCCGTGTAAAGGTGGTATTAGATTTCATCCCGATGAGACTATTGATACTATTAGAGCTCTATCGGCTTGGATGACATGGAAATGTGCTGTAGTAGATATTCCCTTCGGGGGTGGCAAAGGGGGCGTCATTTGCAACCCTAAACAAATGTCCAGTGGTGAGCTGGAAAGGTTGAGCCGTGGCTATATAGATGCTATATGGCAGTTTATTGGTCCTGAGAGAGATATACCGGCGCCAGATGTGTATACCAACCCACAGATAATGGCGTGGATGATGGATGAGTATTCAAAATTAAGGGGATATAATAGTCCAGGGGTAATTACGGGGAAGCCTTTAGCTTTAGGCGGTTCTTTAGGTCGTGGTGACGCCACTGCTCGCGGCGGCATGTTTACCATTGAGGAGGCTGCTAAGTATCTAAATATTGATTTATCGGCAGCGACAGTAGCGGTTCAGGGGTATGGCAATGCCGGCTCATATATAGCCATTCTAATGAAGGACATTCTGGGCTCCAAGATTGTAGCCGTTAGCGACTCTAAGGGTGGTATCTACAATAAACAGGGATTAGACCCGCACCAGGTTTGGCAACATAAACTGGAAACTGGCTCGGTTATAAACTTTTCACAGGCAGAGAATATAAGCAATGACCAGTTGCTGGAACTAGAGGTTGATGTATTGTGTCCTTCGGCATTGGAGAATAGCATTACCCGGGGAAATGCTTCTAATATCAAGGCAAAGATAGTTGCTGAACTGGCTAATGGTCCAACTACCCCTGAGGCAGATGAAGTGTTATACCGCAATGGGGTATTTGTGATACCTGATTTCTTATGCAATGCCGGTGGGGTAACCGTTTCCTACTTTGAGTGGGTTCAGAACATATATAATTATTGTTGGGATGAGGATGAGGTTCACCATAGGCTTAATAAAAAGATGACCCAAGCCTTTCAGGCTGTTTTATCTGAATCTCTAAAGCGCAAGGTTAATATGAGGCAGGCTGCTCATGTTGTGGCTGTAGCTCGTGTGGCAGAGGCGATGAGACTTCGCGGTTGGGTATAAAGTTTTTAAATTAGTTGCTGTCAAAGACAAAGGCTGTTCTTTATAGTAGGGGACAGCCTTTTGTTAACTGGAAGGCTGTGGCTTAATTAACTTTACATAAGATTATTTCCCCCTTGGCAAAACTGGAGACATACGCCTTGCTAGCGGTCTTTCCTAAATTAGCTTTGTGGCGTCCCTGGAGGGATTCGAACCCACGACCCGCTGCTTAGAAGGCAGCCGC
>CAZTRJ010000018.1:6329-24239 GCA_964616615.1 uncultured Dehalococcoidales bacterium
ATCGAGGGGCATCATAACCTCCTTTTTTGCCGAAGCAGCGGGTCTTTTAACAAAAAATCCCGGGATTTTGCCCGGGATCCGGAGGTTAAGCTAGCCGTGATTTGTAGCTAAAGTGGCGTCCCTGGAGGGATTCGAACCCACGACCCGCTGCTTAGAAGGCAGCCGCTCTGTCCAACTGAGCTACAGGGACACGCCATCTCGCATTCAAATGTAGCATTAGACAAAAGATAAAGTCAAGATAGTGGTGTTAAACTATCTTGATGTCGCCCACATGGTGTAGGTAGCGAGGCAGACAAGTCCGATACCGGCGATTATAGCTCCAACCCAGCCGAGGAGACTGAGGCAAGTAACAATTACACCAGCAATTAATATACCAATAAAGATAGATAAAAAAGCGTGCTTGAATTTTAAACCGAAAAGGACGGCAGCCACCGAACCTGTCCAGGCACCGGTGACAGGGAGTGGTATGGCAACAAATAGCATCAGGCCGATTCGTTCATACCTCTCGATAATTTTTCCCCGCCGTCTGGTACGTTCAAAAAGCCACTTGAGAATCCGCTCAAAAAATGCTACTTTGCTTAGCAGTCGAGAAGCAGTATCAAGGAATAACAGAATGAAAGGGACCGGTAGTAAATTGCCAATGATAGCCAATAGAAAGGCATAATACCAAGAGAAATGAAAAAGGTTTATCGCCACCGGTAGTGCCCCACGAAGTTCGACTATGGGCAGAGCGGAGATAATAAGCACTACCAGCTCTTTGGAAAAACCTAAACTGAGAAGCTGTTCAGGGGACACACCTTTCCTTCACAGTCGTTTCTTAAACGAGGTTACACCTAGTGCAGTGTAACAGAGCGGCGTCATAGCGTCAAACTGGCTTATAGATAGGTTGTTTATTAAGGGTGAGGGGTTGGTAAACAATCTCTTTTTAGCTTGACAATCATTCATCAGCATTGCTAGTATGGGGCAGCAAGATAGCAATGCCTAGATTATTAGATAAAATAGATAACCCTACAGATTTGAAGGGGTTGACGCCATCGGAGCTAAAGCAATTAGCTTCTGAGATTAGACGGGAACTGGTGGCTATAGTTTCTAGTAACGGTGGCCATCTGGCTTCTAATTTAGGTGTAGTCGAGCTTACCATAGCCTTGCATCGGGTGTTTGATAGCCCACGGGATAAGATTATCTGGGATGTGGGACATCAAAGCTATGTTCATAAACTGCTTACGGGGAGGAGGCAGCATTTTGCCTCTTTGCGTAAGTATGGAGGTTTATCTGGTTTTACCAGCCGTAGCGAGAGTCAGCATGACCCATTTGGTGCTGGTCATGCTAGCACCTCGGTTTCTGCTGCCCTGGGTATGGCTATTGCCCGTGACCTTTCTGGTGATGACTACCATGTGGTTGCTGTTATTGGTGATGGTGCGATAACGGGAGGGATGGCTCTTGAGGGGCTAAATCAGGCAGGGCATTTAGGCTCCAGGCTTATTGTGGTTCTAAATGATAACGGGATGTCAATTTCACCTACTGTCGGCGCCTCGGCTAAGCTGCTGAGTAAGGTGCGGTTTGACCACCGCTATTATTGGGCAAAGGAGAAGGGTGGACGGGTACTCGCTACTCTGCCACTGGGTAATAGGTTACGGCAGGCAAGCCAATGGGTTAGAAGCAAACTCAAAGGCTTAGTCATGCCAACAATGGTCTGGGAGGAGCTTGGCTTCACCTATATTGGGCCTATTGATGGGCATAATATCTCTGCAATAGAATTAGCTCTTGCCCAGGCACGGGATTATCGTTTGAAGCCAACCTTTGTTCACGTTATTACCACCAAGGGTAAAGGCTATCTTCCCGCCGAAGGGGATGCTGTTTATTTTCATGGGGTGCCAGCTAAGGGTGTAAGCACCAAGACAGCACCTAGCTACAGTGAGGTATTTGCTCAGACAGTGCTTCGCCTGGCTCGCCAGAATCCTAGAGTGGTGGTGATTACTCCGGCTATGCCTGAGGGAAATTGTTTGAGTATTGTTGAGGCTGAGTTTCCCCACCGTGTGTTTGATGTCGGAATCTGCGAACAGCACGCCGTTACCTTTGCTGCCGGGCTGGCTACCCAGGGTTTTATACCTATCGTGGCGATATATTCTACTTTTTTACAGCGCGCTCTTGACCAGGTTATACATGATGTTTGCCTTCAGGACTTGCCAGTTATTTTTGCTATTGACCGTAGTGGCATTGTCGGCGAAGATGGTAAGACCCACCAGGGGGCATTTGACATCTCTTATCTGACATTAGTTCCTAACCTGATTGTAGCTGCACCCAAGGATGAAAACGAGCTTCAGCACTTGCTTTACACCGCAATGAAATCAGACCATCCCATGGCAATACGATACCCGCGTAACTCGGGGCTGGAAGTAGAATTAGACACGGAGCTATACGAGGTTCCTATAGGTAAAGGGGAAACAGTAAGGTATGGGGAGGATGTAGCCATATTAGCCATAGGGGCTACTGTAGCCCCGGCGGTTGAGGCAGCTCAGGGGTTAGCTCTGAATGGGATTGAGGCTACAGTAGTTAACAGCCGCTTTGCCAAGCCACTGGACTCTGAGCTTATAATAGACCTGGCCCGTTGTATTAAGCGTATAGTTACCATTGAAGAGAATGCCCTGAGCGGTGGCTTTGGCAGTAGGGTGGTCAAACTGCTTCAAAAATCGGTTGGAGGTGATATTCGGGTAAAAAACATTGGGCTCCCTGATGAGTTTGTCGAGCAAGGCACTCAAGCTATCCTTCGTTCCAAGTATGGTCTTGATGCTAAAGGGATAGCCCAACAGGTCTTATCCTTGTTTCCTGACAATAAGGTGCCATCGCAGTTTGCCCACCGCAAAGTATCATTATGAAGGCTGGTTAATATATCAGGTGTCCGAGTTTATACCTAATTTCTTATTAATTTAACAGGGGGAACAAATGGACAAGATAACGCTCAGGGACATTGAAGTTGGGGGTAAAAGGGTATTGGTCAGGGTTGACTTCAATGTCCCTCTAGATGAAGAGACATGGGTTATTACTGATGATAGTCGTATTCGAGCAGCATTACCTACTATTAAATATCTTATTGACCAAGGGGCGAGGATTATCCTCTGCTCCCACCTGGGTCGACCCAAGGGAAGGGTAGTTGAGAAACTGCGATTAGCCGTTGTTGGTCAGCGCCTGTCGCAAATCCTAGGGCGTCAGGTGGTGGTTACCAGGGATTGCATCGGTCCTGAGGTAGAGAAGGCAATAGAAGAATTGAAGGGTGGTGATGTTTTGCTCTTGGAGAATATCCGGTTTCATCCTGAAGAAGAGGGAAACGATGCCTCTTTTGCTCAAGCCCTGGCTCAGTTAGCCGGCCTATATATCAATGATGCCTTTGGTGCCAGCCATCGAACTCATGCTTCAATAGTAGGTATTACGAAATATCTTCCGGCAGTGGCTGGTTTACTGATTGAGAAGGAACTCAATGTCCTGGAAGGTATTCTAACCAACCCAGTTCACCCATTTGTTGGACTCGTTGGTGGGGCTAAGGTGAGTGACAAAATTATTGTATTAGAAAATATTCTGGATAAGGTAGACTCCCTTCTGGTTGGTGGCGGCATGGCGGCTGCTTTGTTAAAGGCTAAATTTTACGAGGTAGGTTTATCGGTGAAGGATGATAAGCTGGATTTCGCAGTTAAGCTGATAGAAGATGCTGATAGGAGAGGGGTGCGCCTGCTGCTCCCGGTTGATGTGGTCATTGCTGATAGACTTGGTGCTGAAGCTGAACTCAAGACAGTAGCTATAGAAAAAATACCCTCAGATTGGAGGATTGTAGATATAGGGCCACTTACTATTAGAGACTTCGCTGCCGAGCTGGATGGGAGTAAGACAGTTTTCTGGAACGGACCTATGGGCGTGTATGAGATACCTCGATTTGCTCAGGGAACGCAAGCTATGGCTAGGCGACTGGCTGGTCTTGACGCGACCACTGTTATTGGGGGAGGCTCTACCGCTGAGGTAGTAATTGAGATGGGACTAGCGGATAAAATGACTTTTGTATCTACCGGGGGTGGTGCTTCACTTAGATTTCTTGGCGGTAAAACCTTGCCCGGTGTGGAGGCACTGCTGGATAAGGGAGCTAACCCCTATGGATGTTAGTTTGGAATTAATAAAGTCCATTTCCAGGTCCTCACCTACCAGGATTGTGCTATTAGTTATTGATGGCTTGGGTGGATTGCCCCATCCCCGAACAGGTAAGACAGAATTAGAGACGGCTAGAACACCGAACCTTGACCAATTGGCAGCTAAGGGTGTATGCGGGCTTATCGACCCGGTAAGCCCGGGGATAACTCCTGGTAGTGCACCGGGGCATCTCGCTTTGTTTGGGTATAATCCCATCAGCTTTAACATTGGGCGGGGTGTGCTTGAAGCTATCGGCATAGGCTTTGACCTTGAGCCAGGAGATATAGCCGCTCGGGGTAACTTCTGTACCGTGGACGAAACCGGCTCAGTTACCGACCGCAGGGCAGGTCGTATCTCTACCCAGAAGTGCACTGAGCTGTGCCAGTTGCTAGATGGGGTGGTAATAGACAGAGCTAGACTTTTTGTTCGTCCTGTTAGTGGGCACCGCTTGGTGGTGGTATTTCGGGGAGATGAGCTTGTTGCTGAGGTCAGCGATTCTGACCCCCAGCAGACTGGGGTGTCTCCCAGGATGGTTACTGCTGTATCACCAGAAGCGGAGAGAATGGCTGGTATCGCTAACCAATTTGTGGCTCAGGCAAAGGTAATCCTGGCTGAACATTACCCAGCCAATATGGTTCTCCTTCGTGGCTTCTCCAGACGACCATATTTTCCGACTATGGGTGAAGTTTTTAAATTGAAGCCAGCAGCCATTGCCAGTTACCCTATGTATCGGGGGTTAGCTAAGTTAGTTGGTATGGAGGTTCTGGATACCGGAACTACTATTGAAGCTGAGTTTGATACATTGAAACAGAACTACACTAACTACGACTTTTTCTTCTTACATATAAAAGCGACTGATTCAGCTGGTGAAGACGGCGACTTTGACCGAAAGGTCAGAACTATAGAAGAGGTTGACAATGCTCTACCTAGGCTAATATCCATTGAGCCTGATGTCATTGTGATTAGCGGTGACCACTCAACACCAGCTTTGCTGGGAGGACATAGCTGGCACCCGGTGCCTATTCTTTTGTATTCTAAATGGTGTCGTTCGGATAGGGTAAGTGAGTTTTCTGAGTCAGCCTGTATTTCTGGAGGACTGGGGAGGTTTCCAGCGACGCAGGTTATGCCCCTGGCGATGGCTAATGCCCTGAAGCTTAATAAATTTGGTGCCTAAAAGAGTCAGGGAGTGGCAAAACCCATCTTCGGCAGCTAGTAAAGGGGGGAGTTAAACAGAGGCAAAGCCCATCTTTAACAGCTAGTAAAGAGGGGAGTTTAACAGGGGGCTTCGCCCCCTCTTAGGGAAAAATCTTCCCCTTCCCCTTGATAAGGGGAAGGGGATACAGGGGATAGGGTTCTAAATAAGTTAGGAGGCTAAAATGCGGGTGCCGATGATTGCTGGCAACTGGAAGATGAATACCACAGTAGGTGAAGCCATAGAACTGGTCAATGAAATGTGTCAGGGACTTGATGAGATAGCCAATGTTGACAAGGTAATCTTTCCTCCCTTTGTTTCTTTAGCTGCGGTAAGGGGGCTGATTATAGGAAGCTCAATAAAATTAGGGGCACAGAATATATACTTTGAGGAAGAGGGGGCTTATACCGGGGAGATTTCACCACTAATGCTCGCCGACCTGTGTGAATTCGTTATCATCGGGCATTCTGAGCGGAGGTGGTATTTTAACGAGACCGGGGAGATTATCAGTAAAAAAGTTCAGGCGGTGTTGAAAGCCGGGCTCAAGCCTATTTTGTGTATTGGGGAAACATTAGAGGAAAACGAAGCAGGGAGGACACAAGAGGTATTAACTGAGCAGTTAAGGTCATCTCTGGCTGGAATAGATTATCTCAGTGGCTTGATTATAGCCTATGAGCCGGTTTGGGCTATAGGCACTGGCAGGACGGCTACTGGTAAGCAGGCAAACGAGACCATTGGTTTCATTCGCCGTAATATCTCTGAATTATATGATAGAGAAAGTGCCCAGGATTTGCGAATTCTGTATGGTGGGAGTGTTACTGCTGACAATATTGCTGAGTTTATCCAGCAACCCGAGATAGATGGTGCCCTGGTCGGTGGGGCAAGTTTGAAGGCAGACCAATTTTTGAATATTGTCAGGCGAACCTCAGAGATTAAAGGAGAGTCAAAGAGAGGCGAAGCCTCTCTTATATAACTAATTTCCCTTCTCCTTGACAAGGGGAAGGGGATAAAGGGGATGGGGTTACTAAATAGATTTCGAGAATGAATCTTCTGGTGGCTATCGTTGGCCCTACTGGCATAGGTAAGAGTAAGCTGGCTCTTCGTCTGGCTCAGACTTTTAATGGAGAGATAGTAAGTGCTGATAGTCGGCAGGTATACCGATATATGGATATCGGCACGGCTAAACCCAGCCCACAAGAGCTATCCCTCATCCCCCATCATCTGGTCAATATAGTTAATCCTGATGAGGATTTTAGCCTGGCTCAGTATCAACAGCTGGCTTATAAGGCGATTAAGGATATTCAACAGCGCAATAAATTGCCTCTATTAGTCGGCGGTAGCGGGCTGTATATCTGGGCAGTATTGGAAGGCTGGGTAATACCACAAGTCCCGCCTGACCTGAAATACAGACATAACTCTGAGGAAAGGGCAACCAGGGTTGGGATGGACGAGCTTTATCAGGAACTGATGAAGGTTGACCCGGAAGCAGCAATGAAGATTGACCGGCGTAATGTCCGCCGCATAATACGGGCGCTTGAGGTATGCCGAAGTACAGAGACTCCCTTTTCTCAGCTTCAGCAGAAGCAGGCACCACCGTTTGATACCCTCATCGTAGGTCTAACTACAGATAGGGCAGAGTTATATCGTAGAATTGACTTAAGGGTTGATAGAATGATAGAGCAAGGCTTGGTTGAAGAAGTAGAAAAGCTGGTGAATATGGGCTATAACTTTAATCTGCCAGCTATGTCGGGCATAGGCTATAAGCAGATTGGTATGTTTTTCAGGGGTGAGCTAACCCTGGCTTCTGCCATAGAGCAAATTAAGTTTGAAACTCACCGATTTGTCCGCCACCAGTATAGCTGGTTTCACCTAAAAGATGATAGAATACAGTGGTTTGATACACAGGGTAACATAGAGTTGCAAATAACAACACCACTGGCTAAATTTATAAGGGGTGAGTAAGTTAGCTTCCCCCTCATGCAAGGAAGATATTCCTATTATGGAGAGGGGGATAAAGGGGGTGAGGTTGATAAACCATGAATTTTACTAAACTACAGGGTGCAGGAAATGATTTTGTGCTGGTGGAGACCAGTGATAGGCAGCGTGACTGGTCGCGGGTGGCAAGGGCTATATGTGACCGCCACTTTGGGGTTGGCAGTGACGGCTTATTGCTGGTTCTGCCTTCAGATGTGGCTGACTTCCAGATGTGCGTGTTTAACCCCGACGGCTCTAAGGCTGAAGCTTGTGGTAATGGGCTGAGATGCTTGGCTAAATATGTTATGGATATGGGGTTGGCTAATAGTGGGGCTCAGGGAATATTGGTAGAAACGATATCAGGGGTAAGGAGAGCCAAGCTTCATCGAGCAATGGGCAATGTGGCTACAATTCAGGTTGGTATGGGTGAACCAAGATTTGGAGCTAAAGACATTCCAGTAATGGTAGGGACGGGCGGAGGGAATTTAGTTGACATAAAACCAATACTGGATTATCCAGTTGCCGTAAATGGCGAAGAACTACCCATGAGTTTCGTCTCTATCGGTAATCCGCACGCTGTTTATTTTTGCCCCCATTCTATATCTGACTTCCCATTGTCCCGGATAGGACCAGAAGTGGAGCAGCACAAGCTATTTCCCAACCGGGTAAATTTTGAGGTAGCCCGGGTGATAAGCCGACAGCAGATAGAAGCCAGGGTGTGGGAGCGTGGGGTAGGGGAGACACAGGCTTGCGGCAGTGGTGCCTGTGCGGTAGCGGTTCTGGCTCAACTGCATGGTTATGTTGATAATAGGGTAGACATAAAGCTGCCCGGTGGAATACTGGAGGTGGATTGGAGTGGGGCAGGGGAGGTGTTCCTTAGCGGTCCGGCGGAGATAGTATTTACTGGAGAATGGGCAGATGAGGTATAGCTGAGATGAGAATGGCGAAACGAATAGAAAATTTACCAGCATATTTTTATGTTGAAATTAATAAGAAGATTGCGGAGAAGAGGGCTAAGGGTGAAGATATAGTCACCTTCGCCATTGGTGACCCTGATATACCCACACCACCCCATATCATTACCAGGCTGTGCCAGGCAGCACAGGACCCGGCTAATCATCGCTATCCTGAGACTGAGGGCTTGCCTGAATTGCGACAGGCTATAGCCGGGTGGTATAACCAGCGCTTCGGTGTTTCCCTTGATGCTGGCAAAGAGGTGTTACCCCTTATTGGTGCCAAGGAAGGTATTGCCCATATTGCTTTATGCTTTATTGACCCCGGGGATATTGCCCTGGTGCCTGACCCTGGCTATCCCGTTTATTCCATAAGCACTATTTTGGCTGGCGGTGAGCCTTACTATCTGCCGCTCCTTGACGGGAACGGTTTTCTGCCTGCTCTGGATGCTATACCTGAAGATGTCCTGAAAAGAGCCAGACTGCTGTGGCTCAACTATCCCAATAACCCTACTGGTGCCGTGGCTGACCTTGATTTCTTCAATAAGGTGGTTGAATTCGCCCGAAAGCATGACCTGGCTGTCTGTCATGATGGGCCATATTCCGAGGTCGCTTTTGATGGCTACCAACCGATTAGCTTTATGCAGGCAGATGGGGCTAAAGAAGTAGGAGTGGAGTTTCATTCCCTGTCCAAGAGCTATAATATGACCGGGTGGCGGATAGGGATGGTGGTAGGTAATGCCGAGATGATAGACGCCCTGAAGAGGGTTAAGTCAAATTTAGATTCAGGGATTCCCCAGGCTATTCAATACGCTGCCATTGAGGCTTTGACCGGAGCCCAGGATTGTATTCAGGAGCACAATGCTATTTACCAGCGACGTCGTGACCTGGTCATTGATATGTTGAACAGCATCGGGCTTGAAGCCAAATCTCCCAAGGCAGGTCTGTATGTCTGGGCTAAGGTTCCTCAGGGCTATACCTCCGCTGACCTGGCTACTGATTTACTGGAGAAGGTTGGGGTCGTCGTTACCCCGGGGGTAACTTATGGCAAAAACGGCGAGGGTTATGTCCGGTTGTCGTTGACTATCTCGGATGCGGGGCTGGTGAGAGGTCTGTCGCGACTGTCAGGGTGGCGTGGAACCAAAGCCGGTGGGATAAAGAAGTAACTTGACATAACACAATAGGGGGCTATTATTACTAAGGGCACAACTCTTACCCGAGAATCGCTGGAACGGGCATTCCTGGTAGCAGTAGTGACCAAAGCCAGCGCTGATAAGTGGCCAGCGGAGGTCTCTATCGATGAACTGGCTCAATTAGCCAGCACGGCTGGGGCTAGCGTGGTGGGAAGCTTCATCCAGCGGTTACCTGTACCGTCAAGAGCACATTATATAGGCAAAGGTAAGCTGGACGAACTACTGGCGCTAAAGCAGAGCACCAACTATGATGTAGTAATTTTTGATGATGAGCTGTCACCGCTACAGCAAAGAAACCTGGAAGAGATTCTTCAGGTAAAGGTAATTGACCGTGCTGCCCTGATACTGGATATTTTTGCCAGGCGGGCTAGAACCCACGAAGGTCAATTGCAGGTAGAACTGGCTCAGCATCAATACCTTTTCCCTCGTCTTGCCGGGCAGTGGAGTCACCTGGAAAGGCTTGGTGGTGGCATCGGTACCAGGGGTCCCGGTGAACTACAACTTGAGACTGATAAACGCCTTATTCGCCAGAAAATACATCATCTAAAGGCGCAGATTGAAGAGGTGAGAAAGCACCGTGTGCTCTATCGTCAACATCGCCAGAAAAGTGGTATTCCGATAGTAGCCATAGTTGGCTATACCAATGCCGGTAAAAGCACCTTGCTCAATGCCCTTAGCCAGGCTGGTGTGTTTGTCGAGGATAAGCTGTTTGCTACCCTAGACCCCACCACCAGACGCTTAACTCTACCTGATAAAAGGGTAGTATTATTAACCGATACTGTTGGCTTTATCAGGAAGTTACCGCCCACCATTGTCACTGCGTTCAGGGCGACCCTTGAGGAATTAACCGAAGCCACTATGCTCCTCCATGTCGTTGATTTAACTTGTCATAATGCTGTGGAGCAATGTCAAATAGTAGAGGGTATTCTTGCCGACCTCAACCTCGGGGATAAGCCCAGGGTTACGGCACTGAATAAGATTGATTTGTTGCTGAACGGTGACCGGACCTGGGATGAGGCGTCAGCCATAAATTATCTTTCTGACCAGCGTGGTGCCGGGGATAAAAATACGGTGCTGATTTCAGCCACCAGGGGATGGGGACTAAGCAAACTGTTAAAACTAATCAGCGGCACCCTCGCCAAAACCCCTCAACCGGTGTGACCAAAACCCCGCGAAAAATGACGCTCTCAAATCAAAATCTAGGGGCATAAAAATCTTTTTGAATGGTAAACTACCTGTAGAATTGCCGGGGGATAATTAGCCCAAATTTTTGCCCTTAATATTTTTGGGTTTCTTAGCAACCCACCCCCTTAATCCCCCTCCCTTGATAAGGGATGGGGAAGATTTTATAAGAAGAGGGGCTTCGCCCCTCTTAAACACCCCTTGGCTCCGGTCGGGTTTTGCGGAGGGATATTCAGACAAAGGGACAGGTTAGAAGTTAACATAATGTTCTCAAGATAATATTGTGGTATAATGAATATATGTTCAGATACATTGCGTTGATCGTATCTTTCATAATCATATCTGTTTTAATTTTTGTTAACCCTTTTAATTTCCCTACAGAAGTCAAAGATACCATTGCACCTTGGGCTACATTAACACTTGCGCTTGTTGCTATTCTGACAATTATACACTCGGATTTGAGGGAGGAGAGAAGAAATAATCTGTATCGCTTACAACAGGTTATGGAATGGGCAACAGATGTTCTTAATATTACCCAGGTAATAGAGACTCCAGAAACGCCTTCGTTTAATGAAGTAGATACTTCATTTGAGAGATATAGACAAATTGATAAAATAAACGATTTCAAGAGAATTAATATAGAGGGTGAGCACGTAAAAATTATATCTTTAAGGGTTGATAAGGAATTATGTTCTGCGGTAACTGCTGTTACCCAAGCGATAGACGATTTACTAAAAGAAAATTGGCGTAGCTTGGGTGCAGTAAATATGAGAAATTGGCTCAAGGAGCATGAAAAAAGGATATACGACCTCGTGAGAACACTCATCAATGAAACTACTAAAAGACTAGAGAAAGCTTGAAATTTGGGTACTATTTCAAGCTCACGGTAGTCAATAATTAACAATCTCCTTCTTGACTTACATTTCTTTTTATCCTTTGCTACAGGGGAATGCTCCATTTATAGCTGGCTGGATTATGTAAACCATCATATAGCATAATTTGGTTCGCACTATATATGTTATGTGAAATAGAATAGGTTTTTATATCCAGTTCTGCCCTGTTACCACTATTTCTGCTGGTCACGCTAAAATATTCTCCTCATAATATTGATTTATCCAAACTATGTGTCGTATACTAATTTATAGACAAGGCAACAAGGAGGTATCCAAATGGCTGAGGAGGTAATTGGAAAGGTAAGTGATTTCTTCGCCCGGCCGGTGGTAGCTGGTATCCAGTTAACAGCAACTTTGAAACTGGGGGATAAAATCCACATTAAGGGTCACACCACTGATATTGAGATGATTGTTGACTCCATGCAGATTAACAATGTGGATGTGGAACAGGCTAAGTCCGGAGACGCTGTTGGCGTCAAAGTTACTGAGCGGGTACGAAGGGAAGACATAGTCTATAAGGTTACCGACTGAGTTAGTGCTGGAGTGCCTCTATAGATACTAGCTCTAAATCTTGGGGAACTTTTCCCTGCTCTACAGTTAGTCTATGCTCTTGAGCAGGTTAGCCATTTCAATGGCGCTCACCGCAGCTTCAAAGCCTTTATTCCCCTTTTTGGTTCCTGCCCGCTCAATGGCTTGCTCCAGGGTGTCAGCAGTGATTACGCCATAAATAACCGGCAGCCCCATCTCCAGTCCTACCTTGGCAATCCCCTTGGTAACCTCAGAGGCGATGTATTCAGCGTGAGGTGTTGCACCGCGAATCACAGCCCCGAGGCAGATAACAGCATCATACCGCTTGGTCAGGGCTAATTTCTTGGCTATCAATGGTATTTCAAATGTGCCTGGCACCCAGGCAATCTCTATATCCTCCTCGCTAACACCGTGGCGGAGCAGAGCGTCCTGTGCCCCCTCGACCAGCTTCTTGGTAAAGAACTCATTAAAACGAGAGGCAACCAGCCCAAACTTCAGCCCCTTCCCCAGTAATGCACCTTCAAAAAGTTTGCTCATTGATTCCTCCTTGTGATGAGATTGTTTAATTAACCCTATCCCCTTTATCCCCTTCATGCAAGGAATACCTCTTCCTATTCTAGGGGAAGGGGAAGGTAGTTTCTGTAGAGGGGCTTCGCCCCTCTACGACTCCTCTTTTCTACTACTCCTCTCCCCTTTTCTACTACTTCAGAGTACTACTTCAGAGTAAGGAGGAGCAACTGATATTGGAGTAGCTTTACCCCTCTGAAACTCCCCTTTTCTACTACCTCACTTCTCTTTTCTCTTACTTTAGAGTAAGGAGGAGGGGGAGATACTGGTTCTATTATCCCAGAGTAAGGAGGGGCTTCGCCCCTCTACGACTCCCCTGTTTTTTATAGCTATCTTAATTATCAGTAGCGCTTGGTATTTTTAAGCGGTGACCTAATTTTTTCTGCTTTGTCTCCAGGTAGTGAAGGTTATGGGGGTTGGGGGTAGTGATAATAGGCACTGTCTCCACTACCTTTAGCCCGTAACCTTCCAGGGCTACCACCTTTTTGGGATTGTTGGTAAGCAGGCGAATACCGTGTAAACCCAGCTCAGCCAGAATTTGAGCACCTATGCCGTAGTCGCGCAGGTCGGGAGCAAAGCCCAGGGACAGATTAGCCTCTACCGTGTCCAGTCCTTTATCCTGGAGGGCGTAGGCACGAATCTTGTTGTGGAAGCCAATGCCTCGTCCCTCCTGCCTCATATACAGAAAAACACCTCGCCCCTCCTTAGCAATACTTTGCATCGCCATGGCAACCTGCTCACCACAATCACAACGAAGACTACCGAATACATCGCCGGTAACACACTCACTATGAACTCGAACTAACACTGGCTCCTCAGTGGATATATCTCCCATGACCAGAGCCAGGTGTTCATCAGGGTCGGTGTCACTTTTATAGGCAATAGCAGTAAACTCACCGTAACTTGTGGGCAACTTAGCCTCAGCGACTCGGTGCACCAGCCTTTCGTTACGGAGGCGATGAGCAATAAGGTCAGCTACAGTTATAATATTAATCCCATACTTTTCTGACATTACCTCAAGTTGAGGTAACCGTGCCATAGAACCATCTTCATTCATAATCTCGCAGATAACTCCTGCCGGATAAAGGTTAGCTAGCTTGGCTAAATCAACTGTAGCCTCGGTGTGTCCCGCCCGGGCGAGGACGCCGCCTTCTCTTGCCCGCAGGGGAAACATATGCCCCGGCTGGACTATGTCCTCAGCCGTAGTTGCCGGGTCGATTACTGCTTTTACCGTCTCGGCTCTATCTGCGGCTGAAATCCCGGTACTTACCCTGTGTTTGGCTTCAACAGACACGGTAAAGGCGGTAGAAAATTTTGAGGTATTCTCCCCTACCATCAGAGGAATCCTCAATTCGTCCAATCGCTTGCCTACTATGGGCATACAAATTAATCCCCTGCCATGCAGTGCCATAAAGTTAATATCTTCAGCCGTAACCTTCTCCGCGGCTAGGGCTAGGTCACCTTCATTTTCTCTATTCTTATCATCAACGATAATGAGAAACTTGCCTGCCTTTATGTCCTCAATAGCCTCAGGAATGCTTAATATACCCATCCTTACTCCTCAAAAATAGATTAGATTAACCGGCTGTAAAGCCGTGCTCCTGTAGAAAATCAACAGTTATACCCGTGCTGTGAGTCTGGCTAAGCTGTTCCACATATTTGGCGATAATATCCACCTCCAGATTAACCAGGTCCCCTGCCTGCCGACTACCCAGTGTAGTATGTTGCCGGGTATAATCAACAGCCGAAACCTGAAACGAGCTGGCATCTTTGGTCACCGTGGTTAGACTAACCCCATCAATAGCCACAAAGCCCTTCTCTACTATATAGCGCATCACTCCCGGGGCAGCTTCAAACCTGATGAGCATTGCCCCACCGTCTGGCATAACTGAGGCAACTCTTCCCGTGTCGTCCACATGCCCTTGTACTAGATGCCCTCCTAACCGCCCCTCCAGGGCTAGAGGCCGCTCCAGATTAACCCTATCCCCGGCGTGAAGTAGACCAAGATTAGTCCGTTTTAATGTTTCTGACATTATGTCAACTGAAAACGAACTGCTATCAAAATTGGTTACCGTCAGGCATACCCCATTAACAGCAATGCTTCCTCCAGGCTCCATTCCTTGAAGGACATTGCTGGCGGCGATAACAAGATTTCCCGATTGTGCTGAAATAACTCTACCTACCTCTTCTATAATCCCAGTAAACACATACGCTCCTTAGATAAAATTAGCTAAATGGCCAGGTTAAATCCTAGCCACCCCTGTTTTTCGCCGCCACATACCCGCAAACCATCAAATCTTCACCAAGTCTTTCAGTACTAATACGCTCTAGTTTAAGTGAGTCCACCACTTTATCAACCCCTTTACCCTCAGCCGCCGTCTTGGCTTCCTTCCCCCCAATGATAATAGGGGCAATAAAGGCAATAACCTTATCTACCAGTCCGCAGTCGAACAGAGAACCAATAAGAGTCCCGCCACCCTCGACTAAAACACTGGTAATTCCCTGCTCACCTAATGCCCTTAGCAACTTTTCTAAGTCCACCAGCCCTTCTGCTGAAGGTAACTCTAATAGTTCAGCACCAACTTCAGCACAAGCTGTTTTCTCCTCTGACTTGACCGACCTGCCCAGTGCCAGAAGCGCCTTACCTGGCTGACTAAACACGCGAGCGGTTAACGGCGTCCGTCCTTTACCATCGACAATTACCCGCAGCGGCTGCTTCTTGGCTGTTCCCCCTTTGCCACCACAGCACCTAGCCGTCAGTTGAGGGTCATCAGCCAGAATAGTATTCACCCCCGCCATAATAGCGTCAGTGGTATAACGCAAATTATGAACATGCTTCCTGGCTTCATCGCCACTAATCCACTTGGAATCGCCGTTCTTAGTGGCAATCTTCCCATCCAGGCTTACCGCAAATTTTACAGTAACAAAGGGCATACTGGTAGTAATGAACTTAGTATAGGCTTCATTAATCTGTGTAGCTTCCTCCTCATGCTCACCGACATATACTTTAATACCTTCCCTTTCCAGCTCGTCTTTGCCTCGCCCCGAAACCAAGGGATTGGCATCAAGCATAGCCAGATGAACCTCGGTAATGCCGGCAGCAATAATTGCCTGAGTACACGGCGGGGTTCGACCATAGTGGCAGCATGGTTCCAGGGTAACATACATCGTGCCCCCCGTAGCTTGGTCACCGGCCTGTTTCAGGGCTAATACCTCGGCATGCCATAAGCCTGGTGGCTGGGTATAGCCTTGTCCGGCAACTACGCCATTCTTAACTACTACCGCCCCTACCGCCGGGTTGGGGCTAACCTGCCCCAGGGCTAGTTTAGCTAGGGAGAGTGCCTGCTCCATATAGTCCATACCGTCGCCATTCTAGCATCTCTTTCTAAAAAAGTGCAACATTAGTCAACGAGGTGGTTTATCAACCTCACCCCCTTAATCCCCCTCTCCGTAATAGGAATATCTTCCTTGCATGAGGGGGAAGAGACTTTAGAGAGGGGCGAAGCCCCTCTCTTACTTACACTCCCCCTTATGCAAAGACTACATCTACCTCTTTTGGAAGGGGGTCAGGGGGATAGGTTCTTAAACGACCTCTACACTAGCACGATAAAGGCTGATAGGGTATAATTGGGATTAAATCGGGAAAGGAGTACTTCCGAGTGAGGAATTTTCTCCGTGATGTTCTGGGGGCACTCATACTGGCTGGGGTAATCTTCTTTACGCTGCAGATTACCCTCCAGACTTTTGTCATCGTAGGTCCTAGTATGGAACCTGGATTGCAGTCAGGGCAACGGATATTGATTAATAAAGTCGCTTATGCCTTTGGTGAACCGGAAAGGGGTGATGTGATTGTATTCCATCCACCTGGTGATCAAGAAACCGATTATATCAAGCGTATCATTGCTTTACCTGGCGAGTCGGTAGAAATAGCAGAAGGAATAGTTTATATTCATCAAAACGGTGATGTTTACCCATTGAATGAACCCTATATCGAAGAACTGCCCAACCATGACTTCCAGGGGGATATAATCCCGGAGGATGAATATTTTGTCCTCGGTGACAATCGCAATAATAGTGAAGATTCACGTAATGACTGGACAGTAAACAGCGAAGACATAGTGGGCAAAGCCTGGCTTAGAATCTGGCCGCTGGGTGAATGGGGGGTTGTCCTTAACTACCCGCTAGACGAGCAACTAGCCAGCGCTGTGAGTCAATAGAGCTACTGGGGGTGAGGCTAATAGAAAATGTAGAGCAAATCTTCCAGAAGTCAGGGGCGATACTCAACGGGCACTTTTTACTTGCTTCCGGGTTGCACTCCCCTATCTATTGGGAGAAGTTCCGGGTTTTACAATACCCGAACTATACCGAGCCGCTTTGCCGTATGATTGCTACCCACTTTCAGAAGCAGGGGGTTCAGGTAGTAGCTGGACCAACTACCGGTGGCATTATCCTGGCTTATGAGGTGGCAAGACAATTAGGCGTTCGTGGCATATTTGCGGAAAAGGAAGGTAATATCAGGGCGTTTAGGCGAGGCTTCAGCGTTAACTCGGGTGAGCGAGTTCTCATCGTTGATGATATTCTTACCACCGGTAGCTCAATAGTCGAGGTTATGGCAGCAGTAACCAGACAGGGTGGTATTGTAATTGGTATCGGGGTATTAGTTGACCGTTCTGAGCACGGGATAGAGTTTGGCGTTCCCCTTTTTAGCTGTCTCCGTTCCATAACCCCAGTCTACCCACCATCAGATTGTCCGCTGTGCGCGGCTAAAATCCCCCTGGTCAAACCAGGCAGCAGCCAAAATCCACCAGGCTAAAACAGCTAACTTCTACCAAACTCCTTTTCCAACTGCCCTGAACTGAGGCGAATCATTGTCGGTCGACCATGAGGACAGGTGTGGGGAATGGCTACTTGCTCCAGTTGCCGCACCAATTCACCCATCTCGTCATCAGTCAAAGTCTGTCCCGCCCTCACCGCACTGTGGCAGGCTATGGATTTGGCTATAGTTTCTGCCCAATCCTCTCCGGATAAGGAATCCAGTAACTGTCTCATCATCCCTGCCCAATCTTGGTTATAAAGCAGAAGTGGCACCGCCCGAACTAAATATGTTTTATCACCAAAAGGCTCAATAGAGAAACCAAATTCAGCTAATTTTGGGTAGTGCGATTTCAGCACTTCTTCCTGTTGGGGGTTAACCTCAAATGTCACCGGCTCCAGCAGTCCTTGAACCTCTATTGCCTGCTGTGACCTCTGGTTTT
>CAZTRJ010000019.1:0-15572 GCA_964616615.1 uncultured Dehalococcoidales bacterium
GTCCTCTATCGCCCATTTTTGGTAGACTTGAACCGCCAAGAATTCCAAGCCTGTTAGGCCAATCTCAACTGCACCTTTCGTCAGAATGTGCAAGAAGGGCAGTGTCCCTTCTATACGGAGTGGTTGTCAGTTACCATTTTTGCAAAAGGTTTAGATTCCTGAGATTCATATTCTTCTCGAACGGTTGTATGAGCGCGTGGGCGACGAACCGATTCCGGAGCTACACACTTTACTAAATTGCAAGTAGTTAGTTTATCTTGGGTTAAGAGCCGTGTTCTTGGAAATTACGTTTACGTTAATTGGGTAACCAGCCCAAAGGCTGAGAGCAAAAGAGACGAGATGGTCAATAAGCTAGTGAGCCGCAGCCAACGCATTGGCATCGTGGGGTAAACTCTGTCGATGAACTCTCGTACGGCAATAAGCTCTTGAAGTGACCGTCCACCAACTTGGGTTGTGGATTCAAGTCGAGTCTTGATCTGCAAATCCCAAGTCTTTAATGCGCACCGTTTTGATTTGTTCATTTTACGGCGAATTAGGAAAATAGGTATCACTAGTGTTGATAGGATAACGACCAAAGTGTATGCGACGATGACTATATACAACGGCTTGATCAACGTATTCTCAGGTATTCTTGACTGAAGATAGACCAAATAGAATATGAATACTGAGGCGAAGTACATTGCACCCGTAGTTGCCCACGTCAAGAATCTTTCGAGCTGTCGTAGACCACCTACTTGATCTTCCGCAAAAGGGTCAACCTTCAATACACTGCTTCGCATTCTCCAGAGGAACCACGTAACTACGAATTGGCTACGCCAGACTGCAAGCCAACCAAAGTGTAGTGCCAGCATCACAACAAGGGCACCAAGAAAATGCGTAGCTATTGTCTCTTCCCAATAGGCCAAAGTTTGGTCAGATCTCGCTAGCAGAGAATACAAGAGGGTAACCGCTACGATGGCGATATCCGATGCAAAGACTAACCATTTGCTGTTGTAGCTAGATGCCAACCAAGCATCAGCTTTGATTCTAGGCTGGCTGATGTCCGGTGTCTTAGTGCCAAACATGTCTCCCCGAATTGATATTAGATCCAGGACCAAACCTCTTTGTGATGAATAGAAGAATGCAAGAAATGATACTACGTAGAGTGAAATGAAGACAGGGCTGACTATATTGTATAGCAAGTCGAAGCCTTCCTTGCTGAATGTGCGAAACACAGGTAGAGTAACAGAAGCGATCATTAAGTTTAGCAAGAGAACGCTGGTTACGACAACCACAACGAAGCGCGCTCTGTGTGATACGAATTTTCCCTCGTACCACTCAGCAAGACCAAGAAGCCGAAATCCCCACATCACAATCGGATGGTTGCAAGTCACTCTGTAGTTTCTAATACCTGCCGCTAGATTATCATTTTCAGCGTACATGAGAACCCCTCAATTGTGTATTGGGTTAACTAGCTGTTAGGAACTCTTACCGCTCGCTAAATGTGGTTCTTCTCATTAGGACGTCTTGGATGGGATTTACCATTCCAATTCGCAATGTGGCATCCTGAGCTTCATTGCTTTGCTTCTAATAATACATCTATGGATATTTGGTTTTCAAGCACCTTCTCGGGCTAGGCAGTTGAACAAAAAGCCATTATGTATAGCGTGTGTATCGGGAGTAAGCTTTTTAAATCATAGTCGGGTTAGGCCGAAGCAACTCATCGGCCACCTAAAAACACCTGCTTGGGCTTGATATCCTTTATTTTTCGATAGACCTCATCGAAGTCCAGGCGGTAGTCGAAATGCTCCTTTGCCTGGTGCCTCATGTGACCTTGTATCTCAATGTTTCGGATAATGAGCAACTCTTCTTCCTTATAAGAGGCATGCGCCAGAGGGATGCCCGAAGGGCTCCAGACGCCACTCTCGCCACAGAACCGCCCACCAGTTTTTTCAAAAGTACCCACGCAGTTAGCCCCGATACTCCACACCTGGTTATGGGCAGCCAGTGCTGCATGCATCAGGTTCCAGATAAGGTGGTAGTAATCGTCTATTTGAATGTTTAGCGAAGGATATACGCGTACAGCCTCCGCCCGCCAGGCTGCTAACGTGATTACAATATCCACTTCATCGGAAAAAGCGTATTTCTTGGCCAAGTCCACAAAGCATATATCGTAGCACATCATGATCCCTATGCGCCCCCACTGCGTATCTAGAACCAGCCTCTGGTCACTACCCCGGTGGAAATAGAGCCTCTCAAGCGGAGTCAGGAATATCTTGTCATAGAAGACCTCGTTGTAGTCCGTATCTGGCGTCATTACAAAGGCGGTATCATGGATTTCCCACTGGCGGTTATCCACCCTGACATTGCCGAAGAAGACCATCTTCAGTCCAATGCCCTGCTCCAGCAGTCCCGCTTTTATCCTGCCCAGTACCTTTTTTACCCCCGGTTGGCGGTTATCACTGGCTCTCAACTGCTCCAGTACCTCGGCATGATGGGCATTTTCCCAGACGTAACCCGATATGGCAAGTTCCGGCAGCATAAGAATATCCGCATTTTTCTCATGTGCAATCTGTACAATATCTTCGATGCGAGAGAGGTTGTAGGCAACATCAAACTTGGGATTAATATTGGCCACCATGAAGGTTGGGCAGGTTTCTTTTCTGGAAAAGGCAACGTCGGTAACATTGTATCCCCGGACCCGGCTGGTGACCGCCCCGGTGCCTGTATCAGACATTCTGTTTATTAGCCACTCATTCAATTCTCTTCCTCCTCGTATGCTTCTTCTGGTCATGCAAAATTACATGGTAAAAGTAATCACCCCTGCTATACATTTTACACTAACCGTTTTAAATACTGAAGGCGGGGGGATGCATAAGTTCAAGCTCCACAGGATACAAAGCTCATTGTAGCATGCATTGCACTTATCATCTTTAAGTGTGATGTGAGATTAGAAGCCACTCAAGTCTGGAATCAACTGTTTCTTATCGAATAAGAGTTCGGGAACTGTCAACCAACGCCCACCATACTAAATTCCCCTTAGTCTATGTCTGGTGCCGCCCCCGTTTGTGAGCCGACCTTTAATGTATGATATAATTTAAATTAGAGCCATGGCGATAAAAACGGCGGCTACCAACCGCAAAGCATATCATAACTATCAGATAGGGGATAGCGTGGAAGCCGGCATCGTGCTTACCGGCAGCGAGATAAAATCAATCCGAGCCGGGAGAGTGAGCTTGGGTGATTCCTATATTAGACCTGAAGGTGGAGAACTATGGCTAGTGAATGCTCATATTGCTCGCTATGAAGCCGGTAGCTATTTAAGCCATGACCCAAGACGACTTCGAAAACTTCTACTGCACCGTAAGCAGATTGATAGTCTCACCAGTAAGATGGTGGAACGGGGCTTCACTTTGGTTCCGCTTAAATTATACATCAAAGATAGTATTGCCAAGGTTGAGGTAGCGTTAGCCAGAGGTAAAAAGCTGTATGACAAGCGAGAGTCCATAACTCGCCGTGAGACAGAAAGAGAGATAGGGCGAGCCATGAAAAGTCAGAGGTACCAAAGGAGGTAGTTTATACTCAAGCTGTCCGTAGTAAATGGGGACGCGTGGGTTCGACAGGGGGAGTATGCTACAGGATTGCAAGCCGAGGTTGCCGCTAATCTCGTAAAACAAGTGGCAAAAATAACTGGCAAAGAACCAGTTCTGGTTGCTGCCTAACTAAATAGGCGGCACATCCAACCTGACCCCACCTCAACGGGTTAGGATTGGGTGACGAAAAGTTGAGGTGCCACCGCCCGGATGTCGATAAGGGCGATGAAAGAATTATCGACTGGCTTGGCTAAACTCGGTCAGCAGAGGCTAGCCGGGTAAGATTAAATAGCTGACTAAGCTTGTAGTATATTCTGGGTAGCCTTTCTTGGACGGGGAGTTCAACTCTCCCCCGTCTCCACCAGAAATTTTGAAGCGCCAGCGGGGCAAGGCTGGCGCTTTTTATATTTAGATAAAGCTTGGTGATGAGGCAGATTAAGATTCTAGATTAGTCCACCTCAGAGGTCATCTCTAGCTGCTCGTGCCCTGTCTCAGTGCCCGGTGAAGTCGTGGCAGGGGCAAATTCCTCTATCTCCAAGTCCTCGGTAACAGCTAGGCTTTGAACTCGTCTGGGGACTAAAATCTTGTACCAATCAGTATAATAATAAATACCCTGAAAAACCAAGCCACTTAAGAAGCCACAGAACACCTCGGGAGATATAATAAAGACTCCCTTCAACAGGGCAAAGACTATTATCCATGAAGAAATAAACCAGTGGTGTAGGTGAATTTTACGCTTTCCCAAAGGGATAAAAAACGACCTTAGCCTACCTCTCTCACCAACCGTTTTGCCACCCAAGTATTTAGCTATTAAAAAGCCACCAGCCCAACTTATAAAAGAAAGATAACCAAGGATAATGCCTGTGGATAATAATACGAAAAGAGTAATTTTCCTTTTCATTACTAAGGGTATTATAGACAGAAATCATTATAAAATCAAGCCCTATCTAGAAATTACCGGGAGCTTTATCAGCCATAAGGCGGTGGAGGCATCTTGCTTGTTGCCCCGGCTATGCTATACTAGAGGTTAAGGGGTTAAATAGAAATAGGCAGGAGAAAGAAAACAAATGGCAGGGCTAGTTTTTGGAACCGGCGGCGCTCCTCATAGTGCCCAATCATCCTCCATAGCTGGAATTGAGCGTATTGCTGAGCTTCAGCTTGGTTGTATGGAGCTAGAATTTGTCCAGGGAGTAAGAATGGGTAGGGAAAATGCTACCCTCGTTGGTGAAACCGCAGCCAAGACGGGTATAAAACTATCAGCTCATGCTCCTTACTTCATAAACTTCAACGCCCATGAGCCGGAAAAGATAACAGCCAGCCAGGACAGGTTACTGCAAACAGCCCATATCGCTTCACTGTGCCAGGCTGAAAGCGTTGTTTTCCACGCCGCATTTTATCTCGGCGACCCGCCAGAAAAAGCCTATACCACGGTAAAGAAATACCTGGAGGAAGTAATAAGTCAGCTTAGACGGGAAAATAATCGGGTATGGATTAGACCAGAAATTATGGGCAAGCTCAGCGAGTTCGGCACAATAGAGGAGGTACTCAACCTGAGCACCGAGCTAGAGGGGGTAGCCCCCTGCCTGGATTTCGCTCACTGGCATGCCCGGAACGGAGAATCTAATTCCTATCAAGAATTTGTCTCTATTCTGAAGCAGGTAGAACAGCAACTGGGAAGAGCGGCTCTGGACAATATGCACATCCATGCCTCTGGCATTGAGTACGGCAAAAAGGGGGAAATAAAGCACCTGAACCTGAAAGAGTCAGATTTTCAGTATGCTGAGCTTCTCAAAGCATTAAAAGATTACGATGCTAAGGGTATTGTTATCTGCGAGAGCCCTAACCTGGAAGAGGATGCCCTGCTCCTGCAAGCAACCTACAATACCCTCTGAAAACAGACTAACACCGATCGCCGTTAGAGTTTTTTCCCATTTATTTCTATTTCTGGTATAATATAGTTAATAGGTTAAGATAACCAATACTCGGGGTGAAAAATGAAGCCAAGTTGGAAGCGTAGCAGCATAATTTATGTAGTTATACTAATGGTAGGAATATTTCTCTTGTCTCGCCTTTTCACTACCTCCACAGCACCCGCTGAAATCCTGCTGAGCGAAGCTATAGCTATGTCACAAGACGGGCAGATAGAGAAGGTTACAGTGGAGGGTGAAACACTACTCATTACCGCTATTGATGGCACAGAGCTGGAGAGTTTTAAAGGCGATACCAGTATATTTGAGATTCCAGGGTTCAATCTTGAAGGGATAGAAATTGATATCAGACCCGGCGGCTTTAACTGGGGTAGCTTGTTGATTGGCTTTTTACCTCTCCTTTTATTTGGTGGTTTACTCCTGTTTCTCTTCTCTCGCGCCCGGGGAGCTAATAGCCAGGCTTTCAGTTTTGGCCGTAGCCGAGCCCGACTGTTCCCAGCTAGTAAACCAACGGTAACCTTTGATGATGTAGCCGGGGTAGAGGAAGCCAAGCAAGAATTGCATGAGGTAGTAGATTTTCTCAAGTCGCGGGAGAAGTTTCAAACCCTTGGAGCCCGCATCCCGAGAGGGGTGCTATTAATCGGCCCACCAGGCACCGGGAAAACACTACTGGCTCGGGCGATAGCTGGTGAAGCCGGGGTACCTTTCTTTTCTATCAGCGGCAGCGAATTCGTTGAGATGTTTGTCGGTGTCGGTGCCTCCAGAGTGCGTGACCTCTTTGACCAGGCTAAACGCAATACCCCCTGTATCATCTTCATTGATGAAATTGATGCTGTAGGCCGTCATCGTGGCGCTGGATTAGGTGGTAGCCATGATGAGAGAGAACAAACCCTTAATCAGATTCTAACCGAGATGGATGGCTTTGACACCAATACCAGCGTAATTGTCCTGGCAGCTACCAACCGACCCGATATACTCGACCCCGCCCTGCTCCGCCCCGGTCGCTTTGACCGACGAGTAGTCTTAGACCGACCTGATATTAATGGTAGAGTCGCCATCCTTAAGGTTCATTCCAATGGTAAGCCACTGGCTGAGTCAGTTGATTTAGAAGTGCTAGCTAAGGGGACGGCTGGTTTTAGTGGTGCTGACCTAGCCAACCTGATAAATGAGGCAGCAATTCTGGCTGCCAGGCGGGGCAAAAAAGCTATTGAAATGGAGGAGCTTGAGGAGTCTATAGACCGGGTAATTGCCGGTCCAGAGAGGAAGAGCCGGAGGATAAGCCCCAAGGAAAAAGAAATCACCGCTTATCATGAGGCAGGACATGCCCTTATCGCTAGAATGCTGCCCAATGCTGACTCACCACACAAAATCACCATAATACCTCGGGGTATGGCACTTGGTTATACCAAACCACTACGTGAAGACAGGTATATGTGGACACGCGCTCAATTCAATGATGAGTTAGCGTCTACGCTTGGTGGTCGTGCCGCTGAGAAACTAACCTTCAATGAAATAACAACCGGGGCTCAAGATGACATTAAGCGGGCAACTGAGTGGGCTCACAAGATGGTAACTGACTTTGGAATGAGCGATAAACTGGGTCCCAGAACCTTTGGTGATAAGCAAGAGATGGTCTTCCTCGGTCGTGAAATCTCGGAGCAGAAGGATTACGGCGACAAGATAGCCGATGCCATTGATGAAGAAGTCAACAAAATTATCCAGGACGCTTATGAATTAGCCAAGAAGATTCTAAGCGAAAACAAGCCCAAATTAATACAGATTGCGGAAAAGCTTATTGCTCAAGAAACTATAGAGGGCGAAGAGCTGGACGCATTGTTTAACGAGACTGCCCCCGAACCCGCTCCAGTAACTACAGCCACCCCTGCTCCGGAAACAGTAGAGGCTACGACCAAAACCAAGCCCAGGGCGAAAAAAGCCCCAACTACTCCCGAAACAAGCCCCGGCCTCCCCTGATTAGGGAGGGTTTAGCAATAGGTATGCCCTAACCGACGGGTCTCCTCTTCCACCAATTCTTCATCCAATTTGGAAAACAGGGGCTGGGGAGGAAGCAACCTCTGCCCCGGCAGCGGAACGGTTGGCTGCCAGCCATAATCCTCAACCCTGCCTTCGAAGCCCAGATATTCGTGCAACTTCTGAGAGCTAAAGGGTAAGAAGGGATACATTCCTGTTCTCAAGCAGGAAAGCACTGAAATAGCCACATATAAAGCGGTGGCTGAAGCCTGCCTATCCTGTTTAATCGTTTTCCACGGAGATTTCTCATCCAGGTAGCGATTAGCCTCCTGAGCCAAAGACATAGCCGACCTTATTGCTTCCCTAAAGTGGCAACGGTAAAGAAGGTTATCCATGGTGTTAAGAGTGCCACTGGCCTTATCAATAAGCTGTTGAGAATGGCGATCAAATTCTCCAGGCGTGGGCACACAGCCATCAAAATTTTTATAGACAAAGGTAAGCACCCGATGAACCAGGTTCCCGTAAGTAGCTACCAGCTCATCATTATTACGCCGCACAAACTCGCGCCAAGAGAAATCGGTATCACTGGTCTCCGGCATGTTGATGGATAACAGATAGCGCAATGGGTCAGGGTCATAGCGTGCCAGATAATCGGGCAACCACACTGCCCAATTACGGCTGGTAGAAAGCTTCCTGCCCTCAATAGTCAAGAACTCATTAGCCGGGACATCATAAGGTAAATTGAGGTCGCCATAACCCATCAGCATTGCTGGCCAGATAATAGTATGAAAAGCAATATTGTCCTTACCAATAAAATAGTAGCTCTTTACCTCCCCCTGCCAGAAAGAGCGCCATTTTTGCTCATCCCCAGTAGACCTAGCCCACTCCTTACTCGCTGACAGGTAACCGATGACAGCCTCAAACCATACATAGAGACACTTCCCCTCAAAGCCATCAACCGGCACTGGTATTCCCCATTCTATGTCACGGGTGATAGCTCTATCCTTCAGCCCCTCTTCCAAATAGCGCGTAGTAAAGTTAAGGACATTCTGCCTCCAGTGGGTCTGCTGTTTCACCCAGGCTAAAAGTCTATCCCTAAAGGCGCTCAACCTAAAAAAGAAGTGCTCCGATTGCCTGAATTCACGGGCAGTACCGCATATCCGACAGCGAGCATCCGTCAGATCGTCTGGGTTAAATGGTTGGCCGCACACATCACACTGGTCACCCCGTGTACTCTCAGCATGGCAGTAAGGGCAGGTGCCCTCAACATAGCGGTCAGCCAGAAAGCGCTGGCAATTAGGGCAGTACGGCTGCCATATAGTAGATTTATAAATATAGCCTCTATCCCGAAGGATACGAAAGACATCCTGTGATACCTCGGCATGATTGGCAGTGCTGGTAGTAGTAAATAAATCAAAAGAAATACCCAGCTCCTGCCACGATTTAAGAAACTGCTGATGATACTGACTTGCTATCTCGCCGGGCCTCTTCCCCTCCTGCTCAGCCTTAATGGTTATTGGTGTGCCATGCTGGTCTGAGCCCGATACCATCAATACCTCATTCCCCTTAGTCCGGTGGTAACGGGCAAATATATCAGGCGCTAAATACGCCCCGGCAACATGACCCAGATGTAGTGGACCATTAGCATAAGGCCACGCTACCCCAATAAAAATTCTTTCACTCATAATCTACTTCTGGTCTAACAAACTACCCAATACTTTATCGCAAGCACCCACAGAGAGCTAATACTCACTCAGAAAAGAAGGTTAGCACCTGCTCCCCCTTTTCCACTCTATAGCGAGCATAGCCCCGTTTCAGGCAGCAATCAACGCATAAACGTAATGTGATTCCCTCCGTCTCTTCAACAACTAAATAAGGCTCAGTATATTGTATAATACGGTGACAATCATCGCACTTGATATCCCCTAGAGATATACAGCCACAGTGCATTTACAAACTCCTTAAAGCAACTTGAGCCAAGCCCGGTATAGCTCCTTCTTGGATAAACCGGTCTCACCAGCCACCCTGGCTATTGCCTCTTTAGCTGTTACCCCCGACAGGCGCATATGGTGTAATTGCCCCTCGATATCCTCGGTCAACTGCGGCTTATCCCTCTCTCCCCTGCCCTCAATAACCAGAGTAAACTCACCCCTGGGCTCGGTGAAGTGCTCTATAGCCTGGCTTATCGTTCCCCGGAAAACCTCTTCATAAACCTTAGTAAGCTCGCGACAAACAGCTACCTTCCTATCTCCAAGAATAAGCAGTATATCATTCAACGACGCTAGTAGCCGATGAGGTGGTTCCAAGACTACAATAGTGCCATACTCATCAACCACAGATTCCAGCGCACGCCGCCGGCCACTACTCCGGTGCGGCAGAAAACCCAGGTAGATAAACCGTTCCGCAGGCAGCCCGGAGACAGCCAGCGCCGTAATCGCGATGGAAGGTCCCGGAATAGGAACCACCGCGATGCCTCGCTGGGCGCAAGCCACAATCAGCTCATAGCCGGGGTCAGATATGCCTGGCATCCCAGCATCAGAAACCAGAGCTACATCTCCACCTTCAAGGCAAGTTAAAATATAATCCAGTTTTGTCCACTTATTGTGCTCATGATAACTGGTTACCGGCGTCTTAATATCATAAGTAACCAGTAGCCGCCTTGTTTTGCGTGTATCTTCAGCGGCAATAAGCTTTACTTCACGCAGAATACGGATGGCACGCAACGAAATATCCTCTAAATTACCAATGGGGGTAGCTACAATGTAAAGAAGCGGCATGCCTTTATCTTCCTCAATTCAGCCATTATAACCCACACTTCATCATCCGTCTATACAGATTATTTATTAACCCTATCCCCTTTATCCCCTTCCCCTTGACAAGGGGAAGGGGAAGATAGGTTTTAGAGGGGCATAGCCCCTCTAACTCCCTTTAGTACTACTTTACAGCAGGGACTCGCCTCTTCTATTTGGGGTAATTTGAAGGGGCTTCGCCCCTTCCACCTTCCATAATAAACAATCCCAAAACTCCATATAAGCAACCTCCAAAGCAATGAATCGCTTTGAAACGCTACTAGTATTATAGCCCTAAATAGAGAGGGGGATTGGGGACACAGCCCCCAGATGCGATTCTAGGGTGGGAGGGTGGGAAGAAGGAGTTGCCAAACAACCTCCCAGTTTCTAAATTTCTTGACTTTGAGCTATTGCCTTTGATATAGTCTCTGTTTAAGGAGGGATGCCAAATGGCTGCTCCCCAATTTAAGCAATTACGGCGTTCTTACGGATTTGATGAAGTAGCTATCGTCCCTGGAGATATAACTACCAACCCCGACCAGACAAACATTGACTTCAAGATAGAAAACTTCACCTTCTCTATCCCTATCATAGCTTCAGCAATGGACGCGGTAACCGATGTCAACTTCGCTATCCTGATGAGCAAGCTAGGTGGGTTAGCTGTTCTCAACCTGGAAGGGGTGCAAACTCGGTATGATAACCCGGAGGAGATATTAACCGAAATTGCTCAAACCTCCCAGGCTGAAGTTACTCCCCTACTCCAAAAGGTCTATTCCCAACCAATTAAGGAGAACCTTATTGGTGAGCGAATACAAGCGATTAAGAATTTAGGAGCTATATGTGCTGTTTCAGTGGCACCAGCCAATACCAAACGTTTTGCTCCAATAGCTACTGAAGCCGGGGCTGATATTTTCGCCGTTCAGTCTACGGTTACCAGTGCCCGGCATATATCCAAGAGCTACCGTGGACTAATCTTCCCCGAGCTTTGCCAGTCCATACCTATACCTATTATTGTGGGCAACTGTGTAAGCTATAGCACCTGTTTAGAGCTTATGAGAACCGGAATCTCTGGGGTTTTGGTAGGTATAGGACCAGGGGCTGCTTGCACCACCAGGCAGGTCCTTGGTGTCGGTGTCCCCCAGATAACAGCCACTATAGATTGCGCTGCGGCTAGAGATGAGTATCTACATGAGTCTGGCAGGTATGTGCCAATAATTACTGATGGCGGCATTGTCAACAGTGGCGACCTGTGCAAAGCCTTTGCCGCCGGTGCTGACGCCGTAATGTTAGGCTCCATTTTTGCCCAAGCCAGGGAAGCGCCAGGGCATGGTTATCACTGGGGTATGTCCCACCCCCACCCAGCCCTACCCCGAGGCACCCGAATAAAGGTTGGTACCACCAGCCCATTAGAGCAAATTCTCCTCGGTCCGGCTTCAGTTACCGATGGTAGCCAAAACCTGGTCGGGGCACTTCGGACGGCGATGAGCACTTGCGGGGCATTTACTATCGCAGACATGCACCAGGTTGAGATGGTAATTGCTCCGGCTATTACTACTGAAGGTAAATGGTGGCAACTGTCACCATCAAGCCACTGATGTTATGTAAAACTACTCTTCTTCCTCTTCCTCTTCAGTTACTACACTCGTCTCTCCACTGATATAAGGCAGCAAAACCCCCGCCTTTCTCTGCCTGCGTCGTAATGGGAAGGTTAATTTATCAATTGTCTGGTGTAACTCGTTTATCCTCTCCGCAGGCTGACCAACTCCCACTCCTACTATCACACCACTCACCCCCGCTTCTCCCAGAGCTTGAAGCTCACTGGCGGTCACATCTGATGGTATACAGACTAACAAGGGCTTGGTCAACAGAGCAGTGAAGCGCCGAAAAATCATAAGGTCATGCCAGGTAAGAATATGCGTTTCTTCTCGTTCACCATCAATAAGCACAGCATCTACGGGCAACTCATCAACCGCTCTCAACAAACCTTCACCGATTGATGCCTCTACCTGCAAAATTTTACCCTCTTCATCACTTTGAAGCATTGCCAGCGATGTATTAGCTGCTGAAAAAACTACAAAATCACAGCCAGCCTTCACTATCTGCTCTATTCCTTTCTGGTCAATACCTCTCAGCCACACCCCCCAGGGGATATCAGGCGCAACCTTAGATATCTTCCGAAGGCTTTTAGCTCCCGAACTCAATTCAGACATCGGCAACACTCCAGCATCAGCCCCAGCCACATAATCAGCCAAGCGGTTAATATCAGCCTGAGCCAAACCGGCGACAACCAGCATTTTGGGCTTAGGCGAGGCTGATTGTGTCGCCCTGAATCCCACCGGTTGAGGCACAGCCTTCATAACCTCATTCAGTTTATCTATAAACCTACTCATCTACCAGTCACCACCGGTTTAACTATCATTAAAGAAGTTTAACCATCATTAAAGAACCCATTGAGGAAACTATAGCGAAAATTCCGAGGAAATTCAAGACAAACAACCTCATAACTTAGCTTTACTACCCAGGAGGTTTTAATAAAATCTTAACACCATTTTTATGAGGATATTAACTTTGCCCTGTTAAAGTAGAAGTGCAAATATAGACAACTTAAATAAAGAGACAAGGTAAAGAAATGATTAACGACAAAAACAGCAAGAATCTGGGCAGAATACTAAAGCAGCAAAGGCTTATGATACCGCTGACACTAGGAAAGCTGGCTACTATATCAGGTATATCACCATCCCACCTGGGTCGTATTGAGAGAGGTGAGAGATTCCCCTCGGCCTCAGTTCTGCAAAAAATAGCTAAGCCGTTAGGTTTTGAAGAAAGTGAGCTATTCTCCTTAGCCGGTTACCTGTCCTTCCAGCCAGCTGGCATACAGGAGGTGACCGCTGACTATAGTGGCAGGCCAGTGGACCCTTACGTGAGCAAGGTATTAAGCCAGGAGCCGGTTGAGGTGCAGCGCACTGTTATTGGAATTCTGAGCATCTTAAAAAGCATCGCCAAAGCGACGAAAGGAGGGCAAGAGTGATAAAGACCGCTATTATATGCCCCAACGATATACTTATAGCATTCGATGAGAGGAGGAGTGGTAAATAATGGAACGAACACTGGATGAAATAATCGTCTTTTTAGGTAAAAGAGCCAGGGATTGGTGCTATCTGGAGAGAAGTGTTAGCTGGTGGAAGAAATACCTATTTTTAAATCGAAATTAGCTAGTGTCACTAGCTACCACTCATTCCATAAGATTTTCTACCAACCTCATCCGCTTTAAGTTTTACCCCCCAAAACCTCTCTTGCAGGATACTGCCTAAACAAGCCTCTTCAATCTACCTTTTATCAACTTTTTATCAATATTGCACCTGTAATGGAAGTGCCGATTGGCTTTTTCTTTGCTTTTTTGATACAATTGGCATATACATATCTATAGGGGCATAGCTCTAGAATGGAGAATACGGTTGCAGAGCATGATGCTGTAGTTCTTGATTCACTCCTGGAGAAGGTGTATCGGGATGGTGGATATGATTTCCGCAATTATAAGCGCGGAACGGTGATGCGCCGTCTGGAAAGGAGACTCTACACCACCGGGGCAAAGACATACCTGGACTACATGGAGTTTCTGGACACCCATCCCGAAGAATATCAGAAATTTGCTGAGTACCTCACCATAAAGGTAAGTGGTTTCTTCAGAAGCCTATACGCCTTTCAGCAAGTAGCTAGACTTGTGTTACCCGAAGTGGTATCATACAAACGGAAGCAAAGATAGCGGAGGTTGAGGCTCTGGAGCACTGCCTGTGCCCGGGGAGAAGAGCCGTACTCTATAGCTATACTGCTTGCCGAAATTTTGGGGCATCGGCGGCAGGACTTCAATATTTCAATCTATGCCACTGATATTAGCCGACAGGCTCTAAGAGAAGCACAGGCAGGAATATACTCTCCTCAGGATATAGAAGGTCTCACCTCCACCATCCTAGAAGGCTATTTTACCCACCGCGACGAATCCTATGTAGTGGGAAATGACATCAGGCAAATGGTTAACTTCTCTTACTTCGACCTGACCTCAACCACGGGACAGCCCTTTGTCGACCTGGACTGCATATTTTGCTGTAATGTCCTGATATATTTACAAAAGCAACTTCAGGAGAAGGTGCTAGGTATGCTTTATGATTCACTGGCTACTCCCGGCTACTTGATTCTGGGAGAAGTGGAAACGCCGACCGAAAGTCTACGAGACAGGCTAGAGTGTGTTGATGCCAAGGCAAAGATATATAAGAAGAATGTTATGACTAATTAAAAGTATAGCACGGGGTCTTAGCCCCACTTAGAATCAATCGGGAGGTAAGAAATGAGTGAGCAACTGGAGGCAACAGCAGTTATTGACGCCATGATTGACGGGGTTACTATCACTGACATGCAGGGAAGAGTAATTGATGCTAATAGAGCAACGATTGAACAGTCGGGCTATAAAAGAGAGGAGATAATCGGAAAAACCCCGGCAGAACTATTCATAGCGGAAAGGGAACGCCCCAAGTTCTTTGAAGAAGTTAAAAAATTGTTTTCAGGTAAACCCATAGAGGCTTCTGAGTATCTGGGTATACGTAAAGATGGAGCGGAATTTCTGGTAAGTGTTAGCCTCTCTCTGCTGAGGGATATTGAGGGCAAACCCAATGCAATAATTGCCGTTTCTAGAGACATCACCGAGCGCAAGCGGATGGAGCGGGAAATACAGGATAAAAATGAGCAACTGGAAGCTTCTAACGAGGAGCTAAGAGCTGCTAATGAAGAGCTTCAAGCCAGTGAGGAAGAACTGCGTGCTACCAACGAGGAGCTTCGGGCTACCGAGGAGGAGTTGCGCGCTGCCAATGAAGAGCTTCAATCAACAATTGACGAGCTTAAGAAAGCCAGCGCTTATAGTGAGGGATTGCTTAAGAGCATGGTTGACGGCCTTGGCGTGCTCGATCTCGAGGGGAAGGTGACCGATATTAATGAGCCTCTTCTAAGAATGTTGGGCTTAAAGAAAGAGGAAATTTTGGGACTGCCGCTTGTTCAATCGCTCGGCTCGGTGGCTGAGCCAACAGAGATTGAAAAGGTCTCCGCTACGATTGAGCAGCTTATGGCTGGCGCTCCGGGGGCTATGGAGATGGTTATCCCCCATAAAGATGGCACCCAGGTCACGATATCTATTGCTCCCAGTGTAGTAAGGGATGCCAAAGGTAACCCAATAATGCTATTTGCCGTGATGAGGGACATCACCGAGCGTAAGCGGATGGAGCGGGAAATACAGGATAAAAATGAGCAACTGGAAGCTTCTAACG
>CAZTRJ010000019.1:15672-23498 GCA_964616615.1 uncultured Dehalococcoidales bacterium
AATGAAGAGCTTCAAGCCAGTGAGGAAGAACTGCGTGCTACCAACGAGGAGCTTCAGACTGCCAATGAGGAACTAAGAGAGACGCAGGAGCAGCTAGTTCGCTCCGAGAGGCTGGCAGCAATAGGGCAGCTAGCGGGAGGAGTAGGACACGAGCTCAGAAACCCTCTGGGGGCTATCAAGAACGCAGTTTATTATATAAAAGGAAAGATAGCCAAGAGTGGGTTGGGACAGAAAGAGCCACGGGTCATGGAATTTCTTAACATTATGGACGATGAGATAAATTCCTCCAATAAAATCATCAATGACCTCCTCGGATTTTCCCGAGTCGGGAAGCCATCAGTCTCTCCGACCCAGATAGACAAGATAATTGAGGATTCCCTGTCACGGATGCACATTCCAGAGAACATCGAGCTGACTAAGAAGCTGGATGCCGACCTGCCCGAGGTTAAGGTAGACCCCGACCAGATTCAACAGGTATTGGTAAATATGATTTTGAATGCTGTGCAGGCTATGCCCGAGGGGGGCAAGCTGGCAATAGGCACTAGTAAGAAGGACGACTTCCTGGAGATGAAAATTGCTGATACCGGCTGCGGGATACCCCGGGAAGCTGTGGACAAAATCTTTGACCCCCTGTTCACCACTAAGGCTAAGGGTATCGGGTTGGGTCTGGCAGTATGTAAGACAATCATTGATAGGCACCAGGGGAACATAGAGGTAGCAAGCAAGGTCGGCAAAGGGACTACCTTTACTGTAAAATTACCACTGAAGGCAGCCTAATAGGAGGATGACATTGGAAAAGAGTAACGGGAAAACCAACATTCTGGTGGTTGATGACCTTCGGAGCATGCGCCTGACCCTGGGAGGGATACTGGAGGACGAAGGGCACAATGTAGTCACCGTGGAGAATGGCTACCAGGCTATTGAAGCGGTAAGAGGGACTCACTTTGATGTCATCTTTATGGATATAAAAATGCCGGGAATAGATGGGGTTCAAACCTTCAGGGAAGTCAAGAAGATAGACCCCGAGGCAGCAGTAATAATGATGACTGCCTATTCGGTGGAGGATTTGGTGAAGCAAGCCATGGACGAGGGTGCTTATACCGTTGTCTATAAATCGTTTGATATTGGTAGAATCATAGCTCTCATTGAAGAGTTAGCTCGTCAGAGGGTCCTCATACTGGTGGTCGACGACGAGTTTGGCGATAGGGAAACGCTAAAGGGAATTTTAGAGGATAAGGGATACCGTGTAGCTACCGCCGGGGATGGGGTTGAGGCGATACTGATGGTAAAGGAAAGGCACTATGACATCATCTTCTTGGATGTGAGACTGCCCGATATGAATGGAGTTGAGACATATGAGCAGGTTAAAAAAATTGACCCCCGGGCAACAGTAATTATGATGACCGGCTACACTGAAGAGAATTTAGTGAAAAGGGCGATAAGCCAGGGGGCTTACACCTGCATATATAAGCCCTTTGATATGGAGAAGGTGATAACGCTGGTGGAGAACCTAGCCAAGGCGAGGAAGGAATAATGCCAACGGCGGCTACTATCATCGTAGTAGAGGATGAGACTGGCGCATTAGTAACCTTGTGCGGCATACTGGAGGATGCCGGGTATAAGGTTGTTGGGTTGGAAAGGGGAGCCGATGCCCTGGAGATGATACGGAAAAGCCCCTTTAATATCATTATTACCGATATAAGGTTACCCGATGCTGGTGGGTTGGGGATACTGGAGCTAGCCAAGGAGATAAACCCCGATGCGGCAGTGATTATGATGACCGGCTATGCCAGTGTGGAGACGGCAGTAGATGCCGTAAACCAGGGTGCCTATGCCTATTTTGTCAAGCCCGTTAATCCTGATGAGATAAAGACTACCATCGCCAATGCCCTCAAGCAGCAGAGGCTCTCACTACAAAATAAAAAGCTTGTGGACAGGCTGCAGCGCTCTAATAAGCTACTGTTTGAAGCCAACGAAGAATTGAGCCAGGCGACTCAGGCAAAGTCCGAATTCCTGTCTCATATGTCCCATAAGTTGCGCACCCCACTCAATATCATTATCGGCTTCTCTGAATTAATGATAGATGAGGCAATGGGAGAAATTAATGACAATCAGAGACAGTGCCTTAGCGATATCCTGGACAGCAGCCACCACCTGCTGAACTTAATCAACGATATCCTTGACCTCTCCAAGATAGAATCGGGCAAGATGGAACTCAAGCTGGAAAATATTTCCCTGAGTAAGATAATAGAATCACTAACCAGAACTATGATGCCTATACTGACACCAATGAAGCAAAGCCTTGATGTTGAAATAGAGAACGACCTTCCCCCTCTTCATGCCGATAAAGCTAAACTAAAACAGGTGCTCTTCAACCTGTTAAGCAATGCGACTCGGTTTAGCCCAGATAGAGGCAAGCTGAAGATTGAGGCAGTCAGAAAGGGTGATTGGTGTCAGGTCAGTGTAATTGATAACGGCACCGGTATCAAAAAGGAAGACCAGAAAAGAATATTTGAGCCCTTTTGCCAGCTAGACAATCCCCCAACCAGGGAGAAAAGCGGGACTGGACTGGGACTGACACTGGTTAAACAAATAGTAGAGAAGCACGGCGGACAAATTTGGGTAGAAAGTGAATATGGAAAAGGAAGCCGATTTATCTTTACCCTCCCCCTGGCAACAGGCGACTACCATGTTTAACGGAGAAACTGGCGATGAGAGAAATTATGGCAAAATGTTGCTATAACGGCAAAAAGACTAAGTCTAGAACCAAAGGATATGACAATGGGAAACAAGATACTTGCCATCGATGATGACCCAGGCTTCCTCAGACTGGTTGAGCAGGTTCTTACTCAACAAAGATACGAGGTGCTCAAGGCCAGCAGTGGACAAGAGGGCCTGCGGCTCTTGTTTACCGAGAAGCCAGATTTAGTGCTTCTGGATGTGGTAATGGCTAAAATGGACGGCTGGCAGACCTGCCACCGCATCCGTGATGTCTCTGATATACCTATCATCATGCTTACTGGTCAGCACAAGGCTGAGGAAGACATAGCTCGTGGGCTTGACTATTGGGCTGACGACTACCTCATCAAGCCAGTGGGTAATAAAGAACTGACAGCAAGGGTGCGGGCAGTATTGCGACGCACCGAGTTGCCCCCTTCACCAGAGGCAAGGAGGGAGATTACCTACAGTGATGACTTCCTCACGGTGGATATTGCCCAGCGGAAGGTTATTGTAAACGGAAAGCAGGTGAAGTTGACGCCAACAGAGTTTCGCCTGTTTGCCTTCCTCGTGGAGAATGCTGGGCGTATTCTTACCCACAAGCAAATCTTGGAAAAGGTGTGGGGCTGGGAATATACCAATGACCTGGATTATGTGCGCATCTATATCTCGCATCTGCGTCAAAAAATAGAACCAGCCCCCCCTCTACCCAAATACATCATAACTGAACCCGGAGTCGGCTACTACTTCCAAAAAGCTGACTAACACTGACGTATCTGTGGAGCCAGCGGTCGGATTCGAACCGACGACCAGCGGTTTACGAAACCGCTGCTCTACCCCTGAGCTACGCTGGCTATACTTAAGTATAGCACAAAATTAAGTAGCCAATGAACAACCCCTGAAGCCGCTATTAAACCCTGTTTTAAATTTTTAGCCTAAATTATGTTGTATAATATTGACAAATGGCAAATTTGTGCTTATAATGCAGTCAAATGGCACTTCAGAGCCGATTGGAACTTTTGTGCAGGGCAGCAAGAGCAATGAAAGTAGTAATAATTGACGATCAAGCTGAGATAGTGGAGTCTGTTTCTATGTGCTTTGAGCTGAGGTGGCCTGATACCGCTGTCCTTTCTACCGGTGAGGGAAACAAGGGGCTAGAACTAATAGAAGCTGAGTTACCCGATGTAGTCATCCTGGACCTGGAACTGCCTGATATAGACGGTTTTGAACTCTTGCGCCAAGTTCGCCGTTTTTTCGATATGCCCATTATCATCCTTACTGCAAGAAATCAGAAGATAGACATCGTTAAGGGTTTGGAGTTAGGTGCCGATGATTATATTACCAAGCCCTTTGACCACATTGAGTTTCTGGCGAGGGTGAAAGCAGTGTTGCGCCGCACGATTATGCCCCAGTTCAAAGGAAACGCTGAACCTTTCCAAAGTGGCAAACTACGGATTGATTTTGATACCAGGGAAGTCAGCCTCGGCGGAGAAAAGGTAACGCTGACCCCTATCGAGTATGACCTGCTGCAATATTTGGCAAAAAATGCCGGGCATATAATGCCCCATCACACCCTCTTAGAAAGGGTATGGGGTACAGAGTATACCAATGCCACCGATTATCTTAAGGTATATGTCCAACGGCTTAGAACTAAGCTTTGTGATAACCTTAGTGCTCCTCAGCTAATCCTTACTGAGCTGAGAGTTGGCTATAAGCTGGTAAAGTCTGGCTAAACCCTCTGGCTACATCCCTACCCTATTTTAACTCCATTTTTACCTATTTCTAACCAGCTATTCACCTTATTTACCTCAATTTTTACCTCCCTGTGCTATCTTTAATGGCAATTGCCTGATTAGGGGGACGAGGTTGAAAAAAAGGGTTTTAATTATAGGTGAGACAATTTTAGGCGACAATATTTTAGCTCTGGAAGCAGCCGACATTGAAGTGGCAACCGCTCAAAGCTACCCCCAGGGGCTACAGAAGCTAGATGAGACCTCCCCCGACCTAGTCATTATCGACGAGATACTACCCACAGTAGGCGGCCGGGAGGCTTGCTTCCGTCTTCGCCAAATATCTGACATCCCTATCATCTTACTCAGTGCTGACCGAAGGGGGCAAGCCGTAGCCAGGGCATTAAATCAAGGAGTTGATACCTACATATTTAAACCATTTAGCTCCCGTGAACTGGAAGCCAGGATAAACGCTTTACTGCGCCGTTGTCAGAGAAAGGTTAATGATGATAGCAGAGTGAAAGGGAGCAGGGAGCAAATCCTCAACCTCATTGACCCCTCAATAAGCACCAAAAATGCTCGCCCACCTTTTGCTTAATATTCTTCCCCTGTAACACTGTCAATCTTTACCCCGTCTAATTTAAGATTGACACAAGATTCTCATAGTTGACGCTTAAATAGGCTTATGCTAGTATTAAAGCACTTCGCTATGATAATTTTATGGGGTTATGTAAACCTCTTTTTATTTCACCCTTAGCTATGCAGTATTATAATCTGTTACTAATCCCGCTCAAGGGGAAGGAATGATGCCAGTAGAGGAAGAGCTAGCCAGGTTATCACCCAACAAAGATACGCTACTGACTATTGGAGTTTTCGACGGGGTTCACCTTGGCCACAAATACCTGATTTCACAGCTCAAGGAGCATGCCCGGCAACAGAATTTGCTGGCTGGAGTGGTAACCTTCCGTCAGCATCCCCAAGAGGTGCTGTCTCCCCAGACCAAGCTACCATTCCTGACTGACCTCGCCGAAAGAACCAACCTCCTCAAAAATGAAGGCGTTGATACTATCATTACCTTATCCTTCACCCCTGAGCTTGCCCAGCTCAGCGCCCACGAGTTTGTCAGTCTACTAAAGAAACACCTCAGAATGTGCGGGATAGTAATTGGACCTGACTTTGCCCTGGGTCGGAACCGAGAAGGTGATGCTAACACCCTCCGCACACTGGGACAGGATATGAACTTCAGTGTAACCGTAGTACCCCCTATAGTGATAAATGATGAGGTGGCAAGTAGCACTACTATCAGGAAGGCTTTAGCTGACGGAAACATGAAAAAGGTGCACCAGCTAATAGGTCGCTCCTTCAGCCTTCATGGGCGTGTAACCACCGGGGCAGGTCGAGGCGTAGAATTAGGCTTTCACACCACCAACCTGGACATAAACCCGGAACAGGCTCTGCCTGCCGACGGCGTTTATGCTACCTGGGCACATGTTGATGACCAAGTCTACCAGTCAATGACCAATATTGGGAAGTGCCCTACTTTCGGTTACAATGAGCGTACTGTAGAGGTCTATATCCTCAACTACGACAGCGACCTATACGGGCACGAGCTAAAGATTGATATTATAGAGCGACTTCGTGATGAAAAGCAATTTAACACCACAGAGGAACTGAGGAAACAGATAATAGAGGATGTAAATCAAGGCAGAGCTATATTAAGCTCCCGGGGTAGAGACTAGGCGTGGTGAAGAAGTTATGACCAGCCATGATATCAACCAATTGCTAAAGCGAGGGGTAGCTGAAATTATAATTGAAGAAGAAATGATAAAGCTACTGCGCTCAGGCAAAAAACTACGGCTAAAAGAGGGTTTCGACCCCAGCTTTCCCGACATCCACCTGGGCCATATGGTAGCGCTAAGGAAATTGCGCCAGTTCCAGGAGCTGGGACATCAGGTTGTTCTTATCGTTGCTGATTGGACTGCTCAGATTGGTGACCCCAGCAGTGTCTCTATCACCCGACCCATGCTGTCTATGGAGCAGGTTCAGGCTAATGCCGAAACCTATATGGAGCAGTTCTTTAAGGTGGTTGATAAGAAAAGGACAGAGGTGAGGTGGCAGAGTGAGTGGTTTGGCAAGTTTACCCTGGCTGACATTATCCAGCTTACCAGCAAGTTTACTGTAGCCCAATTACTGGCTCGTGACGACTTCAGCAACCGGTATAGTGCCGGGCGTCCTATTGCCCTAACTGAATTACTTTACCCCTTGCTCCAAGCCCACGATTCAGTAGCTGTCCAGGCTGATGTTGAGTTTGGCGGCACCGACCAGAAGTTTAACTTACTGGTGGGGCGGGAACTTCAATCCATGGTAGGACAGCCTCCCCAGCAAATCTTTCTAGTCCCCCTCCTTGTTGGCACCGATGGCAGTCAAAAGATGAGCAAAAGCCTGGGCAACTATATCGGCGTCGCCGAGCCACCCCACGAGATATACGGCAAGGTAATGTCCATCCCTGACAGCCTCATCCTGAGCTACTTCGAATTGGTGACTGATGTCCCCGACGAGGAACTGGACGAATTCAGGAAGCAGCTTGATGATGATAGCGTTAACCCGATGATGCTTAAAAAGAGGCTAGCCAAGGAGATTGTGAGCCAGCTTTACAGTCAAAAGGCAGCCGCCGAAGCCGAGGAACATTTCGCCAAAGTGTTCCAAAAAGGGGAAGTGCCAGAAGAAATAAAGGAATATCACCTATCTTTCAATAAACTAATACCTCAAAAAGCTAAGCATGAATATATAGATGTTAGCCGACTACTTATAGCAGCAGATTTAGTTAAAAGCCATAGCGAGGCTAACCGATTAATTGAACAAGGAGCCGTCAGTATAGATGGTACTAAGATAACTTACGATGTAAAAGGTAACATCGTATTCAGCTATGCTCCCGTCAAAAGTGGTAGCATTATCAAAGTGGGTAAACGCCGCTTTGCCAGAGTAATTAATACTGATATACTAAGTAACCAAATAACCAAATAACCGAATAGTAAAGGAGCCAAATGGAAAAGCTACGTATCCCAGGACCTACCCCCTGCCCCACTGAAGTTCTCCAGGCAATGACCAAGCAGATGATAAACCATCGGGGTGATGAATTCGGGCAGATACTAAATGGGGTAACCGCCAAACTAAAACAACTGTTCCAGACCAAGAACGATGTTTTCCTGCTTACTGGTTCAGGCACCGGTGGCTTGGAGGCAGCTATTGTTAATACCCTATCTCCCGGAGACAAGGTATTATCGGTATCTATCGGTGCCTTTGGAGAACGCTTTGCTGCTATTGCCAGGCAATTTGGCGCCGAGGTAATCCCACTTCAATTTGAGTGGGGTAAACCGG
>CAZTRJ010000020.1:0-22663 GCA_964616615.1 uncultured Dehalococcoidales bacterium
ATAACTGTCTAAGAGGAGTTGATGGAAGCCTATTTGGGCATTGATGTTGGCTCAGTAACTACCAAGTTTGCTGTGCTAGATAAAAGTGATGAGCTGGTTACTTCTCTCTACCTGCTGACACAAGGCAAGCCGGTTACCATGGTGCAACAAGGGCTGAAGCAAATCAAACAGCAACTGCCTAAACAGGTTGACATTTGTGGTGTAGCTACCACGGGGAGCGCCCGCTACCTCGTCGGCGTCGTCGTTGGTGCTGATTTAGTCAAGAATGAGATTACCAGCCATGCTGTGGCTACTCTGCAGCACATCCCCGAGGTGCAAACTATCATTGAAATCGGGGGGCAGGATAGTAAGATTATCATTATCAGAGACGGGATAGTAACTGACTTCGGCATGAATACGGTATGTGCTGCTGGCACCGGTAGCTTCCTTGACCACCAGGCACAGCGACTCAACATGAGCATTGAGGAGTTCAGCCAGCGAGCACTGGCTAGCGACACACCGACACATATTGCCGGACGATGCACCGTCTTTGCTGAGTCAGATATGGTCCACAAGCAACAAATGGGGCATCAAACCGAGGACATTATCTATGGTCTGTGCCGAGCATTGGTGCGCAACTACCTTAATAATGTTGGCTTAGGCAAAGATATTCGACCCCCAATAGTATTTCAGGGCGGGGTTGCCTTTAACCCGGGGATAGTGAAGGCATTTCAAGAAGAGCTTAATGCCGAAATCATTGTCCCGCCCCACCACGAGGTCATGGGGGCGATAGGCGCTGCATTACTGGTGCATGAAGAGATGGTAAGTAATAACGTAAGTAATAACAATGAAAGCAAGTTTAATGGATTTAGCATGAGTGAAGTAAACTATTATACCTCTTCATTTGAATGCAAAGCCTGTCCTAACCTGTGTGAGATAGCCCAGGTTTCTGTTAATGGTCAGGTACTTGCCCAGTGGGGAGGGCGCTGTGACCTGTGGGAGAGAAGCCCAACCTAGAAATTTTGGTTGAGGAAGTAGATGCTAATTGCTATTGATGCCGCTGGCGGAGACTACGCTCCCCACGAAATAGTTAAAGGAGCGGAAAAGGCAGCTCAAGAGTACGAAGTGGATATCGCTCTGGTGGGCAGGAAAAGCATACTCCATGTGCTGGCAAGCCGCTATGTAAGAAAAACACCCCTTACGATTATTGACGCCAGCCAGGTTATTGAGCATCACGAGCCGCCGGTAAAGGCAATCCGCAGCAAGCCAGACTCGTCAATAGTAGTCGGAGTTAACCTGGTAAGAGACGGCACCGCCTCAGCCTTTGTCTCCGCAGGCAACACCGGGGCAGTAATATGCGCTGCCCTTCTTAACCTGGGCAAAGTAGAAAGCATCGAGCGTCCTGCCCTAGGTAGTTTCCTTGACATCACCCCCTCTGCCCCAGTGCTCCTTATTGATTCTGGGGTTAATGTTAATTGCCGACCAAGCCACTTGGTTCAATTCGCTCAGTTGGGCACTACCTATGTTAAACACATTCTCGGTATTAGCTCCCCTCGTGTCGGCTTACTCAATAATGGCGAAGAGGAAACAAAGGGTAACCGTTTGATTCAGGAAAGCCACAAGCTCCTTAAGAAGGCTAACTTAAACTTTATCGGCAATATAGAAGGTCAAGATATATCAAAAGGAACAGTAGATATCATTGTTACCGATGGCTTCACCGGGAATATAGTCCTCAAGACTCTTGAGGGTATAAGTGATCACTGGCTATCTTCGCTTAGCCAAGTCAGGCAAGTCTTCTCCAAAGCCTATCACCTTCCAGCACGAGCTTTGCATCGTGATATTGGGATGGATTCCTGGGCTAAAAGAGCAGACTACCGGGAATATGGCGGGGCATGTCTTCTGGGGGTAAACGGAAACATCATCATCGCTCACGGACGCAGTCAATCCAGAGCTATTAAAAATGCCATCGGCTTAGCCAAGCAGACTGTAGAACGAGGTATCTCACCAATAATAAAGGAGGAAAGCCATGAATAAACCAATCGCAGTAAATGACAGCAACTTCGACCAAATTGTACTACAAGCCAAAACACCGGTAATAGTTGACTTCTGGGCACCGTGGTGCCGACCTTGTATGATGACCGCCCCAGTGCTAGAAGAGCTGGCTGAGGAGTATAACGGCAGGATAAGCTTTGCCAAAGTAGATGTTGACCAGAATCCAAGAACTCCTACCAAATATGGCATAATGGCTATTCCCAATCTCATTATCTTTAAAAACGGAAAACCAGCTTCACAGATAGTAGGCTATAAACCCAAAGCCGAGCTAAAACAAGAGTTGGACGCCGTCCTGGAATAAACATGCTATCGATACCGAGATAGAAATCAAACCATGACCAAAGAATATGAAATCGTTATTATTGGTGGTGGTCCCGCTGGACTTACCGCCGGGCTTTACACTTCAAGAGACAGGCTCGACAGCCTGCTTATAGAGAGGGGTTTGCCCGGCGGGCAGATAGTGGATGCCCAGTGGGTAGAAAACTACCCCGGTTTTCCCGAAGGCATTAGCGGTTTTGAACTAAGTCAACTAATGCAGCAGCAGGCAACAAGTTATGGGCTAGAAACTGTTACCGCCGAGGCTACCGGCATTGAGCTTCAACAGGAACAAAAAGTGGTAAACACTACTAAAGGCAATTTTATCGCCAAAGCGGTGATTATAGCCAGTGGCTCAGAACGATACAAACTGGGCATACCCGGAGAAAAGGAGTTTAGCGGAAAGGGGGTGTCCTACTGCGCTACCTGTGACGCTACCTTCTTCAGAGAAAAGCCAGTAGCCATAGTCGGTGGTGGTGATACGGCTATTACTGAAGCCCTACATCTCGCCAAATTCGCCTCCAGGGTGACGGTAATCCACCGCCGCCACCAGCTCCGTGCCAGCCCTATCCTCCAGGAGAAAGCCCTGGCTGAACCAAAAATAGAATTCCTGTGGGATACTGTAGTTGAGGAAATCGTGGGCCAAGATTCAGTTAAAAGGCTCAAGCTCCATCAGGTGGTAACCGGGGAAAAGCCCACTCTGGAGATAGCTGGAATCTTTATATCTATTGGGCTTAAGCCTAATACCGACTACCTCAAGGGCATTTTACCCCTAGACGCCACTGGTCATATCAGCACCAATGAAAAAATGGAGACCGAAATAGCCGGCATCTTGGCTGCTGGTGACATTCGCCGTCACTCCGCCCGGCAAGCAATTACTGCTGCCGGAGATGGGGCTACCGCCGCTATCTACGCCGAAAAGTTTATTGCCAACCAGAAATAAATCATTCTAAAAAAATTTTAGGACTTTACCTTTCAAGGCCGGTAAATTAGTCTTTTGCTTCATCACTGGGTGCAGTATAATTATGAGTAAGGGGGAATTATGAAAGTCGTTTTCCTTCAAGATGTGACCAATATGGCTAGAGCCGGTGAGATAAAAGACGTAGCCAGTGGCTACGGGAGAAATTTCCTCATCCCCAGAAAGCTAGCCCTGCCCGCTAATTCGCCAGCACTCAGCACCATAAGGACACAACTTAAAACAGAAGCCGCCAGTCAAGTCCAAACCGAAGATAGATTAGCTGAGCTGGCTCAGCAGCTAGAAGGTAAGGAGATTACCCTGAAAGCCCGGGCAGGAGCTAAAGACCGCTTGTATGGCTCGATTACCAGTGCTGATATTGCCTCCGAGCTACAAAACACCAGCGGGGTAGTCATTGACAAAAGAAAGATAGAGTTAACCGAGCCTATCCGTCAACTCGGTAGCTACGAGGTAGCCATTAAACTGGCTAAGGATATAATACCCAAAATAAAGGTTACGGTGACTGAGAAGGAGACAGGATAGATTGTATGGTGAAAAATTGCCACCACACGATATTGATGCTGAGGAAGCAGTAATCGGCTCACTGCTGATAGATGGGACAGCAATCTATAAAATTACTACCTTCCTTCAAGAACAGGACTTCTATAGTGAGCAGAACCGATGGATATATGGAGCATGCCTGTCGCTTTACCAGCGCCCGGATGAGGCGATAGACCAAATCACAGTAGCTCAGGAACTTGACCGACGAGGAAAACTGGAGGCATGCGGTGGTGCTGCTTATTTAAGTCACCTAATCTCTATCGTCCCTACCTCCCTTGATATTGAGCACTACGCTCAAATTGTTTATCGCCTATCGGTAATGCGCCACCTTATCACTGCCGCTGGCCAGATTGCAGATGTTGGTTACGAGGCAGACCCCGATGTTGATGCCAGCCTGAATAGAGCCGAGGATATCCTGTTCCGACTGCGTCACGGGCAGAGTCCCCGGGACTTTATCCACATTCGCCAGGTGCTGGACAAGTATTTTGAAGCCCCGTCCCACCCCGAGGCGGAAGGCTACATTGAGCCAATTCCCAATATCTTCTCCGGCTTTACTGGACTGGATGAGCTCATCGGTGGATTTAAGCGCTCTGACCTAATCATTGTCGGCGGCAGGCCAAGTATGGGCAAAACCAGCCTCGTCCTTAATATCGCCAGAAACGCCGCCGTGGAGCAGAGGGCTTGTGTCGCCCTATTTAGCCTTGAGATGGCACGAGATTCGCTGGTGTGGAGGCTGCTATCCAGTGAGTCAGAGGTCAACCTGAGTCGCATTATTCGCCTTGGGCTTCACGCTGAAGAAGAGGAAAAAAGGATTATGGAAGCCACCGGCAAGCTATCTGAGACATCGATTTATGTCGATGACACACCTCAACTCCGAGTAGTAGAGATGCGAAGCAAGGCACGACGACTCCACTTTGAGCATGGTATTGACCTCATTATCATTGATTATATGCAGTTGATGGAGGGGGATGGGAGAATGGAAAACAGGGTTCAGGAGATTAGCTATATCTCTCGTTCGCTTAAAGGCTTAGCCCGCGAGCTTGATGTGCCGGTTCTGGCGGTGTCACAACTTAGTCGAGCCTCTGAATTCCGTGCCTCACATGCACCCCAGCTTTCCGACCTGAGGGAAAGTGGCAGCATTGAACAGGATGCCGATGTTGTCCTCTTTGTTAACCGCGACGAATTACATTTTCCAACCAAGGAGGCGTGGGAGGATGCCCACCCCGGTGAACAATACCCACCGCCGGCTGAAATCATAGTTGCCAAGCACCGTAACGGTCCTATCGGGCAAACAAGTCTTCGCTTTCTACCGAAAACGACCAAGTTTGAAAATGTTGGTAGTGAAGAGCCGAGTTTACTATGAAGCAGGTTAGTGGTTTCCCCGCCAGGATGCGGTTTACGCCTATACCTAATGTTTTCTTCAGCCATCTGCTGCCACAAATCAGTGATATTACCGAGCTAAAGACAACCCTCCACATCTTTGAGACACTTTACCGCAAACGGGGCTATCCCCGCTTTGTCACCTATAGTGAGCTTTTAGTAAACAAGAGCCTGATGAGCAGCCTCAGCGGGAGAGACAAAGCACCTGGTGAAGCACTGGGTGACGCCCTGAAAATGGCAGTTGAGCGGGGGACTATCCTTCACCTAGTATTGGACAGAGACGGAGCCCCTGAGGATATTTATTTTCTAAATACCGATTCCGATAGACAGATTGTGGCTAAAATTCAAAATGGTGAGTTCCAGTTGAGCGGGCTGAAAGCCGGGGAACAGGCTCAACCTGATGTGGAGACTGAGCCGCAGCCCGACATTTTTACCCTTTATGAGCAGAACATTGGTATGTTGACCCCGATGATTGCCGAAGAACTTGGTGACGCAGAGAAGCTTTATCCTAAGGACTGGATTAGAGATGCCATCAAAGAGGCAGTTTCCCTTAACAAGCGAAACTGGAGGTATATTGCCAAGATTTTGGAGCGCTGGTCAGCGGAAGGTAGAGGTAATGGAACATATAGGAGAGATTTTAAAAAGACAGACCCCGATAAATACATTAAGGGCAAATATGGACACATGGTCAAGCGCTGAAGAACCAGAAGAAGCCACACCAAGCTCAAACTGCCCTATTTGTAATGGGGCGGGCTTCGTTCATCCTCTTCTAGCTTCAGGGAAACCAGACTTTAGTCGGGTTGTTGCCTGCCGCTGTGTTCAAGAAGAATTAGACAAGGAGCGCCAAGCCCGCTTACAGCAATATAGCGGCCTGGCGAAGCTACACAGAACCATGACCTTTGACAACTTTGACTGGAGGCGGGTTAATCTGTCGCAAGAACAACGTGAAAATCTTAAGGAAGTATTCCGTGTAGCCTCTGACTTCGCCAAGTCACCCGATAGCTGGTTGGTACTGCTTGGTGTTAATGGCTGTGGTAAGACACACCTGGCAGCAGCTATCGCTAATGAGAGCCTTCAAGCCGGTAAACCAGCCCTGTTTGTGGTGGTGCCTGACTTCCTTGACCACCTTCGCTCTACCTTCAGCCCGGAGAGCAGGGTGTCCTATGACCAGCTCTTTGAAAGCGTGAAGAATACCCCCCTGCTCATTCTGGATGACTTTGGTGAGCAATCAACCACACCCTGGGCACAGGAAAAGCTTTACCAAGTTATAAACTATCGTTACAATGCCCGGCTGGCAACAGTAATTACCACCTGCTGCTCACTGGATGAAATTGAGAGTCGCATGGCTTCTAGACTAGCCGACCCTAAGATAAGCATTCCACTTAATATCAAGGTTCCTGACTATCGAAGCGATGTGACCAGTCAAAAAAGAGCATCTCGCCGGGGTAAGAAAGACAGCCAGAGCTAAGAAGGTCCAAATCAAAACTTGCATCGCCAGAAACCTTCTTGTAAAATAGGTTAGTTCTCACTTAGAGAGAAGCCAGAGATGATAAACGTTCCTGTCCTAGTGCTAAACCAGAACTATGAACCACTCAATATATGTCGTGCCCGACGAGCAGTGGTGTTACTTTACCGGGGTAAGGCTGAGATGCTGGAAAATGGCGCCGGATTTATCCACTCCGCCAGCTGCACCTTCCCCCTGCCCTCAGTAATCCGACTCGCCCATATGATTAAGCGCCCCCGACCGGAGAGAAAGCTAACTCGCCTTGAGATTTTTAACCGCGACCAATACACCTGCCAATATTGCGGCCGGGAAACCCATCAACTTACCTTAGACCATGTTATCCCGCGATACCGCGGCGGTGAACACACCTGGGAAAATGTAGTTAGCGCCTGTGTACTCTGTAATCAGCATAAGGCAGGTAAAACGCCGGAACAAGCCGGGATGAGATTAATTCACCGTCCCTCTCCCCCCCACGGTAACACCCTGTTTTATATCCCCTACCACTACCTGCAAACTCAGAGTGAATGGCAAAAGTATCTTCCCCAATGAGATTTGATTATCAACCAATGTTCTTTCCCTGAAACTCATCCACTCTTCCCCCGCGGTGATGGGTGCTCATCCTCAACAGTAACCTCGCTGAGAGGCAATTCCACCCTCGCCTGGCTCTCCAGTTCCACCAGCACCGTTTCCTTCAGCGGGTTACTGCCGACTACAGTAGCTACTCCAATAGAGGTAGATACTCGCTTACCCTCCTTGGGCAATTTCTCTTTCATAGCATGGTATTGCTCATTCTCATAGACCAAGCAGCAAAGCAACCGCCCGCAAACACCTGATATCTTCATCGGGTTAAGGGGTAAATCCTGCTCCTTTGCCATTCTAATGGAAACCGGGGCAAAATCGCTCAAGAAACTCATACAACATAGAGGACGACCACACCTGCCAAAGCCACCTATCAGCTTGGCTTCATCCCTTGGACCTACCTGCCGTAATTCCACCCGTATCTTAAACTGGCTAGTTAACTGCCGAACCAGCTCACGGAAATCAATCCTCTCCGCAGCACTAAAGAAGAAGGTAAGGCGACTGCCATCAAGGTTGTATTCAGCAGATAGTAGCTTCATCGGCAAATTTAGGTTAGCAATCAGCTTACCACACTCCATTAGAGCCTCGTCCTCCTGGTGCTCAAGTTCCTGGACATGCTCAACATCCTCCGGTTCCGCCTTGCGCACTACCGGCTTCAATGGTTCAGTCAGCTCACTGGCCAATACCTGCGTGGGGGCAATGACCACATGCCCCAGCTCCAGACCACGAGCGGTCTTAACCACTACATAATCATCTACCCCCAGGTCAATACCTGCCGGGTCGAAGTAGTATACTCTACCCGCCCTCTTGAAACGCACGCCAACAATCTCAGCCATAGTTCAGGGCAGTGACCTTCGGCTCACTGCGCCCCTCCTTCCTTGGTATATCAAGCATTAACACCTCCAGCACCAGCCGGGGATTGGCATTCTGCCTGAGCTGTTCCCCAGCCGCCTGAATACTATCAATAAAAGCCTTTATTTGAGCCAGAGAATAACCCCTGACCATCTCAGCAAGCCTCGCTTCAAGGTCAGCATTGGTAATGGTATCACCACAGCCTACCTTAACCAGCATCAGGTCACGCCACCAGTCAAGCCACAAATCCAGCACCTCCTGAACCAATCCCCGGTTTTGACTAAACTGAACTGCCAACTGGGAAGCATAATCAAAACGCTGGTCATAATCAGCATTGATAATATCAAGCAACCTGTCCCGCCTCTCCCCCCGCAACCGGAGCAAACTATCATCATCAGCCGCCGATAGTGCCCAGCCCAGGCAGCCATGGGAAAGCCTAGCCAGAAGCTTAGCCTTTGGTGGCTCAACGCCCTGCTGATTAAGGGCAGCCTCTACCTCACCCGCCGCCAGAGGAAGTAACTCCAGCCGCTGGCAACGAGAAATCACCGTCGCCGGTATCAGCCTCTCGTCTGTAGTTAGTAGGATAAAGATTACCTTACCTAGAGGCTCCTCCAGGGTCTTAAGCAGGCAGTTGGCGGCTTCAATTGACAGGAACTCAGCCCCATCAATAATAAATACCTTATACTTACCCTCAAAGGGCGGCAGGCTGGATGAGTGCTGCAATTGCCTAATCTGGTCGATGCCAATCTCCGTCCGAGGTTTAGACTCGGCTGAACTGTCATCGTTGACCAAGCCTATAATCTGGACATCAGCATGCTTGGCTGAAATTATTTTCTGGCAAGAATCGCACATTCCACAGGGGGGCTCGGCTGCCACACAGTTGAGCGCCCGAGCCAGATTCAGTGCCAGGGTCATCTTACCCACATGAGGCGGACCAACCAGAAGGTAGGCATGAGCCAAAGCCTCCCGCTCCAGGCTACGCTGAAGTAAGGACACTATTCTGTTTTGTCCCACAACCGGCCACACTATAAAATCTCCATTTCCTGAATTAAGATGCTATTTATCAACCTCACCCCCTTTATCCCCCTCTCCTTCGAAGGAGAGGGGGAGGTATAGGTTTTGAAGGGGCTTCGCCCCTTCAAACTTCCCCAATAAACAATCTCTAGACCAAATCACACCTTGTCAGGTCATCAAAGGTCTCCCGGCGCCGAATAAGGCGTGCCTTGCCCTCCCTGACCAGAACCACCGCCGGCTTAAGCGAGGCGTTATAGTTGCTTGCCTGGGGCAGACAATAAGCACCACTGTCGGGTATAGCTATAATATCACCGGCTGAAACCGGGGGCAGGTCAATATCTTTAATTAATATATCACCTGACTCACAGAACTTGCCGGCAATAGTAACTTTCTCCACTTCCTCTGCCGACATCTTATTGGCGACCACTGCCTCATGTTTAGCCCCATAAAGGGCGGGGCGGATGTTGTCCGCCATGCCACCATCTACCGAGACATAGCGCCTGACCCCCGGTATATCCTTGACCACCCCTACCTTATATAGTGCTACCCCCGCCCGTGCCACTATCGCCCTTCCTGGCTCAATAATAAGCCGGGGTAATGCCAGCTCCAGCTCCTGGCACTTACTGATAATCTTAGACACCATCGCCTCAGCATAGACAGCAATGGGTGATGCTGGAGAATCAAGGGCATACTGAACAGCAAAGCCACCACCAATATCCAGCTCCCTGAGTTCAAAGCCATATTTCAGCTTCATCTCAGCGGCAAAGTTGACTATAAGCTCAATAGACTTCTGATAGGGCTCAGTCTCAAAGATGAGAGAGCCTATGTGAAAGTGCAGACCAACCAGATTGAGGTTAGACATAGACATAGCAGTGGCTACCGCCTGTTCCCCGCTGGCTAAGGGAAAGCCAAACTTACTATCAACAACGCCGGTAGCAATATACTTATGAGTATGAGGCTCCACCCCGGGAGACAGCCGAAGCAAGATATCAGGTCTACAGCCCTGCTCCTCAGCCATTTCACCCAGCATAGCAAGCTCATAAAAATTGTCGACCACGATGTGACCGATATTCCAGTTTAATGCCAGCCTGAGTTCCTCGGCTGATTTATTGTTACCATGGAAATAGACTCTATCTAAGGGGAAATCAACCGACCGGGCAATACTAATCTCCCCCCCAGAGACTACATCCAGCCCCATTCCCTCCTCATTCAAGATGAGCACCAGAGCCTTATTCATAAAGGCTTTACCAGCATAAATAACAGTAGTATCAGCATAGCGCTGACCGAATTCCAGTTTGAATTCCCGGCATTTATGACGCAAGCTATGTTCATCAAAGACATATAGTGGCGTGCCAAACTCAGCGGCTAGCTCTACACTATCACCGCCACCAATTATGAGGTGACCCCTGTCACTCACCTCAGCAGTTAAGGGGAATAAAGAAAGCCTAGACATCATTTCCCTAATGTTAGCAGTGCCCGCTAGTGAAGTCAATTTATTATTTAGTAACCCTATCCCCTGTATCCCCTTCCCCTTAACAAGGGGAAGGGGAAGATGTTAAAAAGAGGGGCTTCGCCCCTCTCCTAATATCCCTCAAGTTCTAGTACTACGCATAGGCTAAAACTAATTATTACTAATTATATTGCTGTCTTTGCTGGCATCTTTCACCAGAGTCAGATGCAATAGATTCTCTAAATAATTAACTAATAGTGACAATGAAAGAAGTTGATATTAGTTGCCGCATATGCTATAATTAGTGCGTTAGACAACAAAAACTGGAGGTGTTGAAAATGTCGGAAGAGAAATCTACAGAATTGGGGAACAAGAAGAGCAAAAAACCAAGAGAAAAAAGCGCCCAGTATCCACCCTATGACCTGAGTGCTTGCATGGAGTTCGTTCGAACAGTAGATAAACTTGGTGGCAAGCAAGAAGTGGCTGAAGGCTCGCTACTTAGCGAACTCGGGCTTAAAAGCAGCAACACGAAATCATACACGGGGAAATTGAGTAGCTGTAGGCAATTTGGTCTATTACAGTTCAAAACCGGCCTTCTTAGTATTACAGAGCGTGCTAGACTCATACTGTACCCGACAGAAGAACAAAGGGATGCCCAGAGTAAGAAGCTGACCATCGAAGCATTTCGCTCCCCTACCCTATATCAGAAACTCATAAAAAGATTCGATGGGAAACCTCTGCCCAATACAATAGCGAATATCCTTATGAACGAATACAAAATAGCAAAGGCTGTAATGAATAGTGCGGTCAAGGTTTTTGTCAGCTCCGCCAAATATGCTGGGGTTCTGGGAGATGACAATGTCCTGAAAGTGGGACAGACATACGAAGCTGTCGGAGGGGAGACATTACCAGCTGAGACAGAAATTCCTGAAACCGGACAGAAACCACCTTCGACAGGTCAGGTTCACTCTCTAAAATTGACTTTATCGAGTGGCAAGAGTGTTGCAATCACTGTACCAAGTGATATTAGTAAAACAGATATCGAAAGGCTTAAGAAGATGCTGGATCTTCTTGCCGTAGAGGAAGGGGCGGAGTAAATAATGTCTTTTGTGGGATTGAGACTGTACTCCATGCCTGTTGACACAATCCTGAAGGTAACGGAGGCCGTCGATTTTCTTGGAACTGCCTCTCTAAAAGAAGTAGCCAGATTTGCTGGCGTGGGGTCAACAACAACCTGCAATGCCTTACTTAATGCAAGTCATCTAGGATTTGTGAAGAAGGTAAGTGGTGGGAAATACACATATGTACAAATGAATCCATTAAAAGGGATGCCCTCGGCGGAGAAGCGACACCTGTTCCAGCAACTCCTACAGTCGTATAGGCCTTTCGAAGTTCTGTGTCAATTCCTCTTTTACGGTGAGGATGAATCAGCTGCTATGAGGAAAGCAGGCGTGATGCTTGGTGATAGTAATCTTGATAAAAATACTTTTCCAGCCTTATCAAAATGGGGGGTTGATATCGGAATTCTATCGCGTGACAAGAACGGTGCACTTCACTTCGCAGAAACACTTAAGGAAGAACTAAAGGCGATAAGCGAAGCACTAGAAATTAAGTTGGGGAATGAGTTCGAGATCGGTCTATATTTAGGCAGGCGGTTGACGGCACAATGTTATGAGTTTCTGGAAAACCCAGAGCGGCAACGACTAATTCAAGCATTTACCGACTCTGGGAAAAACCCTGAAAAATCCTGTGAGGAAAACGGCAAAGCTTTCGAAAATTTCCTACGGCTGATAGCTAAAATGAAGAGCGTTGATGTTTCTAACCGAAATGGCATTGGGCAAGTAGCTGAGGAGTTGGCAAAGAACGGAGCAATTCACACAAAGCACAAGAACATGTGCCTAGTGGTGGGCACCGTGCGAACGGTATCAGCTCATGACCGAGACAAGGTTTCAAATATCCCATGGACAAAGACACCTGAAATGGCTCACGCAGTCCTAAGCTACACCTTAAGCTTAATGAGAAGCATTTATCTTTGGGTTTTTGAAAGTAAACAAGAGTTGTGACACTGCACCAAAGCTCAATAATCTTTTAGACACCTTTAAATTGACACCTGATAGGGAACACCACTAGAATGTCATTTAACACTGATTAAGGAGGCTGAGTATTGTATCAGAAGACTACGCTGGATAACGGGCTGCGGGTTATCACCACCACCATGCCTCATACCCGCTCGGTATCTATCTGCATCTTTATTGGTGTCGGCTCCCGATACGAGACCGAGACACAGGCCGGGGTCTCACACTTTATTGAGCACCTATTTTTTAAAGGCACCCAGAAGCGACCCACTTCCAGGGAGATTTCCGAGGCAATAGAAGGGGTGGGCGGAATCCTTAACGGGGGCACTGACCGGGAATTAACCGTCTACTGGTGTAAGGTGGCTCAGTCCCACTTCCCCCTGGCTCTGGATGTGCTGGCAGATATACTACTCTATTCCAGATTTGACCCTCAGGAAATAGAGCGAGAACGCCAGGTCATCATTGAAGAGATTAACATGAGTAAAGACTCCCCGTCACAACAGGTTAATATGCTCATTGATGAGCTGTTATGGCCCAAGCATCCCCTGGGACGCGATATAGCTGGCAGCAAGGAATCAGTGGCAACCATTACCAGAGACATAATGCTTGACTACCTGGCAAGTCAATATCAACCTGATAACACAGTAGTTACCATTGCTGGTAATATCCAGCACCAGGAGGCGGTAACCGCGGTTAGCCAAGCTCTGGCTAACTGGACTAACCAGCAGCCTCGTCCTGGATACTCGGTTTATAAGGAGCAACCAAACCCCCGGCTCCAGGTTGAGACAAGGGACACCAAGCAAGCCCACCTGTGCCTGGCATTACCCGGGCTATCACTGTTCCATCCCCAGCGCTACACCCTTGACCTGCTTAATGTCATCCTGGGGGCAGGTATGAGCAGTCGTTTGTTTACTGAAATCAGGGATAAACTAGGGCTTGCCTATAATATCCACAGCTATACCGAGTACCTCCTCGACTCAGGCTCGGTTACTATCTATGCCGGGGTAGAACCTAAAAACCTGCCCGTAGCCATCAAGGCTATCCTGAAAGAGCTTTCTCAACTGAGGGAAAAGGTCCCTGAAGCTGAAATATCCAAGGCAAAGGAATTAATCAAGGGGCGCCTGCTACTGAGCATGGAAGATACCCGCAGTGTTGCTGGCTGGATGGGAGGACAGGAAGTTCTCACCGGACGTATTCTCACTGTTGACCAGGTAGTATCTATAATTGATGCCATCACCGCTGATGAACTGAAGAAATTAGCCCAAGAGCTACTGGTAGGCAGCCAGCTCCGCCTGGCGGTGGTGGGACCTATTACTGACCATGAGCCTCTGGAAGAACTTCTGAAGCTATAATCTATAATAAAAATAGCCGCGGGTTGAAGCCCACGGCTATTCTCAATCCACTCAAGTAAAAAAACCGATTAATACATACCCTCCATACCACCACCGGGCCCTGCTGGCGCCTTCTCCTTCTCTGGAATATCAGTAATCAGTGACTCGGTAATCAAAACCATAGCCGCAATACTGGCGGCATTCTCCAAGGCAGACCTCACCACCTTGGTCGGGTCAATAATACCCTTTGCCACCATATCACCAAAGTCATCGGCCTCAGCATCGTAACCGACGCCGGCTGAAGCCTTCTTAACTGCATCAACTATTACTGCCCCATCCCTGCCAGCATTGGTAGCAATCCATCGAATCGGCTCATCCATAGCTTGTCTAACAATATTAACCCCAGTAGCTTCATCCCCACTAACCTCTAGTTTATCCAGGACCGAGGTAGCCCTCAGCAAGGCAACACCACCACCAGGCAGTATACCCTCCTCCACCGCCGCCCGGGTAGCCGACAGGGCATCCTCAACCCGGTGCTTTCTCTCCTTAAGCTCAACCTCGGTAGCAGCTCCCACCTTGATTACCGCCACCCCACCTGCCAGCTTCGCCTGTCTCTCCTGAAGTTTCTCACGGTCAAAATCAGAGGCTGTCTCCTCTATTTGAGCCCTAATCTGCTTGATTCTACCCTTAATTGCCTCTTCCGAGCCCTTACCCTCAACGATAGTAGTGTTATCTTTATCAGCGGTTACCCGGCGAGCCCTACCCAGGTCTTCCACAGTAACCGAGTCTAGCTTACGCCCCACCTCCTCCGAAATCACCTTACCCCCGGTAAGAATTGCCATGTCCTCCAGTATCGCCTTACGCCGGTCACCAAAACCAGGAGCCTTAACCGCCAGCACATTAAGTGTGCCCCGCAACTTATTGACCACCAGGGTAGCCAAGGCTTCACCTTCCAGGTCCTCAGCGACAACAAGCAGGTTCTTTGACATCTGTAATATTTTCTCTAGAGCCGGTAGCAGGTCAGACATAGCCGAGAGCTTCTTATCAGTAATAAGGATATAGGGGTCGTCTATCACCGTTTCCATCTTCTCGGGATTAGTGATGAAATAGGGACTGATATAGCCTCGGTCAAACTGCATTCCCTCCACATACTCAGTCTCATACTTTATACCCTTGGATTCCTCAACCGTGATAACCCCGTCCTTGCCTACCTTCTCCATCACTTCGGCAATTAAATCACCAATCTCCCGGTCAACAGCGGTAATAGTAGCGACCTGAACAATCTGCTCCTTACCCTTTACCACGGTAGATACCCGCTTCAACTCATCAATAATAGCCTTTGTTGCCTTCTCAATCCCCCTCTTTAGTGCCATCGGCTCAGCCCCAGCAGCCACATTTTTAAAGCCGCCGGTAACAATGGCATGAGCCAGAACAGTGGATGTAGTAGTGCCGTCACCACAGGCATCATTGGTCTTAGTGGCTGCTTCCTTAACTAACTGCACCCCCATGTTCTCAAAGGGGTCAGGAAGCTCAACATCCTTGGCAATAGTAACCCCATCATCGATTACCTCCGGTGCCCCCCACTTCTTCTCCAACGCCACGCAATGTCCCTTAGGTCCCAGGGTCACCTTGACCGCATCAGCCAGAACATCTATTCCCCTCTTTAGGGAATGCCTGACTTTCTCATCAAATATAATTTGTTTAGCCAATTTTCTCCTCCTTACTTACCTTTCTTAGCCAGAATATCGCTCTCACGCAAAATCATCAGCTCTTCATCCTCAATCTTAATCTCAGTGCCACCATACTTAGCATAAATCACTACATCACCCACCTTCACCTCCATCGCTATCCGCTTCCCATCCTCAGATAACCTGCCCGGACCAACAGCCATAACCTCCCCCTCCTGGGGTTTCTCCTTAGCTGTATCAGGCAAAACAATCCCCCCTTTGCTCACCTCCTCCCTTTCAATAGGTTTGACCACCAGCCGGTCAGCCAATGGTTGAAGCTTAACCGCCATCTCAGTCCTCCTTCCTCAATTTACCAATCACGGCTCAACTTATTAGCACTCTGACCTTGAGAGTGCTAACTCGTGTATAATAACCCAAGTGGACATCCATCGCAACTCAATACATAATTATCTACGGCTAATTTCAGCAATTGAGAGCCATTTTGATGCTGAAACTGCTCATATTCTCCATAAAAGCTCCTTTTTACCCAAAATTTCACCTTAACTATACCCTGCTCGTTGTTGACGACTTACGCTGAAACGTGTAAAATCTAACTAATGAGTAATCAGGACCAAGTGAAGCGACCACAATGGGAGAGCGAGCGCATCCAAGCCCTAAGGCATCATTTAGGACTAACCCAGCGTGAGCTGGCAAGCACGCTAGGCACGCGCCAGCAAACAATAAGCGAGTGGGAAACCGGGATGTATCGGCCCCGCGGCACCTCAGCTACCCTGCTTTCTATTATTGCTGAACGAGCCAAATTTGAGTATAAGGCTACACCATCAAAAAAGCCAAAAAACGAGGTAGGCAATGATTAAGATTGAAGTATGCCACGGGGATATCACCCAGCTTGAAGTTGATGCCGTGGTAAATGCTGCCAACAACCAATTGTGGATGGGTGGTGGGGTAGCCGGTGCCCTGAAGAGAGCCGGCGGTAAGGAGATAGAGACTGAGGCAGTGAGCCAAGGACCGATTCCGGTTGGAGAAGCAGCCGTCACTGGCGCCGGTAAGTTAAAAGCGAAGTATGTTATACATGCCGCGGTAATGGGACAGGACCTAACGACTGATGCCACCAAAATCGGGCAGGCGACAAAAAACAGCCTGCTCCAGGGTGATGAACTTGGGATAAAGAGCATCGCCTTCCCTGCCCTCGGTACCGGGGTCGGCGGCTTTCCCCGGGATAAGTGCGCCAGGATAATGATTAGCGAAGTTGTCCACCACTCAGCCCAGAAAACCGGGCTGGAAAGGGTAGTCTTTGCCCTTTATGATGAGCCAGCCTACCAGGCATTTAAGCAGGAGCTAGACAAACAGCTGAGCCAGCAGCCTAAGCCAGCTTGAGGCTGGGAACCACATCCAAATCCAGGTCATCTACTCTGCCTGCCTTAAACCGGTAGTAGCCGCAGGCAGCAATCATCGCAGCGTTATCAGTGCATAGTATCGGCTCAGGAACCAGAACCGGGATAGGTGAATTCTTCGCCAAGCACTCACGAAGCAACTTATTTGCTGCCACCCCACCGGCGAGTAAAATCTGCCTCACCCCATGCTCTCTGGCTGCCACCACCGTTTTGGTGACCAGGACATCAACCACTGCCTCCTGAAAGCTGGCAGCGGCATCAGCCGGGGAGGAAACTCTACCCCCCTCTACCAATCGCAGCAGTGCTGTCTTGACCCCGCTGAAGCTGAAGTCGCTGCTTCCCTTCAGCCAGGCACGAGGTAGTGGAATAGAAGCCGCACTCCCATCTCTAGCTGCCCGCTCAATGGCGGGACCACCGGGATAGCCCAAACCCAATACCCTGGCGGCTTTATCAAAGGCTTCGCCGGCGGCATCATCCCGTGTCCGTCCCAATACCACATAATCCCCGTGCCCTCTCATCAGCACCAGGTCAGTATGTCCCCCAGAAACAATAAGGCATACCAGGGGGAAATCAGGGATAGGGTCAATCAACCAGTTAGCATAGATATGACCCTCAAGGTGATTAACTCCGGTAATAGGCAAGCGGTGAGCTAAAGCAATAGCCTTAGCTACATTTACTCCTACCAGCAGTGAGCCAGCCAGACCCGGCCCGGTGGTGACAGCAATGCCATCCAAATCGCTCCAGGTAGTCTTAGCCTCAGCCATCGCCTGGTTTAGTATAGGAATCACCGCCAGAATGTGTTGCCTGGAGGCTACCTCGGGAACAATCCCACCATAGCGGGCATGGATTTCCACCTGAGAGGCAATCCGATTGGACAGAATTTTAGCTCCATCCGCCACCACCGCCGCTGCTGTTTCATCACAAGAGGTCTCAATACCCAGAATTTTCATACCTCAGGATTATAGCACAGGTTGCAGGCAACAAAACAGCCGACAAATACAATTTGAGGGTGGACGGGTGGGAAGAAAGAATTGCTAAATAATCTCTTCTTTTGACACACCTATTAGCCAATGTTAAGATTATTAAAAAGGGACTAAAATAAGAGCGGGGTGATACCATATGTATAACATTGAAACACTGTATCTGGTGTTTCTTTTCGTTTGTCTTCTTCTATCAGCCTTCTTTTCCAGCTCGGAAACAGCCTTTACCTCCCTGCAACGGATCAGGATTGAGCACATGGTCAACACCAAAGTAACTGGGGCAAGGCGAGTAGCCAAGATGATTGAGCGACCGGAAAAACTTCTATCCACTATACTGCTGGGCAACAACTTCGCAAACATTGCGGCTACTGCCTTAGCTACCTTTCTCGCCATCCGCATGTGGGGGGAGCAGTGGGGTATCATCATTGCCACTATAGGTTTAACCACCATTCTCCTCGTATTTTGTGAAACTACCCCCAAAACCATAGCTACCCAGCACGCTGAGAGGCTATCTCTAACATTTTCCCGACCAATACAGGTAATATCCTGGCTGCTTACCCCCTTCGTGGTAGTGCTGAGCTGGATAGCCTCAGGATTTAGCAAACTTTTTGGCGGGACACCTGTGCCCAGGTCTCTGGTCAGTGAGGAGGAGATTCGCACCATGATATCAGTAGGGCACAGAGAGGGGACAGTAGAGGAAGACGAGGCTGAGATGCTACACAAGGTTTTTGACTTCGGCAACCGACCAGTTCGTGAAGTCATGGTGCCACGCCCTGAGGTTATATGTCTAGAACAAGGCTCCAAACTAGCTGATTTCCTCAGCCTCTATGCTAAATCCCCCCTATCCCGCTTCCCGGTATTTCAGGAGAACATGGATAACGTAGTCGGTATCCTCTCGGTAAAGGATGTGCTTATGGCTCAGGCTAAGGGCACTATTGATAACCAGAGTGTCATTGATGACCTGATTCGCCCCGCCTATTTTACCCCTGAAACCAAGCGCATCAGCGAACTCTTTACCGAAATGCGTGATAAAAACTACCGGATGGCGGTAGTTATCGACGAGTTCGGCGGCACCGCGGGCATAGTCAGCCTCAGCCGATTGGTGGAGGAAATTGTAGGTCCGGTAGGGGATGAACTAGCCACAGTGGAAAAGGAGTACGAGGTAATCAATGAGTATACCTTCCAAATCGATGGTGGTATGCGTATTGAGGAGGCAAACGAAGAGATGGACCTGGAGTTGCCCTCGGGCGAATATGAAACTGTAGCCGGCTTTGTGCTTAACCTTTTAGGGCACATACCCAAACCAAGCGAGCAGCTAAGGTATAAGGACCTGAAGCTGGTAATAACCAAGATGCGGGGGGTAAAAATCGAAGAAATTCTATTGACTAAGGAAAAGCCTAAGGAAGAAAATGCAGCGTCTGCGCATTAGGTTCTGTCGAGGACAAGAGGTAAAGTTCATCTCGCACCTAGATATAATGCGGCTATGGCAAAGGGCACTTCACCGCTCCGATATATCACTAGCCTACTCAGAAGGATTTAGCCCCCACCCCCGAATATCACTAGCGGCACCCCTCCCCATCGGCGTAACCAGTGAAGCCGAGCTAATGGACATCCTTTGTAACCGATGGGTCTCCCCGCATTTCTTCACTGCTGCCGTAAGCCAGCAACTACCGCCTGGTATTAAGATACTACAGGTATATCAAATAGCCCCCAGCCAGCCATCCTTACAATCACAGGTTGGCTATGCCGAGTATAAGGTTGATGTAGAAACGGAAAAGGAACAAAAAGATATAGAATCAGCGCTTACCGCTTTGCTCTTAGTAAAGCACTTACCGTGGCAACACCAGAGGGATACTGGCAAGCGAAGCTACGACCTGAGACCTTTAATTGATGACCTGTGGTTTATTGACTGGCATCACCCATATTGCACTATAGGTATGAGGTTGCGCTGTGATAGCAGCGGCTCGGGAAGACCAGAGCAGGTTACCGCCGCTCTGGGTTTTACCCATCATCCCAGGTCCATCCACCGCACCAAACTCATCCTGAAAAACCCCTTAAACACTGTTTATTAAAGGGAGTGTAAGAGGGGCTTCGCCCCTCTTCAGAAAAAACATCCCCTTCCCCTCTTGAAAGGAGTAAACATTAAGGAGAGTCCAAGAGAGGCGAGGCCTCTCTTATATAACTAAGTCCCCTTCCCCTTAACAAGGGGAAGGGGAAAAAGGGGATAGGGTTACTAAAGAAGAATTAAAGGGGGTGAAGTAGATAAACAACTCCCTAGAAGAGGCATAGTTAGGGTTCGCTGAAGGATGAATAATTGGTAACAACCAGAGGGAAACAACCGCCAACACTAGAGCAACGGGTACTGCACTTCATCCAGGAACATCATCTGGTATCAAGCCAGCACTGCCTGCTGGTGGCAGTATCCGGTGGACCAGATTCAGTCTGCCTGCTCCATATCCTGACCCAGCTCCAGACGGAGCTGGACATAAAGCTACACCTGGCTCACCTGAATCACCAACTGCGAGGCACTGAGGCCGAGGCTGATGCCAGCTATGTTTGCCAGCTAGCCCGGCAACTCGGTATCCCAGCTACTATAGAACAGCGTAATGTAAAAGCCTATCAAGCCCGGCAACACCTTTCATTAGAAGAAGCAGCCCGCGAGGTGCGATATACCTTCCTGGCTCAGGTAGCCAGGTCTATTGACGCTGACCGGGTGGCGGTAGGGCACACCGTTGACGACCATATCGAGACGATACTGATGCACCTAATCCGGGGAACAGGAACACAGGGGCTTCGTGGACTACAACCATGTAGCCGGTGGCAATCTTCAGGGAATAGCCTCACCATAATAAGACCCCTGTTGCCGCTAAGCCGACAGGAGACAGCCGACTATTGCCACCACCATAAGCTTACCCCCAGGATTGATGCCTCCAACCTGTCGCTATCGCCACTGAGAAATAGAATCCGCCACCAGCTCCTACCCATGTTACAAAGCTATAACCCACAGGTAGCTGAAGCCCTGCTCCGAACGGGACGCATTGCCAGTGATGACCTTACCTTCATTGATAAAGAAATCGGTCGGTTATGGGGAGAACTTGGTCAAGAGCAAGAAAGCACGATTGTTCTGGACAAGGAAAGATTTCTCAAGCTACCTCCTGCCCTCAAGCGGCACCTGCTCCGGAAAGCCGTAGAAAAGTTGCTGGGCAATCTCAAGGATATTGAGGCACGCCACATTGAAGAAATTATGGACGCCCTAGCCAAACCAGCGGGGAAAAGGCTCAGCCTGCCCGGGGGCTTAATCTTCTCCATAGAATACAACCAATACCTGCTAGGTCCTGACCAGGCGGTGTTATCCCCTTTCCCCATTCTGGAAGCTGAGTTTCAGCTAAAGCTCCCTGGCGAAACACGGCTACCCGGCTGGCATATAGAGGCAACTATTCTGAGCCGAGAGGACTTTACCACCACTTCGTTCATTAAGGGAGGATTGAAGGGAAAGCCCGAAGGGGCGTTAGCCCCTTCGGAAACTAAAACTCCCCTTCCCCTTGATAAGGGGAAGGGGATAAAGGGGATAGGGTTGATAGATGACCTCTTTACCGCCTACTTTGACTTTAATAAAACTGGAGAGAAGCTGGTAGTGCGAGGTCGCCAGCCCGGTGACCGCTTTCAGCCACTGGGCATAAGCCAGCCCAAGAAGCTAGGGGAGTTTATGATTGACGCCAAAATCCCTCATGCCTGGCGCCAGCGAATTCCCATTGTCTGCTCCCCAGAGCAAATCCTGTGGGTAGTCGGCTGGCGCATAGACGAGCGGGTAAAGATCACTGATACTACTCAAAAAGTTCTGCGCCTGGAATTTAAGCGGGAGTAAATTCAATCTTATATTATAGGTCGTTTCTCAAATATCTTTTCTCCCACACCTTTGAAAGATGACAAAGGAGGATTCCGACGTTTCTGCTTTTCTATAATTGGCTTTAACTTATTGTAACCAGCCCGCCAAATTTCACACAGTTCATATTTATGGTCAAGCAGGGCAAGAAGCGCGTAGTCAAATTCATGTTTAGAAAAGATGCTTGTCCGACCTGCATCCCGAGGTAGCCCCTCAGATTCACTTCGGCGGGTCTTGATTTGAACTCGCAAGCCATCTCTGTCTATGGCATCAAAACCCTCCGAACGAGAATCCAATACTAATTTAAGCCCAAGTTTATGACAAACCAAGACCTCACCGACTTCGCCTGTTATTCCAAGCTTCCTTTTCCTATTAGTTGCTGTCTCGTATTCCAGCGCCACATTAATAGCTGACTTGATAATACTGATAAGTTTGTCGTCTATTTCTATTGTACTCGGCTTGTCCATAGTTCCTTACCCTCCTATCTTAATATTCTGGCAGAACCAGCCCCACATTATAGTTCATTTATCAAGGGTAGATTGAAGGGGTTGTTTATCAACCTTTTTCTTCCCACCCTCCCACCCTAGAATGGTTTTTGGTGGCTACGCCCCCAATCCCCCAACAGGGTGTTTAAGAGGGGCGTTAGCCCCTCTTTTTAATATAATTCCCCC
>CAZTRJ010000021.1:0-22205 GCA_964616615.1 uncultured Dehalococcoidales bacterium
CTCTATAATCTCTCCCCCTCTCCTTGTCAAGGAGAGGGGGATTAAGGGGGTGAGGTTAAATGAAAATTTCTATACTGGCAAGTCAATCTGGTAGTTTTTTAGGGTATCTCTGATGAAGGCGGCTGATTTTTCGTCGGCTTCGGTGAGGGGCAGGCGTGGTTTGCCGACATTGAAGCCAATATGGTTAAGGGCGTATTTCACCGGAATAGGGTTGGAGATAATAAACAGGGCTTTAACTAAGGGCAGAAGGTGGCGGTGGATGCTGGCGGCTTTGTCTATTTTACCACTGGTAAAACTATCGAGCATTTCCCTGATTTGTTTGCCCACAAGGTGGGAGGCAACACTAACCACACCGTAGCCCCCCAGGGCTAGTATGGGCAGGGTATCGCTATCATTACCGCTCCAGACGAGAAAATCGCTATCGGTGTTATTGATAATCTGGGCAATTTCACCCAGATTACCACTGGCTTCTTTTACCCCGATAATGTTGTCTATATGGCTTAGCTTGATAACGGTGTCCGCCGATAGACTAACCACGGTGCGTGACGGCACATTGTACAGGATACAGGGTAGATTAGTCCCCTGAGCAATGGTCTTAAAGTGCTGGTATAAGCCTTCTTGAGTCGGTTTATTGTAGTAGGGCACGACCAGTAGGCAGGCATCAATCCCCGTTCCCTCTGCCGCTCTGGTCGTCGCCAGGGCTTCGGCGGTGCTATTGCTGCCAGTGCCAGCTATTACTGCCCCTCGTTCACCTACGACTGATTTTACCTCGGTGAACAGGCGTAGCTCCTCGTCTCGGATAAGGGTGGGAGATTCTCCGGTGGTGCCTACGACCGCCAACCCTTCGCTTCCTGAGTTAAGAAGGGCTAAAGCTAGCCGCTTCGCCTGCTCATAATCAACCTTCCCTTCTTCATCAAAGGGGGTTACCATTGCGGTGAGTAATCGTCCAATCTTTTCCAATTTCCTAACCTCCCGGGTGTATCCACCCTTGTTTAATCATTTCTTCAGCAATCTGGACGGCGTTTAGAGCCGCTCCCTTACGCAAATTGTCGGCTACGACCCATAGAACTAAACCATTGGGGTGGGAGGCATCTCGGCGAATACGCCCGACGAAGACCTCGTCGGTGTCGGCTGCTGCCCAGGGTTGGGGATAGAGACTGATGGCGGGGTCATCTAGTACCTTGACCCCCGGAGCCTGGGCGAGAATATGCCGTGCTTCGTCGGGAGACATAGGCTGAGAGAATTCTATATGGATTGCCTCGCTGTGTCCGATAAATACTGGGGCTCGCACGCAAGTGGCCGAAATGGCTATATCCTCATCATGCATTATCTTCCTTGTTTCTTCCACCAGCTTCCACTCTTCTTTGGTGTAGCCATTATCCAGAAAAACATCTACTTCTGGCAGCAAATTAAAGGCAATTTGGTGAGGGTAAACATGGGGGGCAGTGGCTTGTCCATCCAGTACCTGCTTGGCTTGAGCTGTTAGCTCCTCCACTGCTGCTGAACCGGTGCCTGACACTGCCTGGTAGGTATCGATAATAAGGCGCTTTATAGGGTTAACCTTGTGTAATGGGTATAGAGCCACTACCATTTGAATGGTAGAGCAATTTGGATTAGCGATAATCCCCTTGTGCCATTTAATGTCTTCGGGATTAACCTCAGGCACTACCAGGGGGACGGTGGCCACCATTCTAAAAGCGGAGCTATTATCAATAACCACAGCTCCTGATTGAGCGGCTATAGGTGAGAAGTAGTGACTAATCTCAGCTCCAGCCGAGAACAGGGCAATATCTATTCTTTTGAACGACTGGGGAGCAGTCTCTTTAACTTCAATCTCTCGGTGAGTGACAAACAGCTTCTTACCTGCTGACCGGTCTGAGGCTAAAAGATGTATTGAGTCAACAGGGAAGTCCCGTTGCTCCAGGACCTTGATGAACTCCTGCCCTACCAGCCCGGTGGCACCAACAATAGCCACTCTATACCGTTCCATTACTCCCTCTATAAACCGAGCAGGGTATCTAGACCGTAGACCAGCCCTTGGCGTGTTACTACTTCCTTAATAGCTAGCATAACCCCTGGCATATAACATTCTCGGCTAATGGTATCATGGCGTATGCTTAATGTTTGCCCTTTTCCTCCCAGGATTATTTCTTGGTGTGCTAGCAGACCGGGTAGGCGCACGCTATGAATAGCAATGCCTTCGACTTGCTCTCCCCGGCTAGCTGAGGTCTTTCTTTCTGGGGGATAGGAGAATGGTTTACCCTTAGCTTGAGCCATTGCTTTGGCGGTAGATAGGGCAGTTCCTGACGGAGAATCAGCTTTCAGGTGATGGTGTAGCTCTATAATTTCGGCATAGTCAAGGTACTTGGCGGCTACTTTAGCCAGGTGTATCATTAACACTGCTCCCAGAGCAAAGTTTGGGGCTACCACTGCCCCGACCTGGTGCTCGGTTGCTAGCTGGTTAATCTCACTAAGTTCATCGGCGGTTAACCCGGTAGTCCCTATTACCAGGTTAACGCCCCGTTTAGTCGCGATACGCACTGCGGGCATGGTAGCTTGAGCCACAGTGAAATCCACCAGCACATCGGGTTGGCAACTGGTGAGCATACAGTCTAAATCGGCAGAAAAAGGGATGGTGCCTGAACCGTTGGGCAGAGGCAGGTAATCCTGGGTAACTTGCAGTTCTACGGCACCGACTGCCTGCATCCCGGGTTCCAGGCATAAGGCATTAATCACCTCTCGCCCCATTCTGCCTGATGCTCCGTTTACTACTACCCTTGTTGGCTTGTTGTTTATCAACCTTACCCCCTTTATCCCCCTCTCCATGATAGGAATACCTTCCTTGCATGAGGGGGAAGCGTTATTTCTGAAGGGGCTTTGCCCCTTCAATCTCCCCCTAATAAACAACCTTTAGTAGTCATTATCTCTATGATTGCCGCCACTAAAGTTACCCAACTGCCTATCTGAACCCGCAAAAACATCCTGTAATTGTATTCCAAGTGATAAGGTGATTTGTAATAGCTTACCTCTTTCGATACTGCTTATTCTCGGGGGGATGGGGGTGCTGTGTCGAGCGAACCTGACTCTGTTTCTTAAATGGGTAGTCTGTAGCTAGTGAATCTTTTACTTTAGCTCCGGGCACTTGAGACAGCTTTTCAAACACTGCCCGTCGCGACAGGTTTATCCTTCCTTGATTGTCAATATCAATTACTTTAACCATAATCTCATCCCCAACTTTAACTATATCTTCGACCTTAGCTACCCGATAGTCAGCTAGTTCACTGATGTGAATTAAGCCTTCCTTACCGGGAAGAATTTCTACCATAACGCCGAAGTTCAGCAGGCGGGTCACTTTTCCGGTATAGATGCTACCGACTTCTACTTCCTTGGTTAAACTTTCAATAATTTCGATAGCTTTACGGGCAGATTCCTCATCGGATGAGCCGATAAGCACTGTGCCATCATTCGCAATATCAATGGTTGTTTTGGTTTCCTCAATAATTGACCTGATAGTTTTGCCCCCAGTGCCGATTACGCCACCAATTTTATCAGGGTCAATCATTATTTTATACATTCGCGGTGCATAGCGGCTGACTTCAGGACGGCTGGCGCTGATAGTTTGCTGCATCGTATCTAGGATAAACAGGCGAGCCTCTCTGGCCTGATTTAGTGCCTTTTCTAGAATCTCTAGGATTACGCCTTTGAGCTTGGTATCCATCTGCAGAGCAGTGATACCCTCAGTAGTGCCAGCTACCTTAAAGTCCATGTCGCCATAGTTGTCCTCTATGCCCTCAATATCAGTTAAAATAGCATAGTCACCGCTGTCGGGAGTGACCAAGCCCATAGCTACCCCGGCTACTGCTCTTTTTATAGGTATTCCGGCGTCCATTAATGAGAGACTACTAGCACAAACGCTAGCCATAGATGTGCTACCACTGGAACTGAGAACCTCCGAAACGAGGCGAATGGTATAAGGGAAATCTTCGTCGTCGGGTAGAACTGGCAGGATAGCTCGCTCAGCTAGAGCGCCATGTCCAATCTCACGGCGACCGGGCGTGCCCACACGTTTCACTTCACCGGTGGAGAAGGGAGGGAAATTATAATGGTGGATGAAGCGTTTTGTCTCTTCTATACCCAATCCATCAAGTTGCTGTTCCTTCTTGGTAGAGCCGAGGGTAGTGATGGTCAGCACTTGCGTTCGACCCCGAGTGAATAGGGCTGAGCCGTGGGTACGAGGCAAAAGTCCTACTTCGCAGCCAAGAGGTCGGACCTCGGTCAGACTACGACCACTGACCCGCCGTCCCTGCTCAAGAATATTGGTTCTTAGTTCAGTCCTGACCTCGGTATCAAAGGCAGAGAGTATCTCTTCTTCAGGAAATGACTCCCCTAGGCTATCTACAAGCTCTTTTCTCAGGTTGGATAGTGCTTGTTCTCGCTGTGGTTTGTCTGGCTGGTATAATGCCTCTTCAAGCCTTCCATTAATAATTGATGATATGGCTGATATTAACTCAGGGTTAATCTCACTGGTAGCGGCTTCCAGCTTGGGTTTACCACAAGCCTGCTGAAGCTGCTGTTGAAGCTTAATAATAGCTTGGTTTGCCTCATGCCCAAACTTAATTGCCTGGATAACAGTATCTTCTGAAACTTCCTGAGCTCCGGCCTCTACCATTACTACCGCTTGCTCGGTGCTGGCTACCACGAGGTCAAGTTGACTGCTTTCAAGCTGGACTAATGTTGGATTTAAGGTCAGTTCACCATTGATATAGCCGATATGAACCGCGCTCACCGGATATTCAAATGGTATCTCTGAAATTAATAGGACGGCTGAGCTACCGATAACCGCCAGAATGTCAGGGTCGTTTTCTTGGTCGGCGGAGAGAACAGTAACTATGAGCTGAATATCATTACGCCACCCCTTGGGCAAAAGTGGGCGTAGCGGACGGTCAGTAAGTCGGCTGGCTAAGGTTGCTTCCTGGCTGGGGCGTCCTTCCCTTCTAATGAAGCCCCCCGGAATTTTACCAGCGGCATATAGCTTTTCTTCATAGTCAACGGTTAATGGCAGAAAATCTACCCCCTCCCGGGGTTCACTGCTGAGGCAAACAGTAACCAGAACTACAGTATCTCCATAGCGCACAGTTACTGCTCCACTCGCCTGCCCGGCGAGCTTTCCCGTGTCTATAATGAGGCTTCTGCCCCCAACTTCACCCTTAAAGGATTGAGATTCTATCAACGACTTTTCCTATTGAAGCCTTTACTTGCGCAGACCCAGCTTGGCAATTAGATTGTGGTATCGGCTTACATCTTCTCGGCTCAGGTAGGCTAATAGCCTTCTTCTTTGCCCCACGAGCTTGAGCAAGCCGCGTTGTGTATGGTAGTCATGCCGATTAGCTGCCATGTGGCTGGTTAATTCATTTATCCTCTCTGTAAGCAGGGCTACCTGGACCTCGGTCGAGCCGGTATCTCCTTTGCGGAGTTCAAATTTGTTTATGGTGTCTGTCTTTTTTGCTTTGTCCAAATTATACCTCTTTGCTCCTCATAATTAAAAATCAGTATAGCATAAGTGGTAAAGACTGTAAATTATTTTTTAGTCTTGACTTGACAACTATAGGGGGGTAGAATAACATTTGTAATAAATACCTTGGTTCAGTGTTGTTTCTAAGCTTGGACCCTGCGTAGTGGGCAGGGAACCCTACCGGTTAAGTAGTGTTGCTGACGGTGGCAATTCGGCAAAGGGTCTTGGGGCCAGGAGACTGCATCGAAGACAAGGGGATAACAAACTACAAAGGAGGTGCAGTTATGGCTCTGGTAGATAAGACTTTAGTGTGCCGTGATTGCGGGCAGGAGTTCGTCTTTACCACCGGTGAGCAGGAATTCTATTTATCTCGTGGCTTACAGAATGAACCTAGTCGCTGTCCGGAATGCCGAGCTAGTCGGCGAAGAGAACGTCGAGGTAGTTATGGTCAGCCACGACAGATGTATACTGTAACTTGTGCTGGTTGTGGCGTAGAAACCACAGTGCCGTTTGAGCCTAGGGAAGGACGCCCGGTCTATTGCCGCGATTGCTACGCTAAGCAGCGGCAATCTGGTCAAGTCTAAGTTATCTGGTTATTGACGGCCATATGCCTCATGAATGTTGGTGTATGTAGGATTAGCCTTCGTTTACCTGAGAATTTATCTCTCAAGGGTAAGCGGAGGGTGTTGAAGTCCATTATCACCCGGGTTAGAAGCAAGTTTAATGTTTCCATGGCTGAGGTTGATGACCACGAGCTATGGCAATTGGCTACCCTGGGAATCTGTTGTGTTAGCAATGATGGGCGGTATACTAACGAAGTCCTGTCAAAGGTAGTGGACTTTATTGTTAACGGTCGGTTTGATGTAGAAATACTCGACGATGAGATTGAGATTCTGCCTGTTTTCTAACGTCTAGGCGAATCAAGGATTTCCCGGGGTAAATTTGACGAGAACCATTAATGAATTCTATGGTCTTTCTCCAGCGTCTTACCGCTCAACCTACTTATGCCGGTCAGATTGTTCATATTGAGCATATTCCACCTCGTGACGCCGATGGTGCCGAATTAGCCCAGCCCCTGGTTAGTAATCTACAAAATCGCCTTGCTGAGCATGGGTTATTACCTCTTTATATTCACCAGGTTGAAGCGGTGAATTATGCCCGAAACGGTATGAATGTGATGGTGTCAACATCAAATGCCAGCGGTAAGACCCTTTGCTATAACATTCCTGTACTCCAGGCAATTTTAACTGAACCAACTAGTCGTGCCCTTTACCTGTTCCCAACCAAAGCTCTGGCTCAGGACCAGTTACGTGGTTTACAGGAGCTATTTGGCTCAGCTCTGCTCAGGGTAGGGGAATTTGCTACCTTTGACGGTGATACCCCCCAGCCTGAGCGGGCTGAGATAAGAAAACGAGCCAGGGTGATAGTTACTAATCCCGATATGCTCCATGTTGGCATCCTGCCCAATCACCAATCCTGGTCAAGGTTATTGCGCCACTTGAGGTATGTAGTAGTAGATGAAGCCCATACCTATCGTGGTGTTTTTGGCTCCCATGTTGCCTGCGTGTTGCGTCGCCTGCGCCGGCTATGCAGTTACTATGGTTCAGAGCCTCAGTTCATCTGCTGTTCAGCGACTATAGCTAATCCTGGTGAGCATGCCGAAAGACTGGTGGGTTTACCTTTTACTGTAGTTAGTAATGATGGCTCTCCCCACGGGGGAAAGGACTTTGTCTTCTGGAATCCTCCAATCATAGATGAGGCAAAGAGTGTCCGGCGTAGTGCTAATAGCGAAGCTACCAACCTACTTGCTGAGTTAGTCAGCCGCAATATCCGAACTCTGACCTTTGCTCATACTCGTCGGCTAACCGAGCTTATTTATAGCTACTCAAGACGGAGGCTAGCCGAGGTCAGCCCAGACCTGGCAAAGAGGATTAAGCCCTATCGGGCTGGTTATCTTCCTCAAGAACGGCGTCAGATAGAGCAAGAGCTATTTAGTGGTCAACTTGTAGGGGTGGTGGCCACTACCGCTTTAGAGCTAGGTATAGATATTGGTGACCTGGAGGCTACAATACTTACCGGCTATCCGGGGAGTATTGCCAGCACCTGGCAGCAAGCAGGCAGGAGTGGGCGGGGCAGAGAAGGGTCGCTGAGTTTTCTTGTCGGTCGGGATAATCCCCTCGACCAGTATTTTATGCGTCACCCCGACTTCTTTTTTCAGAAAAGCTTTGAGAATGCCTTAGTTAATCCTGATAACTCCTATATTTTAAGAGCTCATCTGTTGTGTGCTGCCTGGGAGTTGCCACTAAGCAGCGATGAGGAGAAATTCTTTGGTCCTCTCTTTGCTCAGGAAAGGACTGAGCTGGAAGGGCAGGGTATGCTCAGGTTTAGAGAGCGTGATAGCAGGTGGTATCTTTCACCGGCTATCGCCTACCCGGCTCAGAGCATCAATATTCGTTCCACCTCCAGGCAGAACTTTGCCTTACTGGATACCTCCACTGACTCCTTGCTGGAGACGGTAGAGGCTAGTGTTGCTTTTTCTCAAGTGCATCCCGGCGCTATCTACCTCCATCAGGGAGAATCGTATCTGGTTACCGAGCTTGACCTGGCTAGCCATACTGCCTATGCGGTGCCGACCACTGCTTCCTACTATACTCAGGCTAAGGAAATCACTGATTTGCATATTATGAGGGTAGCTCGTGATAGAAGCTACCGCCAGACCAAGATTTACCTGGGTGAGGTCGAGGTTACCACTACTGTGGTTGGCTTCAGGAAGAAGGAGCAGTTCACTGAGGAGGTAATCGGGGAAGAGCCCCTTGATTTGCCGCCTCACCATTTTCCTACTGTTGCCCTGTGGTTTGACCTGCCGCCTGAGGCTGTGGCTCGGCTGGTCAAGGCTCAATTAGACCTTGCCGGCGGATTACATGCTGTTGAGCATGCCGCTATTGCTATTCTTCCCTTGTTTGCCCTTTGTGACCGGAATGATATTGGGGGCATATCCACCCCATTTCATCCTGATACCGGGAGAGCCCAGGTTTTTATTTACGATGCCTGTCCTGGTGGCATCGGCATTGCTGAGAAGGGCTTTGACATAATAACAGAATTGTGGCAGGCTACTCTCAGGGTGATTACAGAGTGCCCGTGTCAGGATGGTTGCCCTAGCTGTATCCAGTCGCCTAAATGCGGCAATAATAATAAACCCCTGGATAAAAAAGCAGCCCAAATGCTGCTCGAGGGGTTACTAAAATAGTCTCAGCAGGGGTAACATTGATGAGAGAAGGTAAAAACTGATAATTTGGAGAGAAGGTCGAAACTGATAATTTGGGGGGAGGGTTGAAGGGGCGAAGCCCCTTCAAAATAAATTCTTCCCCTTCCCCTTATCAAGGGGAAGGGGATAAAGGGGATAGGGTTGATAAATAACCTGGTTAAACAAGCACTGAAGCGTAGCCGTGACGCCTGGTTTGCTCAGGCAATGCGCCTGTTTGACCGCAATGCTCTGGGTGAAGGGATATGGGCAGAGCTTGAGGAGCTACTTATCTCGGCTGATGTCGGGGTTAATACCACAGAAAAGCTTATTGGGAAGGTAAAGCAGCGGGTAGTAGAGGAGAGGATTAGCCACGGCTCGCTGGTATGCTCTGCCCTGAAGGCAGAAATGGTCGACACTCTGAACATTGAGGTTAAGGAGCTAGCTGGTAATCCATCACTACCCAAAGTCATCTTGGTAGTAGGGGTCAATGGTAGTGGCAAGACGACATCTATTGCCAAGCTCGCCTATAGCTCAAAGAATGAAGGGAAGCGGGTTTTACTGGTGGCGGCTGATACCTTTAGGGCAGCCGCTATTGACCAGCTCAAGCACCTGGGGGAAATGATAGGAGTGGATGTTGTCGCCCATCAGCCTGGGGCTGACCCTGCGGCGGTGGTCTTCGATGCTTTGGAGGCGGCACGCAGTCGGCATTGCTCCGAGGTAATTATTGATACTGCCGGTAGATTACATACCAAGTTTAACCTGATGGAGGAGCTTAAGAAGATTAAGCGGGTGGCAGCCAAGGCTGATGCTACCGCACCACACGAGGTAATTCTGGTGCTTGACGCTACCACCGGTCAGAATGGTTTAGCCCAAGCCAGATATTTTACCGAGGCAGTAGGTGTAACCGGCATCTTTCTGGCTAAGCTGGATGGCACAGCTAGAGGTGGCATAGTGCTGGCTATCTGTAACGAATTGAAGATACCAGTCCAGTTTATCGGTGTTGGTGACAGGATGGAGGATATGACCCCTTTTAACGCTGAGACCTTTGTTGAGGCACTATGCTCCTGAAGCCAAACCTACTCAATTTATAAGGTTGTTTATTACTGCCTGTTGTCCCACCCGCCCACCCTAGAATTGTATCTGGGGGCTTCGCCCCCAGTCCCCTGTTTCGGGGGCTTTACCCAGCACCCTTTGGGACTGCGGGCATAGCCTTTGTGAGTGTGGGGGCATAGCCCCCGGGAGTGTGGGTGCGAAGCCTTAGAGGGTGGGAGGGTGGGAAAAAGAGTTTGCTAAACGACCTCAATTTGTTGGGGGGATATTGATTACTATTAGTATAGACCCGGTAGCCTTTTTAAATGTCAGGTGGTATGGCGTTTTTGTTGCCCTGGCGGCGCTGGTGCTAGTTTTGTGGATGCTACGAGAGGTAAGAAGGGGGGCTAAGCTTTCTTATAATACTATTTTTACTGCGGCACTGGTAGGTATTCCCTCGGGGATAGTTTTCTCCAGGCTATTGCATGTTATTGATGGATGGGGTTATTACAGCCAGAACCCGGGGGAGATTATTGGTGCTGAAGGCTTGAGTTTCTACGGTGCTATTTTAGGTGCCGCCCTCGGTATTTGGATTTACAGTAAATTTAGTGATTTTCAGTTTGGTTACTTGGCTGATTTGATAGCGCCAGCTATCCCATTGGCTCAGGCTATAGGCAGGGTAGGCTGCACTATAAACGGTTGCTGTCATGGTATAGTAACTTCCTTACCCTGGGGTGTGGTCTATACTCATCCTGATAGCTTTGGTCCCCTAGGGATAGCAGTTCACCCGACACAGGTTTACGAGATTATATATAATCTGCTCGCGTTTACTGTATTACTCAAATTAAGAGGGCGTTTCAAGCCCGATGGCTCACTATTTCTTATCTACCTTAGTCTATACGCATTATGGCGGGTTGGTGGCGATTTCCTGCGGGTGGGGACACCGTTTCTCTTTGGTTTACATCAGGCTCAAGTAATTGGCATAATAGTATTAGCTATCACCATCCCCCTGCTGGCTTACCGGACACGCTTGGGGGCTGGAGCAAGGTGAAAAAGAGGGGCGGTTGTTGGTTTTGCGTATTTAGGTGCCTCTCAGGGCAGCTCGTAGCGTCTCTTCTGACTCCGGGGTAGTAACAGCTATTATCTGGTCTCCAGCTTGAAGGGTAGTATTAGGTGTAAATGCTTGAGGTTTTTGCTCCTTGCGAATAAGAAGACACAGGATACTTTCTGGTGGTAGCGAAAGCTCCTTTACTGCTTTGCCTACTGTGGTTGAGTCAGCGGGGATTTTTACTTCTACAATCTCCAGCCCTTTGTCTCTAATGGTTAGTAAATGAGTTAGGGGGTGTGTTGGCACCTCTTCTTCTATGTTTTCAAGGATAATATTAGTGCTACTTATAGTAACATCAATACCGAGCTTCTTGAAGATAGCCTCATTCTTGGGGTTGGTGATGCGGGCTATAGTCCGGCGGACATTAAATTTATGTTTGGCTACCTGGCAGGCAACCAGGTTGTCTTCATCATCACGGGTTACCGCGATGAGCATATCAGCCCGGCCGGTGCCGACCTGAGCTAGGGTAGCTGCTTCACAGCCATCACCGCGGATACAAACACTGCCAAGTTGGTCACAAATGAACTCATTTCTCCCCGGTTCCTTTTCCACCACTAGTATCTCGTGTCCTTCATCCATTAAGGCTTTGGTCAGGTAATAGCCTACCTCACCGCCGCCGACAATGATAATGTACATATTTCCACCTCATGTCTCCAGTCTTTCCTTTAGCATCTGGGAAAAGATTGTGGTTGGGCTAAAGGTTTCTATGCCCAGGGTGTTATATAGCTCCCGGCGTATCGGGTCGTAGATACGGCAAATTACCTTGGGGACATTGAAGATATGCTTGGCAATCTGAGCCGCCATGACATTGCGGTTGTCACCCTGGGTTAAGGCAACGAATGCATCCGCTTCCTCTATGCCTGCCTTTTTAAGTGATTCCTCATCAATGCCATTGCCCAGGAGCGCTGTCCCACCAAAGTCGGGCGGTAACCTTCGGAAGCTATAAGTGTCGGTATCTAAAATGGTAACCTGATGTTGGTCGGCATCCAGCAGCCTAGCCAGTTGAGCCCCGGTTCGCCCACAGCCCATAATTACTACTTTCATTGGCCATCCTCAGTTGAGGTAAGCTCAGCATACTGGTGATATAGTATAACGCGACAGGTAGCATTTTTTAATACATAAGGCACCACTTCACCCAGGCTAAACTCGCCAAAGTGCCTTTTGTAGACAGCACCCATTAGGATTAGGTCAACCTCTTGCTCTATGGCTTCATCAATAATGGCTGGTCCTGCGTCGCGGGCTTGAAGAAGGTCAGTCTCTATCCGGTAGCCCTGTTCCTCAGCGATACTCTCTATGTGGTTTAGCATATCCTCAGCCTTTCTAATTTCAGGCTCAATTTCGGCATCTAGCGGTAGCTCGCGCGCCATGGTGATGATATAGACGGCGTAGACTTCGCTCTTATCCTGTTTAGCCAACCTGCAGGCGAGCGTGATTGCCTCCTCGTCGGCTTCGGTGCCAGTTACCGGTACCAGAATTCTCTGGAATCCCATTGTTTTCCTTTTCCTGCTGTTATCAGGCAAGGGGTTATTATAGTCCTCTTATCAAAAACTAACAATATCCTTTTGGCAACAAGATTAATTACCGCCACTTCCAGAACGAAGGGGCAAGGAGTACCAGTACTGTGAAAAGCTCGAGGCGGCCCACTAGCATGCATACTATCAGAACAACCTTACCCAGTTCAGGAATACAGAGATAGTTAGCTGTTGGTCCGACTAAGCCTAAGCCAGGGCCGACGTTTCCCAGAGTGGCAACTACCGAAGATAAGGCAGTCACCTGTTCTAGCCCCAGAGCACTCATTATCAGGAAACTTAAAATAAGGATGGCAAAGTATAAAATAGTCATACCAATAATTCCGGATATGACCCTCTCTGGTAATATATTTCCTCCAATTTTTAGAGGAATGATGGCTCGGGGGTTAAAAGCGAGCAGAATTCGGCGGTAGGCATACTTCAACAACACAAAAAGTCTGATAACCTTTAATGCCCCGCCGGTTGAACCTGCTGAGGCTCCGATTACCATCAAGATAAGTAAAGCTGTTTTGGCGAAGGCTGGCCAGGCATTAAAATCAGTGGTGACAAAGCCAGTGGTGGTCATAATCGACACCGCTTGAAAGCTACCATGTCTGAAAGCTTCACCAATAGATAGCCCCAGGCTATTTATTAGGTTCAGGGCTATGAAAAGGGAAGCTCCGAGGAGGAGAGCAGTATAGAGCCGAAATTCAGAGTTGCCGAACAGGTGCCTTGGTTGGCGTTTCCACAGGAGGAAGTAATATAGCCCAAAGTTTACCCCGGCTACCATCATGAACAAAATAATGATACCTTCAATGAATGGGCTATTATAGGCACCGATACTTAAATCGGTAGGGGTGAAGCCCCCGGTAGGCATAGTGCTGAAGGTAACGGTTAACGCATCAAATGCAGGCATCCTGGCTAGGCAGAGTAAGATAAACTCCAAACCCGAAAAACCCAGATACAATAACCACACCGCCTTGGCTGTGTCCCGGATACGCGCGGTTAGCCTCTCGGTTTGAGGCCCTGGCATCTCAGCTTCAACTAGGCGAGCAGCCCCGATACCCAGTATAGGAAATAGGGCGACAAAGAGGGTTATTATTCCCATTCCTCCCAGCCACTGGGTAAGCGAGCGCCATAGGAGGATGCCGTGGGGCTGGCTTTCAATAGAGGCGAGTACTGTCGCCCCGGTGGTAGTAAAGCCTGACACGGACTCAAAAAGGGCGTTTAGGTAATTTTGAAATGTTCCCGCCAATTCGTAGGGGAGGGCGCCAAAGGCTGAGGCCAGTATCCACCCCCCGGCAACTAGCATTATTGCTTCCCGCCGGCTCAGCCTTCCCTTGCCCGCCGGCGTTAACCGCCAGAGTAGTAAGCCGGCACCTATACCGAGACCCATTGAGATGGCAAAAGCTAGGGAATCGGGTTCTCTATAGTAAAGGCTCCAAGCCAAGGGGAGGAGCATGAAAACCCCGAGAGCTGCTATTAACAGCCCCAGGTAATGAAGAACAACCTTTATTCTCATCTATTTTTACTTGAAAAGCTTTTCCACAAATGGCGTAACCGAGAGAGGAGATATTATGATGATGTGGTCACCTGGTTGGACAATGCTATCATCGGGGGGAATAATGACCCTCTCGTTATGAGTGATAGCGCCTACTATTGCCTCCTTTGGTAAGCCTGCGTCTTCAATCTTTCGTTGCGCAATATGTGCCGTTGGCCTGGTAACAAATTCAATTGCCTGTAACTGTTTGCCCTCAAGCAGGGCTGCCGAAATTGCTCCCCCATGGAGAACAAAGTGAGCGATTTTATTAGCGGTAAGCAAGGAGGGTGACGCCGCGACATCAACCCCGACTGTCTCAGTTAGAGGGATGTATCCCAGCTTATTAACCAGTATTAAACTTCGGGACACCCCCAGATTCTTAGCCAATAATCCGCAGAGGATGTTAACTTCATCACTTTCAGTAGTAGCCACAAAGGCATCTGCTGATGGGACTCCCTGCTCAATGAGAAAATCTCGGTCAGTGCCATCACCTTGCACTACTGTCGTGTGTTTTAGCTTGGCTGCATTCTCCTGGCACCGAGTTATATTTGCCTCAATGAGCTTAACCGAAATCCGGTGCTCTTGCAGTCCTTCAGCGACAAGGGAGCCAACCCGTCCCCCTCCCAGGATAACCACGCTTTTAGCTGGGCGTTGTGGCTGGGCAAAGCTCTCCCCCAATTCATCCATGAACTCTCGCAAGGCAACTAGGTAAATGTGGTCATCTTGTTCTATCACTTCATCGGCGCTTGGCATAATGACTCCCCCGGCACGGACAATTGCGGCAATGACACACGGTTTAGGCAGAGTAATATCGCCCAGGGGTTTATTCACTATTGCCTCCCTTTCCACCTTAAACTCTCTTATCTGAACCAGACCATTGGCGAAGCTCTCTATGGGGGTAGAGTAAAAGCTAGACAGGATGCTCATTATTTCTTTAGCTGCTTCAACCTCGGGGTTGATAAAGATGTCTATCCCTAGGCTTTTGGGTCTAATTACCTTCCTCGGGGCGGAAGGTGACTTGCCCGCGGTAACAAAGTAGCCTGAGTATTCAGGGTTGCGGATTCTGGCTGCTGTTGTCCTCGCACCTAATTCCTTGGCGATGAAGCAGGTGAGCATATTGGTTTCATCACTATTAGTGACGGCAATAACTAAATCGGCACGGTCGACTTCTGCTTCCCTTAGAACCTTAGGTGTTGCCGCATTGCCGAGGACGGTCTTGACATCAAGCTGGCGGCGGATGTTGTCTAGTATCTCATCAGATTGCTCCACCACTACTACATTATGTTCCTCCTCTGCCAGCAGAGAGGCTATGTGGAAACCTACTACCCCGCCACCGACGATAATGATATACATTTATCTCATCCCCCGGTATTTACTAGCCATGCCCTTAAAGAACCTTGAAACACCCTGAGAGATGGCACGCACGCTTCTTCCCGGCTTTCTCCGTCTCCGTACCACTTTATTGCCGGGACGGGTTGTGGGAAGTTGCTCAAGAGGCTCATTTGGTCTATATTGGGCGTCTGGTTTCATTGCTTGTAATTTTCTGAATTCTATGTCCTTATTTACTGGCTGTCAACCAGTCTTAGCTTGACAATTATATATGTCTTGTTTAGACTTATAAATCAAACTAAGCTAGGGTTATGGCCTGACCCAGACAGGAGCGTTTTGCCTTATATCTGCGGGCATCTGCGAAGAGTCTTTGGTCTTGTCTTTGTGCTTTCTAATTTTATATGGAAGCAAGAGCTTAGTAAACCTTTTTTCTCATCCTCTGATTCTTAATCCAATTTGTTGGCAAAGGAGGATTATTTGTGTTTAAGTTCCCCTTTATACCTCGTGAGGAGAAGTTTTTTGACCTTTTTGAGGAGGCTGCGCGGAATATGGTAAAGGCAGCTCAGGGGCTAAAGGAGATGGTGGATACTTGGGAGGATGTTGACGGGAAAGTAGGTGAAATAACTGAGCTGGAGCACCACGGGGATAATATTACCCATCGGATTATGGCACAGTTGAATCGCACCTTTGTTACCCCATTTGATAGGGAGGATATAGCTTGGCTGGCTCATTCCCTGGATGATGTTACCGACTTTATTCAGGCTGCGGCTGATGCCATGCTTCTCTATAAGGTCAACCCTCCCAGCCAGAGGGCTAGGGAGTTAGCCGATATTATAGTGCAGGCTGCGGCTGAGGTGGAAAGGGCAATGCCTGATTTGCGACATCGGCATAAGTTGCCGCAGATTCTCCAGCGATGCGTGGAGATTAACCGGCTGGAAAATATGGCTGACAGGGTATTCCGCTCAGCGATGGGTGAGCTTTTTAATGATTCGTCAGATATTGCTGAGGTTATTAAGTGGCGCGAGATTTACGAGCATATGGAGAGCGCCACTGACAGGTGCGAGGATGTGGCTAATGTCCTTGAAGGGGTAGCCCTCAAGCATGCCTGATTCTTCCCTCTGGCTCCTTGTTATTATTGTGGCATTGGCTATTGGCTTTGGAGTAACTAATGGTTTCAACGATGCGGCCAATGCCGTTGCTGCCTCAATTGGCTCCCATGCCCTTTCTCCCCGAAGCGCTATAATACTGGCTGCCTGTTCTAATCTGGCTGGTGCTGCTACCGGCACCGCCGTTGCCAGAACTATCGGCCAGGGAATTCTAACTGAAGAGGTTACCTCGGAGTTCTTATACATACCGCTGATTGCTGCTTTAGCCGCAGTTATTATCTGGGGTAGTGTAGCTACCTATCATGGCCTACCGGTAAGTATAAGTCATAGCTTTATTGCTGGGTTGGCGGCGGCTGGGATAGCCCTGGCGGGTCTAGATGCCGTGATGTGGGGATTGAGTGACCGTTTGTCCCAGACTCTGCTGGCAGTAGTTACGGCTCCAGTTCTGGGTTTCGTTGGTGGCTTTATGTTGATGATTGCTCTATTGTGGATGTTCCGACGAAGTGCTCCAGCTAGGATGCGAGTTATTTTTAGTCGTCTGCAGTGGCTTACTACTGCCTTTCTGGCTTATAGCCATGGCTTGAATGATGGTCAGATGCCTATCGGGGTTATCACTATGGCACTGGTGATTTATACCGGGCAGTCTGGTTTGTGGGACAATATCCCGTGGTGGGTAATAATTATCTCGGCATTAGCCATTAGCTCGGGGACGGCTATTGGCGGCTGGCGGGTCATTAGAACACTGGGTTTCAGGGTTACCGCCCTTCAGCCGGTTCATGGTTTTGCCGCTGATTTTTCAGCGGCAATAGTTATCTGGTTAGCTTCACAATTTGGTATCCCGGTGAGCACTACCCATTGTGCCAGTTCAGCTATTATGGGGATTGGGGCTACCAGGCGGCTTTCGGCAGTGCGCTGGGGGGTAGCACGTAGTATCGTGGTTGCCTGGATATTAACTTTTCCTATTTGTGGTGGCTTGGGTTATTTGTTTGCTTGGTTGCTGAAAATAATATTTTAGCTAGCTTACAAAGTAATCTCTCTGGGAGCTACCCGGCACTTCTCGGCAGTAATAATAGCCTTAATCTCAGATACCGCCAGGTCAATTTCATCCTGTTTGTTCATTACTGTGTAGTCAAATAGGGGTAGTTGTTTTATTTCTTCCTCCGCAGTTTTGGCGCGTAAACTTAGGTCGGAGGGTGATTCAGTATGCCGCTGCTTGAGCCTTAGCGCCAGTTCTTCCATTGATGCTGGCATGAGAAAGATAAATACCGCTTGAGGCAGGATTTTCTTAATAGTGGCGGCTCCTTGAATGTCAACCTTTACTATTGTATCCTGCCCCTGGTCTAATGCTTGTTTTACCGGTCCCTTAGGCACCCCATACCAATTGCCATAGACATTAGCCCACTCCAGTAACTCGTTACCATTAATCATCCTCTGGAAGCTTTCTGTTGAGATAAAGTGATAGTCTACATTATCTCTTTCCCTGGCTCGCTGAGGCCGTGTAGTTACCGTGGTAATATATTCAAGAGGGTAACCTGATTCCTTCATCCTGGTTAAAATCGCATCTTTGCCTATTCCTGAGGGACCAGAGAGAACTATGAATAACGGCCTTTTTTCAGCGGTTTTTTTATGGCTCGCCTTTTCCATCGTTTTACTCTGGTTTTAGCACTGAACCACCTCGACTTGCTTGTAACCTGCCTGCGATAGTTTCGGGGGCAAGCGCCGCTAGAATGACATGCTTGCTATCAGTGATGATAACTGCCTTTGTTCTTTTGCCATTGGTCATATCAATTAGTAGCCCCTTGTTTCTTACCTCTTGGATGGTGCGTTTCATCGGTGCTGAGTTTGGTGTGGCGATAGCAATAACCCTGCTCATGGCTAATATATTACCGAATCCAATGTGAACCAGTTCTGTGACCATTGTTTTCACCCCGGGAGATTACTTTATAATTATTAACATCAGATTAGGCTTTTGTTACCTAATCTAGAATTATCTAACCACTCGATTAACTTAACCGGGACAAATTTAATTTTGAGCGATATATATCACCCCCTTTTTGTATTATTTCATACTGCTTATATTAATCTTATACCCTTAGTGGCAGTTAGGCAATGGGCTTAAAGGTTGAAACGGGGTTGAATTATTCATTATTTAGTGATAAATTATGATTTTAGTTGAGCAAGTGTCAGTGACTATCACATATTTTGAACCTGCACTGTGAGTAGAGGGGAGCTTTAGTCCTGGTTCTAAAGTAGGGTGAAAGACGGTTCGGACTATCTGCCTGAAGAAGAAAGTGCTGATTACGTGTGCCTTTAGTTTTCAAGTTTCCTTACTGGCATTACCATTAGTTCTAGTTAAGACAGGTTAGGGGGTTAAAATAGGTGTATGAGATATTATTGAAACAAGACCTGGTGCCCAATATCCATCTGTTCAAGGTTGGGGTTCCTGATGTGGCGAAGAAGGCTCAGGCAGGGCAGTTTATTGTTATCAGGATTGACGAAAAGGGTGAACGTATCCCATTAACCATTGCTGATTGGGATAGGGAAGAGGGCACGGTTACCATCGTTTTTATGGAGGTGGGAACAACCACCCATAGGCTGGCTTTGCTGAAAGCTGGTGACTTTATCACTGATTTTATCGGTCCGCTGGGTTTACCTACCCATATTGATAAATTTGGCACTGTGGTCTGTGTTGCCGGAGGATTTGCCGTAGCTACCATAATGCCTATTGCCAGAGCTATGAGGGAGAAGGGGAATAAGGTTGTTTCCATTATGGGGGCACGGAACAAGGACTTCATCTTTTGGGAGGATGAGCTGCGCCGTGTCAGTGACCAGCTAATAGTTACTACTGATGATGGCTCTTATGCTCGGAAGGGGCTGGTAACTGAACCGCTGAAGGAGCTGCTTGAAGGTAGTGATAAGATTGACCGGGTGATTGCCATTGGTCCCAGTATTATGATGAAATTCTGTGCCAAAACGACACTGCCTTTCGGGGTTAAAACCATTGTCAGCCTGAACCCGATAATGGTTGATGGCACTGGCATGTGTGGTTGCTGTCGGGTATCTGTTGGCGGTGAAACCAGATTTGCTTGCGTGGATGGACCTGATTTTGATGGACATCAGGTAGATTGGGATTTGCTCTTTGCCCGTCAGCGTATCTATCTTGATGAAGAGAAGCGTTCCTTTGAACAATGGCAGTCTCAATTTGGTGGTAGTTCTTGAGTAGATACCGGAGGTAAGTATATGCCAAAAGTTAATCTGAACCGGGAGCCGATGCCAAGGCAGGACCCTAAACTGCGGGGCAGGAATTTTAATGAAGTTGCTCTGGGCTATAGTGCTGAGCAGGCTCAAGCTGAGGCCAGCCGCTGCATCCAGTGTCCCAAGCGCAATTGTGTTGGGGGTTGCCCCGTCGATGTAGATATTCCCGATTTTATCAAGGCGATACGAGATGGTGATATGCCCGAGGCAGTAAGGATACTGAAGAGTAAGAATAGCCTGCCTGGTATTTGCGGGCGGGTCTGTCCTCAAGAGACACAGTGTGAGCAAACATGTTCTCTGGCTAAAAAGGGGTCGCCCATTGCTATTGGTCGTTTAGAGCGGTATGTGGCTGACTGGGAGCGGGCTAATAAGAAGTCGTTAAGCTCGCCGATAGCCAAGTCGGCACCAACTGGTAAACGGGTGGCGTTGGTCGGCTCAGGACCAGCCGGTTTAACTGCAGCGGCTGATCTGGCTAAGCTGGGGCATAGTGTTACTATTTTTGAGGCACTGCATACCGCCGGCGGGGTATTGATGTATGGCATCCCCGAGTTCAGATTACCTAAAGATATTGTTCAGGCTGAGGTTGACTATGTTACTTCTCTGGGGGTAGAGCTTAAACTGGACGCGGTGGTGGGTAAGTTGGCAACGGTAGACGAGTTACTGAATAATGGTTATGATGCTGTTTTCCTGGGCACTGGTGCTGGAGCACCTATGTTTATGAATATTCCTGGTGAGAACCTTAACGGTATCTATTCGGCAAATGAGTTCCTGACCCGGGTCAATCTGATGAAGGCATATCGGTTTCCCGAATATGATACCCCGGTGAAGGTGGGCAGGAAGGTTGCCGTGATTGGTGGCGGTAATGTGGCTATGGATTCCGCCCGGTGTTCCCTCAGGCTTGGTGCCGACGAGGTCTATATTATCTACCGGCGCTCTGAGGCGGAAATGCCAGCCCGTCGCGAGGAATTGGAGAATGCTAAGGAAGAGGGTATCCAGTTTAAGCTGTTGACCAACCCCAAGCAATTCTTAGGCGATGAGCAGAACTGGGTAGTTGGTATGGAGTGCTACCAGATGGAGCTGGGTGAGCCTGATGCTAGTGGTCGCCGTCGCCCTATTGCTAAAGAGGGGAGTGAGTTTGTCATTGATGTGGATATGGTGGTAGAGGCTCTGGGCACTCGTCCCAATCCCCTGGTCGCTTCCACTACCGAAGGTCTGGAGACAACCAAGTGGGGCACATTGGTGATGGGTGACGAAGCTAATGGTAAGACAGTAAAGCATAAGGTCTGGGCTGGCGGTGATATAGTTACCGGCGCCGCCACTGTAATCAGTGCTATGGGCGCCGGCAAACGTGCCGCCGCCGATATAGATAAGTATTTAAGGGGGTTATAGTTTCTCAGTATATGATTTGTTGGGATAGAAACTATCAGGCTATACAGCTAGAAGGGAATATCGGCGGCAGTGAGTGTCTTTTCTTTAGATAAATTAACTAGCTTGTCAAGTATCTTATTTATTCCCCAGTATGGACTGATAAAGTTGAGTGAATACTTATTTTCGAAGTATGATATGTCCCCCTCGGGACACAGACCACAATAAATATCACTCAGTTTAAATACCAAGTTACCTACAATTCTCCATTCTCTTTCCCAATGCCAATCATTTCCTTCTTCACATACGGTTACTATTGCTAGCAGTTTACATATTTTCTCAGATGTTTGCTTCTTCCCTTCAACGTGAGGTTTATAAAGTGAGTCCCACAGTGGCCTAGCAATCTTTTTAGTCACGTAGAATACTGGATTACCTCCTTTTTCCCTAATATATGCTTTCTTAAAAACCAAACCATAAGGGTCTGGTTTGAAATTCCTTCTACTTACTCTATTTAGAAGTATATCTATCTGGTCAATAGGTGTTTCAGTGAAACAGACCACCTTGAATTTCTCTATCAAAGAAGCATCCTGTGATCTTAAGTTTGGGCCATATAGGAAGAAATGGTTATACGCTCTGAGAGTATTTTCATTTAGAATTATATCTAAGACATCTTTTGCACAAAACTCTTCATCATCTTTAGTTAGATGAACTAGGAACGGCGAGAAATCCCTCTTCTTTTCTAGAAATTCATCTATTGACAGTTCTTTATCCATTTACCTTTTCTTGTGCCTTGATGGTGTAGCAGGTTTAATTATAGTACCATTGGGCTTCATTATGCCTATTTTTGTTTTTCTCACTCTTTGCACAGCCTCCTCTGTATAAGTAGGGGCTGTCACCAAATACCTTCGCCCTTTGTAAGGTCTTAGTTGTCGAATGCCGTCTGTGAATGTTTCAGGTGTCGGTTCAACTTCAGCAGCCATTCCTTTTTTCTTAAAATCTACACCCTCACCACGGTTATAGGGAGTTCCTAAAGCCTTCTCTAGTTCTTCCGCTATTTTATCATGCGATTGAGGGGGCATGACGCACCTCCTTTCGTTTACTTTATGTTTTGCTACTTACATTATACCACATGTCCACGCTTACCAGCCTTTACATAAAGTTTACCAAGGGGTGTCTAAGAGGGGCGAAGCCCCTCTTTTTAATTAAATT
>CAZTRJ010000022.1:0-21345 GCA_964616615.1 uncultured Dehalococcoidales bacterium
TGTAATCGGTAGGTTAGTGGGTTCGAGTCCCCTCTCGGGCTGAGGTAGTTAGCCCTGGTGGTGGTGTGGGGAGGGGTGCCGGAGTGGTTAATCGGAGCAGTCTGTAAAATTGCCGCCCTGACGGGCTACGCAGGTTCGAATCCTGCCCCCTCCACCATCTTATGTGAGATAGCTTAGACCAGACACTGGACTATAAAATCTGTTATAATAGGACCAGTGCCCACATAGCTCAGTAGGTAGAGCACGTTCTTGGTAAGAACGGGGTCATCAGTTCGAATCTGATTGTGGGCTCGGGATAAAGAAGGGGGTTTAAAATGGCAAAAAGGAAATTTGAGCGGACCAAACCACATTGTAATGTGGGTACCATCGGGCATGTTGACCATGGCAAGACAACGTTAACCTCAGCAATGACATTAGTACTATCTCAAGGAGGCACTACTGGATTTCGCTCTTTTGAAAGCATTGATAATGCTCCAGAAGAGAAGGCGCGAGGGTTAACCATTGCCATTGCTCACATTGAGTATGAGACCGAAAAACGTCATTATGCTCATATAGATTGCCCCGGGCATGCTGACTTTATTAAAAATATGATAACTGGTGCCGCCCAGATGGATGGAGCTATACTGGTAGTGAGTGCTCCCGATGGTCCTATGCCTCAGACTAGAGAGCATGTCTTACTGGCACGCCAGGTGGAGGTTCCTTACATTGTGGTTGCTCTTAATAAGGTAGACGCAATGGAGGACGAGGAACTTCTGGAACTGGTGGAGGTAGAAGTAAGGGAACTGCTTAGTAAGTATAAGTTCCCTGGGGATAAGATACCAGTGGTGAGAGTAAGTGCGCTCAAAGCATTGGAATGTGGTTGTGGCAAGAGAGACTGTCAGTGGTGTGGCCCTGTCTGGAAGCTGCTGGATGCCATCGATAATTATATACCCGTGCCGGTGCGGCCTAAAGACAAGCCCTTTTTGATGCCAGTAGAAGATGTTTTTAGTATCAAGGGTCGGGGCACGGTGCCTACAGGCAGGGTTGAGCGGGGTGTGATTAAACCTGGGGACGAGGTTGAGATAGTGGGGCTACACCATGAGCCCCGTAAGACGGTGGCTACCAGTCTGGAGATGTTTCATAAGATACTGGATAACGCTGAACCGGGGGATGCTGTTGGCTGCCTGCTCCGGGGGATAGAGCGGGACGAGGTGGAGCGGGGTATGGTGCTGGCTGCTCCTGGTTCGATTAAACCACATACTTATGCCGAGGCTGAGGTGTATGTTCTGAGTAAAGAGGAGGGGGGCAGGCATACCCCGTTCTTTAACGGATATAAGCCTCAATTTTATATTAGGACTACCGATGTTACTGGAAGCATTGAGTTACCAGAAGGGATGGAGATGGTTATGCCTGGGGATAATGTAACAATGAAGATAAAACTTATTTACCCGGTAGCCCTAGAGAAGGGCCTGCGGTTTGCTATTCGGGAAGGGGGCAAAACGGTAGGTGCTGGCAGTATTAGCCGCATCATAGAGTAAATTATGGCTAGGAAAGCTGAAGCCAGGGTTATCATTCATCTTGCCTGTACTGAGTGTAGGGAGAGGACATATACTACTACTAAGAACAGAAAGAATGACTCTCAAAGATTGGAGCTTAAGAAATATTGCCCCCGTTGCCGCGCTTATCAACTTCATCGGGAGATAAAATAGCAGGGCACTATTAAGGGGGGTGCGGTTTCCTTCGATGACACATCACATTGCTAAGAAAAGTCCAAGATTCGGATTTATTAGAGAGACTATAGGCGAGTTAAAGAAGGTAGTTTGGCTGACCAGGCGAGAGGTAGCATATCTGACATTGCTGGTGTTGATTATTGCTATTGTCGCTGGTCTGGTGCTAGGAGCAGTTGATTACGGCTTTACTCAACTTGTCAATAATGTTTTTTTGGGTAGATAGCAGCAGGGCTAGTTCCCAGACTGAGCTAAAGGGCGATAGTGAAGGCAATAATTTGGTGCTTTTTGAACTATCTACTTGAATGAGGTTATTTGTGGGTGAGAATCAAAAAGAATGGTTCGTTGTTCATACCTATTCGGGGCATGAAGAACGAGTTAAAAAAAATTTAGAGCAACGCATGAAGGTCATGGACCTCGGAGACGAGATTCTGGAGGTAGTTATACCTACTGAGGAGGAGATAGAGGTTAGGGGTGGGGAGAGGCGTAATGTGACTAAGAAGATATTGCCTGGTTATGTTCTGGTTCGGATGAAGATGACCGACCAGACCTGGAATGTAGTGCGTAATACCCCTGGGGTTACTGGTTTTGTTAGTGGTGGCGGTAAGCCAGCTCCGTTGCAAGAAGAGGAGGTCAGTCAGGTTTTGAAACAGATGACAGCTGAAGCACCAAGGGTCAAGGTCGGCTTTCGGAAAGGGCAAAGTATACGGGTAATTGATGGCCCTTTTATTGATTTTGTGGGGGTAGTGGATGATATAAGCATGGCAAAGGGCAAAGTTAAGGTGCTTCTGTCCCTTTTTGGGCGTGAAACATCTGTGGAGCTTGACCTCTTGCAGGTAGAGAAGCTTTAATTTGAGATTTTCTGGTTAGGAGACACGATGCCGAAAAAGATTAGAGCAGTGATTAAACTGCAGATTGCAGCAGGCAAGGCAACCCCAGCACCGCCGGTAGGTCCGGCTCTGGGTCAGCACGGAATTAACATTATGGCTTTTTGTAAGGAGTATAATGAGCGCACTGCTACCCAGAGTGGGTCTATTATTCCGGCCGAAATAACTGTCTTTGATGATAGGTCATTTACCTTTATTACCAAAACACCGCCAACTACCGACTTGCTGAAGAAGGCATTAGGCGTGGAAAAGGGAGCTGGCACTGCTGGACATGAAAAAGTAGGCACCCTATCTCGAGATAAACTTCGTGAAATAGCTCAGATTAAAGCTAAGGACTTAAATACTACGAGCATTGAAGGGGCGGAGCGAATTATTGAGGGTACAGCCCGAACTATGGGAATTGAGGTAGAGTAAAAATGGTAAGGCACGGTAAAAACTATCAGGAGGCAGCTAAACTGTTAGATAGGGAGAAGGCTTATGACCCTCGAGAGGCTATTGAGTTGGCGAAGAAGGCGACTCATACCAAATTTGACGAGGCGGTTGAGCTTCACCTCCGAATGGGTGTTGACCCTCGCAATGCTAGTCAGCAGGTGCGTGATGTCGCTCTGCTCCCTCACGGGCTGGGGAAGCAGGTAAGGGTTTTAGTTTTTGCCCAGGGTGAGGCAGAGAGAATTGCTACTTCCGCCGGGGCTGATTTTGTTGGTGGTGACGAGTTAATTAAGAAGATTGAAGATGGTTGGTTAGATTTTGATACTGCCATTGCTACCCCTGACCTGATGGGTAAGGTAGGTAAGCTGGGGAAAATTTTGGGGAAGAGGGGGTTGATGCCTAACCCTAAATCGGGGACGGTGGTAGCTGCCGCTGACTTACCCAAGGTAATAGATGATGCCCGTAAAGGTCGGGTGGAATTTAGGCTGGACAGAACGGCTATTATCCATGTCCCCCTGGGTAAGGTTAGTTTTGACAGCGATAAGTTGATGGATAACCTGACAGCGGTGGTAGAGGCGGTGGTGAAGGCTAAACCTAGTGGTACCAAGGGTCAGTATGTCAGGACTGCCTTTCTAACCACTACTATGGGTCCCGGTATAAAGCTTGACCTGAAAACAACTCTATCGTTAAGTTCCAGTTAATACTGTGAAATAACATATAATAATAACAAGAAATCTATAACTTTGCTCGGTTATAATTAACAAGTTCTGGACTGGGTTCAGTATTGTCCTGAGACAGTGGGTGCCGATTTAGGCTTAAATTAATGTGCCTGCCGAGGAGAAATAGGACTTCGCTAGGTCCTTGTGTGGTAGGCACAAGGACTTATTGTTTTAATGCCCAGCGTGAGGCTGATTACTAGCAACAGGTTGAAGGGAGATTGACTGGTATCTATCGGCTGTAAACATATGGGTTTAGCAACAGATTGATTGTCAACAGCAGATTGAAGGACAGACAGATGACATTGTGTTTTTTGACTGGGGTAGTCAGCAACAGGTTGATTGTTAACAGCAGATTGATTATTAGCAACAGGTTGAAGGGGCTTCGCCCCTTCAAAACCTCCACCTCCCCCTCTCCTTTAGGAGAGGGGGAACAAGGGGGTAAGGTTTTTAGGAGGTAATGAAACATGCCTAGAGAAAAGAAGGTGCAAATTATTGATAGGCTACAAGAGGTTTTCTCTAAATGTAGCGTTGGTATTCTGACTGACTACCGGGGGCTATCGGTCCCTGAGATAACTGATTTGCGTTATAGATTAAAGGAGTCTGGTATTGAGTATCAAGTGGTGAAGAATACCTTAGCCCGGTTTGCTGCGGAAAGGGCAGGCAAGGATGAACTGGCTAGCCTCTTCATGGGTCCGGTAGCTGTTGCTCTGGGCTATGGTGATATAACTGAGCCGGCTAGGGTTCTGGCTGATTACATTGGCACCTCAAAAACAAGCCTAAGTGTTAAGGGGGGCTTTTTAGGTGATAGCCTGCTTACTGTGGAAGATGTAATGACCCTTTCGGCATTGCCATCAAGAGAGGTATTACTAGCCAAGGTTATGGGTGGGATGCAAATTCCCGTCTTGGCTTTACTTGGTTATCTTACCACCCCGATACAGGGGTTAATCGGGATGCTACAGGCTAGAATTCAACAACTGGAGGAAGAATAGGATGTCGGAAAACGAACCAGAAGCAACACAAGACACTGGTAACAAGGTAGAGGAGACGAAAACAGAGGAGGTGAAGGTGGAAGAGCCGAAGGCAGAAGAGACAAAGGTAGAAGAGGCAAAGGCAGAAGAGCCGAAGGGAGAGGCTGAACAGAAGCCACCAGCGGCAGAGAAGCCAAAGGCAGTGAAAAGCACCGTTAGCAAGCAGAAAGCTCCCGTGGCAGTAAAGGGAGAGAAGAAATCAGCCGCCATTGAGGATATAATGGCTACTATAAAAAATATGACGGTGCTTGAACTATCACAGTTGGTAAAAGCTCTGGAGGCTGAGTTTGGAGTTAGCGCTGCGGTGCCGATGGCAGCCACGACCGCAGTGTCGGCTGAGGTCAAGGCTGAGGCTCCGGCGGCTGAGGAGAAGACGGAGTTTAGCGTAGTTCTCAAGGAGATAGGAGCTAATAAGATTAATGTGATTAAGGCAGTGCGTGAGTTGACTACCCTGGGACTGAAAGAGTCTAAGGACCTGGTGGAGGCTGCTCCCAAGCCAGTGAGGGAGGGGGTTACTAAGGATGAGGCAGCGGCTATGAAACAAAAGCTGGAAGCGGCGGGGGCTACTGCTGAGATTACATAATAGTGGTTGCAAACGGCGCCGAAAAGCACTATAGTTATTACCAATGATATTCCTCCTATAGGGAGGGGCTTTAACATGCCACATTCAGATTACTTGGTGCTGATGGTCATAGGTGGTGTGCTTATCTTTCTTGGTTTAGTCGCCATTATCTGGGGCCACATTGAATCGAGGGGATACTACGATTCCATTTCCGGTCGTGCTGATGTCAAGGAATATCTGGAGCATTGGCCACCCCACCTTGCGAGTGGGACACTGAAGACAGGGGGCTGGATAGCCTTTATTATCGGCTTGATTTTGCTCGTTGTGGGTGGTAGCTTCTGGCTTTGGGGTTAAAGGCTTATTATCCTCCTCTAGTTCCGTATCGGCTCAACAGTTTTGGTCGCTATTGCTTCTACCATTTGCTTTCCTCCGTAGATTACACTCTGGCAATCGGTCTACACGACTAAATTTCCTCTTTATGAACCAACTTTGCCAAATAAGCTATAGATGACTTTACGACACAAAGCGCAAACTCGGCATCCCGATGGTCAACTGGAAATTCGCCAGCACCAGCACCTCTTTTCTCGACATGTCTCCCTTTGTTAAAAAATCGGCGCATATCACCTAACATCGAGTCAATAGCATTTCGTTTGTCTTCACTTTCCAGCGAAGCAAGAAGCCTATCTATAGGTTTGATTGCCTCATAAACGGCGTAGCAACGAGAGAATACTCCAGGGTCATTCCCACTCCTATATTGCTTCTCTGCTTCTTCAATATGCTGCAATGCCTTCTTCCATTGCTCTCTGTCTGGTATGTCGGGGATGGGGAGTTCTAATAAAGCAAAGTCTGCATATTTCATGGGCTCTAATACTCGCTTTAGCCAATCGAGCCTCGAAATCTGAAATCCCAACGCGGTAGGTTGGGGCTTGATAATCCTAGTAGGTTGACCTTCTCTGGTGAAATTTACCAGACAATCGAAAACCAGTGCGAAACTCAAGTAGTCTTGTCGAAACCTTTCATTAACGAAGTTCAGAGCCTCCTGGCTAGTGAGTAACTCAAATTCTGCTTGACCTGAATACACATTTATTAGCTTGCCAACACCCCTTAGACTGCCATGCCCAACAGTTTCTCCTTCTAGTTGGAGCTTAGTCGCCATCTGAAAGGGTCTTATCGTGTCTTCTTTAACCAATGTCGCCATCTTAGCTACAACTACAATAGTGGGCTGAATCCTTCCTTCGCCACGGATTCCGTCGTAGGTTATTCTAAGCAAGCCTGCGGTTCCACTTTCATCTTGGATAGTTACCTCGTGCATAGTTACCTCCCCTTTTGTTACTTGCCCCCTCCAAATCCGCCTAGCTGGGCTATTTACTATACCCCTGCTCTGATTTGTCATAGCACTGTTGGCATAGTTTTCTAAGTTTAACATGCGGTGCGTGCACAAATCCATCCAGTTTTTCTGAGTAATAAACTTCCCCTGGGGCGATTAAGCTACCACATTTCTCGCAGCGATGTGACGTTCGTGCTTTTACTCCTGCCCAGTATTTCAAACTATCGTATTTACTCATTCCCCCTATTACTTCCCCCTCCAAATCCCTAGTATAGTTTACACCATCCGCCTTGGTCGATACTGGATGGCTTCAGCCACATGATGGGCTTTGATTATATCACCATTTTCCAGGTCGGCGATGGTGCGGGCTATTTTAAGGATGCGGTGGAAGGCTCGGGCGGAGAGATAAAGCTGTTTCATCGCCGCCTTGAGCAGGCTCTGGGCTGACTCTTCTACCTGGCAGAACTCCCTGACCTCAGTTGGCGTCATTTCAGCGTTGCTGGCCAGTTTGGTTCCATGGAAGCGTGCCCGCTGAACGGAGCGGGCAGCCTCAACCCTGCTCTGGACTTTATCCGATTTTTCCCCTAACCTGTCGTCGGTTAGCTTTTCGTAATCAATGTGGGGCACTTCGACAAATATATCAACCCGGTCAATGAACGGTCCACTGATGCGCTTCTGATACCGGGAAACCAGGCTGAGGGGGCAGGTGCATTGCCGGAAGGGGTCACCATAGTAGCCGCAGGGACAGGGGTTCATCGCTCCCACCAGCATAAAGTTAGCCGGAAAGGTTACACTCCCCTGCGCCCGGCTGATGGTGATTAGCTTGTCCTCCAGAGGCTGGCGCAATACTTCAAGCAGGGTATGTCCAAATTCAGGAAGCTCATCAAGGAATAGAACCCCCCGATGGCTGAGACTGATTTCCCCCGGCTTGGGCCAGTGTCCGCCACCTACCAGACCAGCGTTGGAGATGGTGTAGTGGGGGGAGCGGAAGGGGCGGTGCCGGATGAGAGGGGTATCTGACGGCAGAAGACCGCTAACACTGTAAATCTTGGTAACCTCCAGGGCTTCCTCGGTGGTCATTGGTGGCAGTATTGACGGAAGGGAACGAGCCAGTAGTGTTTTACCGCTTCCCGGGGGACCACACATTACCACATTATGCCCGCCAGCGGCGGCTACCTCTAAGGCTCGCTTGACATGCTCCTGCCCTTTAATGTAAGCCAAGTCGGTAGTCCAGTAGGCAGGCGGGGTGTATTCCAGAACCTCGTCAGGCTTATACTCTGGAAGTGATATTTCTCCTCGAAAGTAGCTAACCAACTGAGATAGTGAGGTGACAGGGGTGATTTTAGTGCCTTCGATTAAGGATGCCTCTTTGGCATCGGACTCGGGGACAATAATCGTCGCCAGCCCTTCCTGGTGAGCCAGGGCAACCATAGGCAGGATGCCATTGGTATGGCGCAGGCTACCGTCCAGGGATAGCTCACCGAGGAGAATTATCTGGGAAACATCGGCATATACCTGCTCTGAGCTGAGCAGGATGCCAACGGCAATGGGTAAATCATAAGCCGGACCTGCTTTCTTGAGGTCGGCAGGGGCAAGATTAACGACAATGCGCTTCATGGGGAAGGTGCAGCCGGAGTTCCGGATAGCGGCTCTTACTCGCTCCCTGGCTTCCTGGACAGCAGTATCAGGCAAGCCGACAATGGTAAATGAGGGTAAACCAGGGGAAATATCTACCTCAACCTCGACGATAGCCCCTTCCAGCCCGACAATAGCACAGCTTATTACCTTGGCTAACATAATTCAGCTTATACTATACCATAAACCTGTGGAAGGTGGAATGTGGTTATAACAAGTCAAAAACTGAGGAAATCCAGAGAGATGTATCCCTGTTTAATGAGCAAGAATATCAATGGGAACACCACCGAAGTAATAAGTTTTACCAGGATTCCAACCTCAAAGGGATATAGCTTGACATTTTGATAATCCAGATACTCACTCCGTAGATGGCTTAATTTGAGATAGCATATGGTTGCCGCCGCAGGATTCTCATCATTGATATCAAGCGTGTGGCTCTGTTCAGTATATTGCTCTCTTAGCTCACCCAGGACAGCATTCCTTATTGATTTAGCCCTCTGGTGGATGACGAGCGTTGGTCCCAGGAAGGAAAGCAGTATGAAAGCAGAGAAAAGCAACGCCGCCAGATAAATAAAGGATGTCGCTCGTTCACTGCCAGAAGCGAGTTGAAAGCCTAACGGCAGATATAATGAGCCCGAGGAGAACAGAAGGGTGGTCCCTATGGCGTAATAGCCGACAGTGCTCAATCCGCCCATCTTGTCGGGATGAAGAGGGTCAAGGCGCAGGCTTTTTTCCTTGGAAACGGCATGTATAGCCAGTATGGTGACCAGGACACCCCAGAAACCTATACTTGATACTATAGCCGTAATGAATATGATGACAAACCATATCCAGTAGAAGACATCACCCAGTCCGAATATACCACCTTCCAATGCCAGCCCGCTGATACTGGTTGCCCATACACCGGTAATTATCAAAGTCCAGGGCGCGGTGAGTACCCAGAATCTCTTTCGGAACAAGTTGCCGTATTTTGTTGCCAGGGCATTCAATCTCTCCTGGTCGGTCACTATGGCTGAAACCTTATTGAAGAAATCAGGCTGTAGCCGCTGGTCATAGTGCCAGATTAAGAAAGGGCCGAGGTTGAGCCAAATCATTCCCAGTATATAGGCGATGAGGAATGTCGGGGTCATATATTGGTATCTTAGAGCACAGAAGATAATAAAGATTAAATTGGGTATGGTGCCAATCTTGATGATGCTGGCCAGGATGGGATTATGAATGCGAAAAGGGAATCTTGATTCTAATATTTGGCTTATCCAGATTTTGCTAGAATGATATTGTTTCATCTACTTCACCTTGTTTCTGAAATCCTTTATAGGTTCTGAGCCCGTGGACTAACTCAATGGCTTGCTTATCCATTATGTCCAACAACATCTTTACGGGATAGTAGCCAAATCTCTCAAGAAAGGTGAAAATAGGCAATCTTGCCTTTTTAGCATAAACGAGTTCGGGATATATATGCCGGTGCAGTAAGTGTAGATAGGATGTTTCCAGGTTTCGGTTATTATGGGCACATTCATGTATTGCCCATGCCGCAAGTTCGGCGCTTCTTTGAGCGTAAAATATCCCTTCGCCGGTAACAGGGTCGGCAAACCCTGCGGCATCTCCAACCAGAAGGAAGCTATCAGAAACAGGCTTGCTGAGGAAATTGCCATAAGGAACCGGATGTCCCGCGATTCTTGATACTCTTCCTTCATTGAGGTTCAAGAATGACAGGAAGTCATGAAACGACTTCAGGAGGTCGCTTCTGTTGGCTGTGTTGAGACCGCCCGAGCCCACCACTATCACATCCTTATTGGGAAATACCCAGGAGTATCCCCATCTTACAAAACCAAAAAAGACTATGGGATGGTCTACCGCTTTGGTCGTTTCATCCCGATTAACAAATACCTCCAGCCCGGTAGCCAAATTGCGCCCCCACTCACGCGTATCAACTCTACCTGCTGAGAAAAGTTCTTTTCTTATAACGCTATTGACCCCATCGGCACCTACAATAAACCTTGAACTGAACCTTTTCCCGGTGGATGTAACCACTTCCGTGGTTGAGAAGTCAACGGATTGGACCTTTTCGCCTTCAATTATCTCGGCTCCGGCCTCTCTCGCTTTCTCCAGAAGAAAAGAGTCATAAGTTCTTCTGTCGGTAAAGAGAAAGGGGATGTCCGAGTGCTTGTTTACCATCGGCTTGTCTTTGTAGAAAACCTCATAATGGTCTGCCCTGAAATTCAGTATATGTTTGTCAGTGAGAGAGGATTCGGTTTCACCGAAGACCCGGTTCAAAAGTCTAAAGGTCTTATCGGTTAATAAGCCTCCACAAAGCTTGGGGCGGGGGAAGTTCTCCTTATCTATAATCAACACCCGAAATCCAAACTTGCTCAACAGATAGCCTGCGGTAGACCCTCCCGGTCCACCACCAACAATGACTACATCATAGTCTGACTTGTCCGGCGACATTTCTTGCTTACCCACCTGAATAATTGATATTCTTAAGGTTATTCCACATAGTGGAATTTGAGTTTAACCCTAGTGTTCAATCAGCATTTAACTTCAGGACCCCGGTCCTCCGAGGGAGTAGGGCACAGCAGCATACGCAGTCACAGATTTAACCCTTAAGTCTTGCGGTGAGCTTGGTAAACTCCTCCATTGGAATTGCCGTCCAGGTCTCCATTTGCCCACCCCACTTTGCTGATTGAGCCAGGCTACTACTCGTGGCGGCTTTCTCGTCTGCCGCCTCGTATATGAACATCATGTCGTAGGGCCCCAACAGGCCGTATGCGGCAATGGGCTTAATTCCCATCTGCTGGGACATCTTCATTCCTTCCTCATACGACTTATCAAGGTCAGCCAAACTTTTTGCTCCTCCTGGTCCCAATTTAACTAGTGTTACATAAACAGGCATCAATACACCTCCTTTCGGCTGTGCCCTACCCCCTGATAGTCCTACTGTTCCCGCTTCACATGCTGGGATTTGAGTTTAGCCCCCCTTTGAGACTTTTGTCAATACCCCAGTTTGGTTGTGCTCTTGAGTGTGCTTTGGGTGTAGTGCTACAATAAATCTGGAATGCGGAGGAATGTATGCCATTAGATGCCATAGTGGTCAAAGGGGCTGGTGAGCATAACCTCAAGAATATTGATGTGGTTATCCCCCGCGATAAGCTGGTGGTTATTACCGGTGTCTCTGGCTCGGGTAAGAGTTCACTGGCATTTGATACCATCTATGCTGAGGGGCAGCGCCGATATGTGGAATCTCTATCGGCCTATGCTCGCCAGTTTCTGGGCAGGATGGAAAAGCCCGAAGTGGACTATATTGAGGGCTTGAGTCCGGCCATTTCCATTGACCAGAAGGGTCCGAGCCGCAATCCACGCTCCACCGTGGGCACAGTAACCGAGATTTATGATTACCTGAGGCTACTTTTTGCCCGGGTTGGTCACCCCCATTGCCCCAAGTGCGGACGAGAGATTGCCATGCAGACAGTGCAGCAGATTGTTGATGCCATTCAAGCCCTCCCCGAGAATAGTCGTATCATGGTTCTGGCACCACTGATTAGAGACCGCAAGGGCGAGTATCAGGCGGTGTTTGATGACCTGCGTAAGGCAGGCTATGTCCGGGTTCGGGTTGACGGCCATACCTGTGACCTGTCTGAGGAGATTCAACTTGACAAATATAAGAAGCACTCTATTGAAGTAGTGGTAGATAGACTGGTAATCGGGCAAAGTGAAAGCCGGAGCCGCATTGCCGATTCAGTGGAGACCGCTCTCAAGCTGGGGGCAGGGGTGGTGCTGGTATCTATTGTTGATGGTGAAGAACTGCTGTTCTCGGAGCACTTTGCCTGCGTGCACTGCGGGATTAGCCTGGGTGAGGTTGCTCCCCGAACCTTCAGCTTCAATAGCCCCCACGGTGCCTGTCCTGCCTGCACCGGGTTAGGGGTTAAGCTGGAGATAGACCCGGAGACGGTCATCCCTAATAAGGAACTCTCCATAGCTCAGGGGGCAATTCGTCCCGGGTGGTGCGCCTACTCAACCTGGTATTTTGACCAGTTTGAGTCTTTAGCCCGACGCTACGGTTTCTCTCTTCATACCCCGGTCAAGGAGCTAGGTGAGCGCTACCTTAAACTTATCCTCTATGGGGAGGGGGGAGAGCTGGTAAAGTACCGAAATCGTTACGGTCGGGTCAGGGAATATTTTACTGGTTACGAAGGGGTGATTCCCCGCATGGAGCGACTATACTGGGACACCGAGTCCGAGCACTCTCGGGCTGAGATTGAGCGCTATATGGTCTCCCGTCCGTGCCCGGTCTGTGAGGGTAAGCGGCTTAAACCAGAGTCTTTAGCCATAACCATTGGCAGTAAGAATATTGTTGAGGTTAGCTCAATGTCAGTTACTCAGGCGCTGGAGTGGGTGGCTGCCATTGGCGATAGTATACTCAGTGAGCGGGAGCAGATGATAGCCCACCAGATTCTCAAGGAAATTCAAGCCCGCCTCGGCTTCCTCAAGGATGTAGGTCTGGATTATCTGACCCTTGACCGTGCCTCGGCTACCCTTTCTGGCGGTGAGGCACAGCGAATTCGCCTCGCCACTCAGATTGGCAGCGGGCTGATGGGGGTGCTTTATATTTGTGATGAGCCGACAGTAGGTCTGCACCCCGCCGATGACTTTCGTTTGATTGAGACGCTGAAGAGGCTGAGGGACCTGGGTAATACGATACTGGTTGTGGAGCATGATGAGGCTATGATGCGGGCTGCCGACCATATTATTGATATGGGACCTGGAGCCGGGGAGCACGGGGGCTGGATTGTAGCCACCGGGACTCTGGCTGATATTATGAATTGCAAAGAGTCAATAACCGGTCAGTACCTTTGCCGGGCGAAACAGATTCCATTACCAAACCAGCGTCGCCCTGGCTCAGGCGAGGAGGTAGTAATAAAGGGGGCGAGGCAGAATAACCTGAAGGATATAGATGTTCATATCCCTCTGAGCAAGTTTGTTTGTATCACCGGGGTTTCGGGCAGTGGTAAGAGCACCATTATTGATGAAATTATGTATCGGAAGCTGGCTCAGCTCTTCTATCGGTCACGGGAGAGGGCAGGCGACTGTGATGGTATCATTGGCGCGGAGCATATTGATAAGGTAGTCAATATTGACCAGTCTCCGATTGGGCGCACTCCTCGTAGTAATCCCGCTACCTACACCGGAACCTTTACCCCTATTCGTGAGCTTTTTGCCACGGCTCCCGAGGCTCGGATGAGAGGCTACGCCCCGGGTCGATTCTCGTTTAATGTCAAGGGTGGACGATGTGAAGCCTGTCGCGGCGAGGGGTTTATCCAGATTGAGATGCAGTTTTTGCCTGACGTGACCGTTCCCTGTGAGGTGTGCCAGGGAAAGCGCTATAACCGCGAGGCTCTGGAGATTAGGTTTAAGGGCAAGAACATAGCCGAGGTATTGGATATGACTGTGGAGCAAGCCCTGTCTTTCTTTGAGCACTTCCCCAGGATAAGGGGTAAACTGGAGACCTTGTGGGATGTTGGGCTGGGCTATATTCGTCTCGGTCAGCCCGCACCTACCCTCTCCGGCGGTGAGGCGCAACGGGTGAAGCTTGCCACCGAGCTGTCACGGCGGTCGACAGGCAGGACGCTTTATATTCTTGATGAACCCACCACCGGTCTCGCCTTTGATGATGTGGCTGCTCTGCTGCGGGTGCTACAGCGTCTGGTTGATGGAGGTAATACGGTAGTTGTCATTGAGCATCACCTGGATGTGATTAAGAATGCCGATTATATCATTGACCTTGGACCTGGTGCCGGTGACCAGGGTGGTTATATTGTTGCCACCGGAACCCCTGAGGAAATAGCTCAGGAAGAGTCTTCAGCCACCGGTCAGTATTTAGGCAGGGTACTGGATAAGGGTAAAGACATCGAGCCTGCTTTGACTGGTTGACTTCGTTTCGGTTGATACCATTTCCGATTCCACGGTAGCGTTTGACGGAGGATATATAGTTATCCCTTTTTAATCTTTCGGTGAATATGTGGAGTAGTGGGGGGAGTATTTTGTTTAAGGGTGACGATTTGCCTTTAACTGAAACTAAAAAGCCCAGAATTTTTTACGGTTGGTTTGTAGTTTTAGCTGCCTTCTTTATTATGGTGGTAATTTGGGGGACATACTACACCTTTGGTGTCTTTTTCAAGCCAATGTTAACCGAGTTTGGCTGGACGACGGCAGCAACCTCGGGAGCCTTCACCCTGGCAATGTTAGTGAACAGCCTGTCTGCTATTGCCATGGGGAGGCTAACCGATAGGTTTGGCCCGAGGCTGGTTATAACCGGGTGTGGCTTATTTCTAGGTTCAGGTTATTTACTGATGTCCCAGATTACTACTATCTGGCAGCTATATCTGTTCTATGGAGTGATAATAGGCATTGGTATGAGTGCTAGTTTTATCCCGTTGATGGCTACGATACCCCGGTGGTTTGTCAAGAGGAGAGGAATAATGTCAGGTATTACTGTTTCGGGCATAGGTGTAGGCACGATGATTATGCCTCCGGTAGCTAGCTGGCTCATCTCTATCTATGATTGGCATACCTCCTATATTATTGTAGGTATCATAGCTTTAACGCTCATTATTTTGGCCGCCCAATTTCTAAGACACCACCCGGGGCAGATAGGGCAGTTACCATATGGTGAGAATGAGGTGAACGAACCGGGTCCAAGCCTGGAAGCCACCGGGGGTTCTTTTCAAGAGGCAATTCATAGCCGGCAATTCTGGTTGCTTTGTGCCATACTTCTCTGTTTTGCTTTTTGTGAGTACACTATCTTAGTGTATATTGCTCCACATGCCACTGAGTTAGGAATCTCGGCAGCTAGTGCCGCCAATATTCTAGCTATTATCGGTGGAGCTAGTATCGCAGGCAGGATTGTATTAGGTGGTGCTGCTGATAAGATGGGGACTAAGCTGACTCTTATCTTTGCTTATACTCTGATGGTAGTCGCCTTAGTCTGGTTGCTCGCAGCTAAAGAGTTGTGGATGCTTTACCTGTTTGCCGCCATCTTTGGCCTTGCCTATGGAGGTTTTATACCGATAGGGCCACTAATGGCAGCTGAGCTATTTGGGCTGAGTTCAATTGGTGCCATTATGGGGATTGGTGGCTTTGCCTATACCATGGGGGGTGCCTTTGGTCCCCTCGCATCTGGTCGCATATTTGATGTAACTAGTAGCTACCAGTTAGCGTTCCTGGTTTGCGTTGCGGTTGGTATTTTAGGTATTATACTGGCGTTGCTGTTAAAACCGCGTGCTAGTGAAGGAGGGGAAAATGACCCGGAAAGAAGCACTTAATTCTGTTAAAGCTAATGTAGAGAATGAGAACCTGATAAAGCATATGCTGGCTACCGAGGCTATAATGCGGGCTTTAGCCCGACGCTTTGGCGAGGATGAGGAGGAGTGGGGGCTTACCGGGCTACTGCATGATATAGATATGGAGCTCAGCGAGGGGGATATGGCTACTCACAGTAAGCTGGGGGCTGACCTAGTGCGGGAGATGGGGGCTAGTGAGGCTATGGCTCACGCCATCCTGTGCCATAATGCGGCGCATGGTATCCCTCTGGAGACAAGGCTTGATAAGGCTCTATTTTGTGCTGACCCGCTCACTGGCTTAATCATTGCTGCTGCCCTGGTTCGCCCCGACAAGAAATTAGCTGGGGTTGAGGCTAAGTCGCTGAAGAAGAAGTTTAAAGAGAAGAGCTTTGCCGCCGGGGCAAATAGAGAGCAAATCTCCCAGTGCACTGAAATCGGTATTGAGCTTGATGATTTTCTCCAGTTGGGGCTGGAGGCGATGCAGGGAATCGCCGCCAACCTCGGTCTATAAATTAGCTCAGAGCTTATTTAGTAACACCTGCTTCTCCTACCCACCCTCCCATAAGCGCTTCACTCATCAGCCTTGAAGGGCGGGCGGGTGGGAAAAAATAGATTGATAAACAATCTCTAGCTCACCTCAAGCGTTGAGCCTTCGGCGGTTTTAATAACATCAATCCTGGCGGGGAAGGCATCCCTGAGTTCCTCAACATGAGTGATAACCAGTATCTTGTCAAAGTCGTCCTGAATAGAGTTTATTGCTTCTTTAATTTTTTCTATGCCGCCAGTATCCTGAGTGCCAAAGCCCTCGTCAATGACCAGAGTGGGCAGTGGTGCTCCGGCTCGCCTGGCTAGTAGTTTGGACAGGGCAATACGAATGGCAAAGTTAATCCTGAAGGCTTCACCACCGCTAAACATTTCATAATTTCGCATTCCCAGTTCGTCAGAAATATTGATATCCAGGGTTTCCAGTAAATCCCCCTTCTTTGTTTCCCGCTGAGTTTCAATCTTGACATGCATCCTGTTATCGGTCATGCGTCCCAGCAATTTATTGGCTTCGGTTTCAATTTCAGGAAGTGCCATTTCAATAAGCAGAGCCTGTATCCCCTTCTTGCCAAAGGCTTGAGCCAGGTCTCTATAGATTTTCTCCTGCTTTGAAGCTTGAGCCAGCAGCCCTTCCTTTTCCTTCTTTTTTATCTCCAGCTCGGAGCAGCGCTCAAGCTTGGCTTTCACATTCCACATTATCTCCTCGGCTTGCTTTTGTTGGGTAGCTAGTGTTTGGTATTCAATTTCAGCCTGGGTTAAATCGTTGACCAGCTGGGGCAGTAGATTAAGTTCTAGAGTTAGCTCCTGCCTTTTTTGATTATCAACCTCCAGGCGGTGGCACCGTTCTTGACTGGCCTCCTCGGCACGGGATAAAGCCTCTTTTTCTTGATTGATGAGCCTATCGGCCTCTTCCAGCTTTTGCTTGGGAGCTTCATACTGCTCCAGGTCAATCAGGCGCTGGCGCACCTGTTGGTGCTGCTGGGGATTGTAGTCCAGTTTGGCTAATTCGTCCTCAAGCCGGTGAAGAGTCTGTTGTTCACTGGGAGCAAAATCCTTGCTCGCCAGGTGCTGTTCAATTTCAGCCAGTCTTGTTCTCTCCTCATTTAGCTTGTTACCCGCCTCTTCAGCTTCAAAAATTGATTGGCTGAGGATGCTGGCTTTACCCTGGACGGAAGCTTTATCCTGGTTTAAATTTGCTTCCAGTTGGGATATTTCATTTTCTACCGACTCCAGCTCTATTTTCTGATGAGCCAGCTCCGTCTGGTTTGATTCTAGAGAATCAGACTTGGTTTGCTTATCGGCGGTATATTTCGTCTGAATAAGCTTCAGACCTTCTGTACCCAACTCGGTCTCACATAGCGGGCATCTGGCACCACTCTCGGTCAGTAACAGGTTGAGCTTTTCCTGTATCTCGGCTATTTCCTGCTCCAGCCGGGTTTTACTGGATTCCAGGTAGTGGATTTGGGTCATTAGTTCCTGGCTGGTTTGTCTTTTCTGGTGTAGGGTTTCTTCCTGTTCCGCCAAGCGACTCAACTGGGCCTGGAGCTGCTGTAACTCACTTTTAAGCTGGGGTAGTTTTTGTGAGCTATCTTCCAGTTCCTTGATTTGGTTTTGAACTATGGCATGCTCAGTGATTAAGGCTTCCCCAGCCTGCATAATAGTTATTTCCAACTGGTGCTTTCGTTCGTTGAGACTTGTCACCAGCCTGAACCTCTGGTCGAGTTCATCATTTAATTTCCTGGCTTGGGCAAGCTGAGCATAGCCTTCTTCTATAGAGGAACGCTGGGCTATTAGCTCTTCATACTCCTTGAGCCTTAACCTATGCTGGTTAACCTGGTCCTCCCAGCGCTCCCGGTCTCTTCCCGTCTCTGTTATGTGTTTCTCCAGCTCAGTTAGTTGCCACTTCTTGTTTTCCAGAGACTCCTTTTCCTGTCGCAGTTCATTCATCCTGGATTCTTGCTTTTTGGTTATTTCTTCGGTATGGTGGAGTTCACTCTGGGCTGATTCCAACTCAGCCTGGTAGGCTGGCTTTTGCTCTAATTCATCACCGATGTCTTTAATGGCGTTCTCAGCCAGAGCCTTTTCCGTTTCCTCCTCCTTTGCCCTGTCTCTGGCTTGCTCCTCAAGTTCATCATAGAAGGAAAGCCCCAGAATATCAGCCAGAACTTGCTTGCGCTCCACCGGTCGCTTGATGGTGAACTCGTCGGCGTGACCCTGCATCAGGAAGGCACTGTTGATGAAAGTGGAATAATCCATATGCAGGATGCTGGTAATTTCCTGCTGTGTTTGAGCTATACTATTACCCGTAATTGACCTGAAGCCATCCCCGCTAGCTACCTGAAATTCAAGGATAGTTCGTCCTGAGCGCCCTCGTTGTTTGGGCTTGGAATGCTTGCGTATGATGCGATATAGCTGGCCGCCTATGGTAAAGTCAAACTCCACCTCCATATCAGTAACATACTGGCTTGAATAAACGAGGTCGTCGTCGCTTTTAGCTCTGCTTCGTCCCCATAGTGCCCAGGTCATAGCATCAATCAGAGCCGACTTACCGTTGCCGTTATCGCCACTGATACAGGCGGTGTGGATACCATCAAAGAAAAGTGGCGGCACATTATCCCGGTAGCACATAAAATTATGCAGTGTTAGCTTGACAGGAATCATTTATGAAACTCCGTTTTACTCATTTTAGCATAACTGGGGGATTATTTATCTACCTCACCCCCCTTAATCCCCCTCCAGGATACGGAGATGTGTTCTTTGTGGGGCAGGTCATCGGGACACCGCACACAAGTAAGTTGACAATGGTACTCATGAATTCTATTATTGCAAGGACAGGGTTTAGAAAGAGCCGGATACAGCCTTGTCAAGAGTTGAAATGGGAAACTCCGATTATGATTTCTCTTGGTGTGTAATATTGTGAGCGAGGAAGGAATATGACATGAAAAGAACCACTTTCATTGGAATCACAATCGCAGTACTACTGTCCCTGCTTGCTGGAGGATGCTACGGACAGCAATCAGATTACCAGTACCAAGACACTGAGAATCTTGTTACCCTGGTTAGGGAAGCTGCCGCTCTTGTAGAGGAAAATGGCGAAGAGGCCTTCTCTGAATTCAAGACCGAGGGGAGCAAGTGGTGGCAGGGAGAGACCTACATCTTTGTTGTGGACACCGAAGGGAATATGCTTGTTCATCCTGATCCCGAACTGGAAGGCAAGAACCAGCTGGAGCTCAAAGATGTCAATGGCAAACCCATCATCCAATGGTTCATTGACGAAGTAAGCAGCGATGAAGACGAGACCGAAGGATGGAGCCACTATCTCTGGCCAAAACCGGGAGATATCTTCCCGACATGGAAAACCACATTCGTCAAGCTAGTAACCGCTACTTCTGGCAAGAGTTATATCATTGGCAGCGGTGTCTATAACATGAGCATAGAAAGGGCATTCATCGTGGACGGGGTCCAAGAGGCTGTGCGGCTTATCGAAAGCGAAGGGACGGATGCGTTCAGTGAACTCAGGAACCCGGCTAGCGAGTTTATATTCCAGGATGTGTATGTGTTTGTCATTAACCAGGATGGGATCGAGCTGGTGAATCCCACCTTTCGTCATCTTGAAGGCACAAACGTCATGGACTTGAAGGACACAGAAGGCAAATATCTAATACAATCTATGTTTGACCTACTCAGAACGCAAGACTCGGGATGGGTAGACTACATGTGGCCTAAATCGGGAGAGACCGAGTCCTCAAAGAAATCCTCCTTTGTTACGAAGGCGAATATTGGGGACACCTGGGTTCTGGTGGGTTCCGGAGTTTACCTGGGATCGTCTCCTCAAATAATTACCACGCCAGGCGTAACTAATACCGAAATTCTTATTGGTTCCTCTTCGGCATTAAGCGGCCATGCCGGTCAATTGGGCACAAATTACATTCACGGTGCAATGACTTGCATAAACCAAGTTAATGAAGAGGGCGGCATTTATGGCAGGACAATAAGGGTTATAAGCTATGATGACCAGTACGACCCTCCACAGGCTGTTGAAAATACCCAAAAACTAATCAACGAAGACAATGTTTTTGCCCTTTTTAATTATGTCGGCACGCCAACAGCCGTTATGGTCATTCCAATTGTGGAAGAAGCAGAGGTTCCTCTGATTGGCTTATTCACAGGTGCCAATGTCCTCCGAGAGCCAGTTAACAAATACATCTTTAACATCAGAGCCTCTTATTACCAGGAAATTGAACATGCGATGAAATATTTTGTAGATAAGCTTGGACTAAATAAAGTGGCTGTTTTTTATCAGGCAGATGATTATGGCATGGATGGTCTTCAAGGAACAGAAATCGCTCTTGAAGAACGCGGACTAGAACCAGTTGCCCTGGGTTCCTACACTAGGGGCACAATGAACGTTGAGGAGGCGGTTGCAGCAATTACTGAATCAGAGGCGGAGATGGTGGTAATGGTTGGAACATACAGCCCCACCGCCGAATTTGTCACACTCGTCAAAGATAAAGAACCTGAGATGATTTTCTACAGTGTTTCTTTTGTTGGGCCCGAAGAACTTGTCAAGGAGCTTGAAGGTCATACTGATAGTGTATTTGTTAGTCAGGTTGTGCCACCCCTAGACTACACTGAATTACTTGATTCAGTGGAAAAATATGTGGAAAATCTTGCAAAGTACTATCCTGGAGAATCGCCGAGTTTTGAAGGGTTGGAGGGTTTTGTGAATGCCAAAGTTTTAGCTGAGGGGTTGAGACGGTGCGGTGGAAATCTAACCAGAGAAGGTCTTATTGAGGCATTGGAGTCCATTAGGGATTATTCTGCGGGCATAGGGTCTGCTGTGACCTTTAGTGAAAATGACCATCAAGGGCTAGATAAGGTTTACTTGACATCCATAGAGGACGGAGAATTTATTCTCAGCTATATTAAATAGGTGGGTAATGTCCCTACCCATAATATATGCCACGAACTCACACATATGCTGTGTGGTTACAAACCCCATAACTCAGTGGTAGAAAATTTCATATCTTCTAATATCGCAGCACATAAAATTATGCAGTGTTAGCTTGACAGGAATCATTTTTCTGAGTTCCTTAAATAGTTATCCCTTATTGGTAATAATAACTTTGCCTATTCAATTCCCTTGTCATTCTGAGCGTAGCGAAGAAT
>CAZTRJ010000022.1:21355-21995 GCA_964616615.1 uncultured Dehalococcoidales bacterium
CTTCATTCCACCCACAATGCCTATTGATGCCTAGCTGTTTAGAAGCAAGCAAGTTTCAGAGGCACTACAATACAAAATTTTGCATCTACCTACTTTACTAGCACCATATTTTTAGGCATAGTTATACCCTCTTTTTATGATTTGGAAAATACCGACCACTTCGGGGTAAAGCCTATTGACATACTCATTACTCCTTATTAGACTACTTACATCCTATTGTGGAGGTGATGACAAGTTAGTACTAATCATTTAACACTTGTCCTTCGGTCTATGTCGTATTTTACCTAATAAACCCACTAGGGAGGTAAATATGGGTAAATTAGTTTTAGCGCTTTGTCTTTTCATACTTGGTGGGATACTTATAGCGGTAGGCCTACTCGGCACGTTAGCGGGTTGGGAAAAGTTCCTTTTTATCCCCTTAGATGTGCTACAAGAATCAACGAGATGGGTATTACTTATAATTGGGTCTGGGTTTCTTTGTTGGCTGTTGGGGGCCATACTTATTAGAAAGCAATGACCTGCACAAATGCTTACCAGACCCGGGAGAAACAGAACCGAGATTTTCAGTTTGTCTGCTATGGGTAGCAGGTAAACTTGGGAATATCAGCATCCTTGGTATGGCAACATGGACTTGATAATC
>CAZTRJ010000023.1:0-19449 GCA_964616615.1 uncultured Dehalococcoidales bacterium
CTGGCTCAGGTAGTGGATGTAGAGTATTTTGTTCCTGGTTGTCCACCTCCGGTAGATATTATTGGTAAGATAGTAGATGCTCTAGCCAGCGGTCAACTGCCACCTGCAGGCACAGTATTCGCCTCGGATAAATCACTATGTGATGAGTGTGACCGGGTAAAGGAGGAGAAGAAGATTACCAGGATTTACCGCCCCCATGAGATTATCCCTGAGCCTGAAAAGTGCCTCTTGGAGCAGGGGCTAATATGCATGGGTCCAGCCACCAGGGGTGGCTGCGGTCAAAGGTGCATAAAGGCAAATATGCCCTGCCGTGGTTGCTTCGGTCCACCGCCCGGGGTGATAGACCAGGGGGCTAAGATGCTAAGTGCTGTTGCCTCCATCTATGATGTTAAGGACGAAGCCGAGATTAAACAAATGGTGGAAGAGGTAGTTGACCCAGCAGGCACCTTTTATAGATTTGGCATGTCAAGTTCCATGCTTAAGAGAAAGAGAATGTAGCCCTGGAGGAGATTTATGAAGACAATTGTTATCGACCCATTTACCAGATTGGAGGGACATGGACGGATAGATATATTTCTTGATGATGCCGGTGATGTGGCTAATGCCTACCTTCGTGTACCGGAGCTCCGGGGATTCGAGAAGTTTTGTGAGGGCAGACCGGTTGAAGAATTACCCCGAATAACACCCAGAATCTGTGGTGTCTGCCCCTCGGCTCATCATATGGCTTCAACCAAGGCAGTAGATGCCGTCTTTCATGTCGACCCCCCTCAAGTCGCCAAGAAAATTAGGGAACTATACTACTGTGCTCATATGTGCCACTCTCATATTGCCCACTTTTACGCTCTGGCGGCTCCTGATTTTGTGCTTGGACCTACCTCCGACCCGGCGCAGCGAAATATTCTGGGGGTGATTGCTAAGGTCGGGGTTGATACTGGCCTGCAGGTAATCAAGGCCCGCGCTGATGCTCAGCATATTCAGGAAGTTATCGGCGGTAAAGCCACTCACTCGGTATGTGGCCTACCCGGAGGTGTAAGTAAGGCAATCACCGAAGAAGAGCGGGCTGATTTTGAAGACAAGGCTAAGAATATGGTGGAGTTTGGCAAGTTTTCCCTGAAGCTGTTTAATGATGTGGTCTTGTCTAATAAAGAGTATGTAGACATTATTCTGGGCGATATTTATTATATGACCAGCTACTATATGGGTATGGTTGACGCCAATAATAAAGTGAATTTCTATGACGGTGACATTCGGGTGGTTGACCCTGAGGGGAAGGAACTGGTTAAGTTTAAGGTAGCTGACTATCTGGATATTATTGCTGAGCATACTGAGTCCTGGACCTATCTCAAGTTCCCCTTCTTGAAGAAGATTGGTTGGAAGGGGTTGGTAGATGGTGTGGACAGCGGGGTATATCGGGTAGCCCCGCTGGCTCGACTTAATGCCGCTGATGGCATGGCTACCCCACTGGCGCAGGCAGAGTATGAGAAGATGTATTCCACTCTGGGATGTAAGCCAGCCCACCATACCCTTGCCAACCACTGGGCAAGGTTAATTGAACTCCAATATGCCGCGGAACGATTGCTGGAGCTATGTCAGGATAAGGAGATTACTGACCCTAATGTTCGTACCCTGCCCACAGCCACCCCTACCGAAGGGGTAGGCGTAGTCGAAGCCCCTCGGGGAACCTTATACCATCACTATCAGACTGATGCCAACGGTATGGTTAAAAAGGTCAACCTTATCGTAGCTACCGGAAATAATAATGCGGCGATGTGTATATCAATCAAGAGAGCAGCCCAGGGATTGATTAAGGCAGGCAAGGTAGCCACTGAAGGGATATTGAATATGGTAGAGATGGCATATCGGGCTTACGACCCATGTATCGCCTGTGCCACCCACTCACTACCGGGTCAGATGCCACTGGAGGTTGTTATCTACGATAGTGAGGGTAAGGAGCTAGATAGGCTTAGCCAGTACATCTCATAAGTAGTTCTTTTTTAAAGCCCAGTTTTTCATCGGAGGTTGGGTTGAGGACTCTGGTTTTAGGATTAGGAAACCCGATTCTCAGTGATGATAGCGTGGGCTTTCGTGTCGTTCAAGAGCTTAAAGCCAGGTTTAATAAACCCAACCTGACATTGATGGAAAGCAGTGCCTCTGGTTTGAGTCTGCTCGATTTAATTGCTGGCTATGATAAGCTCATCATTGTCGATGCTATTAAGACGGAGGGTGGGGAGGCAGGTAAGATATATAGATTGGGTGCGGAAAATCTCGGTGCCATTCGTCACTCCGCTTCACCACATGATATGAATCTGGCTACTGCTCTTGAGCTGGGCAGGAAATTGGGAGCAGTCTTACCCCAGCAAATAATCATTATAGCTATTGAAGTGGCTGACGTAACTACCTTTAGCGAAAAATGCACACCTGAGGTGGCTAAGGTAATCCCGCTGGCAGTAAGCATGGTAGCCGAGGAACTGGATAGCGGCTAAATATATCTAGGTTCGGCTGGCATCAAGCGGCTTCCCCTAAGGTAATCATAACTTCAATCTTTTTCTAATTTCTTTATCCACAGTATCAGGCAATTGGTTAATTTCATTTATAAATAAGGTGTCTTCGCCGTATAGACGCTTGAATTTTTCTGGGGTAAAGCTAGAGCTGGTTAGGCATACATGAATATCTTTTATCCCTTTAGTCCTAGCCCTCTGTAGTAAATCTATTATAGCCTGTCTTCCACCGTTATTTGGCTCGCCGTCAGTAAAGTGGAATAGTATCTTTTGTTTTCTACCAGCCAACCTCAGCAACTGGGCAATCGCTGCTGCCAACCCTTCGTAACTTGGTGTCATTAACCACTCTTTTTCTAAACCTAGATTAACCTTCCCTACCTCTCTATCATAAAGGCGTGGGACACTGACAATATTATGACGTGCGGAATAACCTAAGGCGATAAACTCCATTCTTTCTTTCTTAAAGGCATCGCAAATGGCTACCGTTATCTGCTCAATCAGCTCTCTATACACACGAACCGAGCCTGATAAGTCCATCAGGAGGCAAACTGCCATATCTACCAGCTCTGGTCTATCTCTTCTTTGGAACACCCTCTGGTCTCCATAGGCAACTCTATGAAGCCTCCTGGCTGATATTCTACCTGAAAGTAAGCCTCGGTAATCCTTTGTTCTGTTCAGGCGGTAATCCTGTAGTATCCGCCTGAGCTTTTCTTCAGCGGTGGCTGTCTGGGCTCTGGCTTTGGCAGCTCTCTCTGCATCCTCTCGTGGTGTATAGGCGATAACAGTGCAACGGCTATCTTTAGCCAGATAGGACAAAAGCTGCGATAGGTCATGCCTTTTCTCTATTATCGCCTCACTCACCTCTTCGGCTAAATCGTCTGGTAATTCAGTTTTATCATCAACCAGCTTATCAATCCTTGACACTAAATCTAGGTTCGTTTCTGGCTTTGCTTCCTCAGCTTCCCCCTGAGCTTGTGTTTCTTCTGCCTCCTCTGGCTCACCCTCACCAGTCCTGCCTTCCGTTTTGCTAAAACCCCTTTCCTCGGCAGAAAGTGTTGCTGGCAGTTCTTTGACAATTCCCCAGGCATCAAGGACAGCACTATCTTTACCCATCTCCTGGGTGCACATCTTGTTGATATAAGTGACCATCTTGCTCAAAACCTCAAGGCTCTCCTGGCTTATGTTTTGAGGCATCTTGCCATCGGTAAGACTCAGATATATCAGGGCATTAAGTATATCAGCTCTGGTGCATTTAGCCCGCAGGGGCTTGATTACACTATCAGGATCAAATTTACCCAGAGCCCAAGCCCTCTCTTTTTGGAGATAATCCTTATACCCGGGATAGACATTCATAAGGTGGTCTATATAAATATCCTCAAATACATTCGCCAAAGACTGAAAATCTTGATAGTCACTACCATAACTATAACGAGAATAGCCAGCCTTCTTTGCCAACTCGTCAATATATTCTGTATTATTCTCAGAGAATAGGGTATGTCCTACTTCGTGCACGGTTAGACCGAGAAGGCAATCAACTATATCACCGGGAATAGGGTATTTATCCCCCAACATACTTGGTGATAGGTAAATCTGTTTTTTAGCTGTATCAGCTACCTCAACGCCAGTAAATGTTACTTCAACCTCTGGATTCAGGCTCTGAGCCATTATACGACTGCCATCTAAGATACTGGCAAGGTCAGTCCCTGGGTCTCGGCTTCGGTTTTCTCTCCAAAGGTCGGAAAGTGGTTGGTCAATATTGGACATACCTTAACTCTCGAGGTTTATTTATCCATTTCTCGTATTCGGTTTCATCCTTTATATTTAGGGAGAAGATTTCCAGGACTTGTTGCCTCCAGCCCAAGTCATTAGAGCTCCCGATTGCCGTCGATACCGCTTCCCACAGAGGTGTTCCTTCACTATAAGCCTCAGCGGCGTATAATAACTGCCTGGTAGATATTTTCTTAGAAATAGCTGGTGTGTTTCTAACCGCACAGGCAAAATCGGCAAGAGAGCTGGCTATGATTCTGGGGATACCAGTCTTTGCTTCTAAAACCTTTGTCTCCGACTCGGCTGGCAGGTAATCAAGAAATACCTCCCTAAACCTGTCTCTTAGCGCCAGGTCTATTGATGTTATACCACAAAAGAGAGAGCCCTCATTGAGGGTAGCGACAAAAATAACATTATCGGCAACATAAACCCTACGCCTTAAATCCTCAATCCAGGCACTTCTTCTACCATCCAGCAGGGGCATTAAGACATTCAGGACACGCTCATTCTCTGGTCGGTTAATCTCATCCATCACCACCACACAATCCTTGGTTTCCAGCCCCTTGACAAAGCCTGACTCCCTGATATCGGTTAGCATACTATCACCGCTGCCCTGAATCAGGCGGGTCGTCTGGAATAGTTGCTGTGGCTCCTGAAGGACACCGAAGTCAATAATCACCGCTGGTCTATTGAATCTGGCAGCAAACTCAATAGCCAGAGTAGTTTTACCACCACCGGGACGGCCTGTTATCAGCAGGTTTGCCGGGTGCTTTTGTGATATTGCCTCGGTTACCTTAAGTGCCTCAACCACATTCTCTGAGACTAAAAAGTATGGGTCTGGCGTGGGATAGAATACTTCCATAACTTCATTCTCTAGCTCCGAGGCTGGGGACTGAGAACCAACATTTTGGTCGGTGAGCAGGGTACAATCAATGTCCTTAAGTCTCTCGGAGCACGTGCCCAAATGGGCTTGATAGTCTTTGTCTGCTATGTCCTGGTGGCAGTATTGACATTCCATCTTGCTAACCTCTTATCTAATAGTTACTATATAGATTAACCACATCAAGCTTACAAGTCAAGATTATGGTCAAGGACCGGTATCAATAACCGCCGTCCCCTTGAGAGATAATGAACTATAGGTTACAATAACCAGTAATGGTGAAACAGATTAAACCAATGGTGACAAAGGGGGAGTTATGGCAGCTAAAATATTGATGATTCAAGGTACTGCCTCTATGGTGGGTAAGAGCATACTGGTTACTGCTCTGTGCCGCATCTTCAGACAGGATGGATTCAGGGTAACCCCGTTTAAAGCCCAGAATATGACACGGGAGTCCTTTGTGCTTGAGAATGGGGATGAAATTGGGGGAGCCCAGGTCGTGCAAGCCGAGGCAGCCGGTATAGAGCCCAGCGCTGATATGAACCCGATACTGATAAAACCAGAGACAGGCAATAAGACTCAGGTGCTGGTATTGGGCAAGCCAGCTATGACCTTGACCACTGGGGAATATGGCCAGCATGCTGGTGAGCTTCTTTCGGTCGTCGAAGAATCACTAGCCCGCCTGCGTTCGGCATACGACATGGTAATTATTGAGGGAGCAGGCAGTCCGGTGGAGATGAATATTAAGCAGAATGAAATCGTTAATATGCGTATAGCCAGATTAGCCAGGGCACCGGTCTTGCTGGTAGGTGATATTGACAAAGGGGGTGTCTTTGCTTCTCTGGTTGGCACCTTAGCCCTTTTTGATGAGGCGGAGAGAAATTGTGTCAAGGGGCTGGTTATTAACAAGTTCAGGGGCGACATTACCTTACTTCAGCCCGGGCTAGACTACCTGGAAAGCTATACTTCAAAGCCAGTCATTGGCGTCATACCCTATTACCAGCATATTCTAATCCCTGAGGAAGATTCTGTATCAGAGGATAACGAGGCACTTCCTTCGCTATCATTAGCTGATAGGCAACAGCAGTATGACCGGCTGGCAGATATTGTTCGTCATAGCCTTAACCTGAAACTGGTTTATCAAATATTGGATGGTAGCTGTGAACTCTCAGCCTGAACCCTACATCCTGTTTACCCGAGACGAGATAGAAACCACAGTCAAAAAGCTGGCGGGTGAAATCAGCCAGGATTATGATGGCAAGCACCCCCTTCTAATAGGGGTTCTTAAGGGTTCGTTTATGTTTATGGCTGACCTGATTCGGCATCTTAATTTCCCCTTGGAAGTAGAGTTTATTAAACTATCCAGCTATGGGCGGGGCAGGAGCACTCCCGGGGAAATCAAGGTTGTGCAGGGGCTCCGTTCTAAGGTCAAGAATAGGGATGTAATCATTATTGAGGACATTGTGGATACCGGACATAGTATCGCCTTCCTGCTGGATTATCTAAGGAAGAAGAAGCCAGCTTCATTGAAGCTTTGTGCGCTGACCGACAAGCCTTCCCGACGACAGGTCCCGGTTAATATTGATTATCTAGGTTTTACTGTTCCCAATAAGTTTATCGTCGGCTATGGCATAGATTGGGATGAAAAGTTTCGCCATCTGCCTCATATAGGCTTTGTTGAGGTTGAGGATTAGTGTTGTTCCAACCGGCTCTCTTAATCCTTGGTCGTTTATCAGGGATAGTTTGAAGGGGCGAAGCCTCTCTTACATAACCAATTCCCCCTCCCTTATGAAGGGAGGGGAATAAAGAGGGTGGGTTGCTAAATAAATGTCTAAAGGGGGTATAGGTTGATAAGCAATCTCTTAATCCAAGTAGCTAAAGGGGAACTTCCCGCCGACCTTATCCTGGCTAATGCCAAGGTAGTTAATGTGTTTACCGGCGAGATAGAGTCAGGCAATGTAGCTATTTGTGGGGGCAGGATTGCCGGGGTAGGGGACTATCACCAGGCTCAGCAGGTGCTTGACTTAACCGGTAAATATCTCGCTCCCGGTCTCATCAATGGGCATACTCATGTGGAAAGCTCTATGCTTGATATTGGTCAGTATGCTCGGGCAGTAGTACCACGAGGCACTCTGGCTCTGGTTACCGACCTTCACGAAATAGCCAATGTTTGTGGGCTGGAAGGTATGAGGTATGTGCTGAACTGTGCCCGCCGCTTACCCCTGGAGCTTTTTTTAATGGCTCCTTCCTGCGTGCCAGCCACGCCTCTGGAGACCTCAGGAGCTACCCTTGCTCCTGAGACTCTCCGTCAGGTTCTCAAATGGAAAGGCTGTATCGGACTGGGCGAGGTAATGAATTTTCCCGGTGTACTTGGCGGTGATAGCAGTGTGCTGAGTAAAATTAGCCTAGCCAGGGGGAAAATTGTTGATGGTCACGCCCCCGGTGTTCGGGGTAAAGACCTCAGTGCCTACATTGCTGCTGGCATACTTTCTGACCATGAATCGGTTTCTCTGGAGGAGGCTAGGGACAAGCTAGAGCAGGGGATGATGGTTATGATTAGAGAGGGTTCTTCAGAGAAAAACTTGGATGCCTTACTGCCTCTGGTGACGGATAAAACCTATAAAAGGTGTATGTTTGTGGTTGATGACCGCAGTTGTGTTGACCTGCTCCGGGATGGTGATATTGACGCTGTGGTGCGTAAGGCAATAAAGCGTGGACTTGAGCCGGTGCGGGCGATTCAGATGGCTACCATCAATACCGCCGAGTATTTCAGGCTGAATCGGCTGGGGGCAATAGCTCCCGGCTACCTGGCTAATCTGGTTACGATTAGTGACCTATCCCGCCTGAAAATAGATATGGTATTTTACCAGGGTCGCCTGGTAGCCAGGGAGGGGGAAGTCTTATTCCCATCATATCAAGTCGGCAGGAAAGGACCAACCAGCACCGTAAATATTAAGCCATTCAGTATAGAGGCATTAAGGCTCCCGGCTTCAGGAGAAACTGAGCTGGTTATTGAGGTTGTCCCCGGTCAGATAATTACCAGAAAAAGGTCGGAGAAGGTTAAGGTTACCAATGGTGTTATTGAGCAAGATACTATCAGAGACATTCTGAAGCTGGTGGTGGTGGAGAGGCATAAGGCTACGGGCAATATCGGCTTGGGGCTGGTCAGGGGATTTGGCTTGAAGAGGGGGGCTCTGGCTTCATCTATTGCCCATGATTCCCACAATATTGTTGCCGTCGGGACTAATGATGAAGATATATTTACCGCCATTAAAGAAATTGAGAGGCTTAAAGGCGGCCTGGTGGTTGCCGCTCAGGGCAGGGTATTAGCCAGTTTAGCTTTGCCTATCGCTGGACTCCTGTCTGATGAACCATTAGAGGTAGTGGTGAGTAAACTGGAGGAGCTTGAGCGACTAGCCAAGGATTTAGGCACCACCCTGGCTTGCCCCTTTGCCAGTCTTTCCTTTTTAGCTCTACCGGTAATCCCTGAGCTTAGGCTAACCGACCTTAGGCTGGTAGATGTCAACGAGTTTAAATTGATTAAGCAAAAACAGCAAACTTAGATAATTTCAGCTGTAGACTGGTTCCCAGTAACCAAAGGGAGAAAACAGTATGAATATCGGCAGAGGAGAAGTTATCTTTGAAAACCGAAGTGACGCCGGTAGACAGCTAGCCGCCAAACTGAGTGAGTATAATGGTCAGTCCGTTATCGTGCTTGCCATCCCTAACGGAGGAGTGCCGGTGGCGCTGGAGGTAGCCAGTGCCCTTAAAGCTGACCTCGACCTCGTTATTTGCCGTAAAATTCCTCTGCCGCTTACCCCTGAAGCTGGCTTCGGTGCCTGCGCTGACGATGGAACAATCGTTCTTAATGAAGAAATAGCCAAAAGGGTGGGCTTGAGCCGACAGCAGATAGAGTATGAGGCGAGCAAGGTCAGGGCTGAGATTAAACGGCGGTGCCTACTTTATGAAGGGGACCGCCCCCTAGTTACAGTAAGTGGCAGGACAGTGATAATCATAGACGATGGACTGGCTTCAGGCATCACCATGAGGGCAGCGGTGGAATCAGTTCGTCATCGTCGACCTGGGGAAATAGTGGCTGCTGTCCCCTGTGCCTCGGCACTAGCGGTGAAGCAAGTAGAAAAGGTTGCCGACAAAGTAGTAACCTGCACTACCGGGTTCATGCCGAGATTTGCTGTAGCTGATTTTTATCGCTATTGGTACGACCTTACTGATGATGAAGTAATCCGATACCTCAAGCAATGGCGGAGTCGGGAGCGGCACTGAAATTATGACTAGAAGGTCTCTGCTAGCTGCTCTATTTCGGATATAGTTATCTCAAAGGCTATTGTTACCCACGAGTCAGCAGCACTCACCTCTATCTTGCCTAGCAACTCTTGCATTTCAGGGATTTCCAGCATTCCACTGAAGAGGCTTATGGTAACGCTGAGTGTATCCTTAGCATCCTGTGCCGAATCTGTGCTTAGGAAATGTGGGGTTATTTGGATAGTTATAGTCTCTGCCTCTTTGCTAAGAGCGAAGCCAACTGCATCAATATCAGCAAAAGGGTCTAGGGATATTGGAATTTCACCTGGCATAAGTTCTTCAGTTAATGCCTCCCGGACTTCTTCGGGGAGTTCAAAGGCAAATTTGATTAAAGCGTCGCCAAGCCGATTATAGGTATCAACTATTATGCCACCAACCTGCTCCCGGTCACCCTTACCGACATTGATGGTATCCCTCACTGCTTCCACAGTGCCGAGAAGAAGCACCCTGTTGGTTAAGAAAGCAATCCCAAATTCTTCCCCTTCGTCGGTATATAATGTATAGCCTTTATAGTTGCTGGTAGTGAATTCCTCCCCGGCTTGCTGTTCGATATTGTCAATGAATTGTATCTCGTTGAAGGTTCCCTCAACAATGACCCCCCAGATAATCTGCTTGCTCTATTGTGGTTATATCAGCAAATATCACCGCCTCAGAAAAATCACGAAGGTCAATACCTATTTCACCAACAAGTTCATCCAGTGCCTCCTCAATCGTTTGAGGTTGTCCCGGTTCCTTTTCAAATTCATCATAGGCATCTCTTAAATCCTGGTCACTTATGATTTCGCTTATTTGTATACTAGCAATCAGATTGGCATCTTGGGGTACAAGCTCTATGGCAGTTAGCCCTGGCCCTGGTGTCTCACACCCTACTACAATTACTGATATAAAAACCAAGACCAAGAGCCAGGAAAATAACTTTTGTAGATGCATTGGCTTCATCTCCCATTCCCGTTTATTTACCTCAGTATACCACACAGACAAGCCCCGTCAATAAAAAAGAGGGGCTCCGCCCCCTCTTAGACACCCTTATTCACCCTTCTGTGCCTGTATTAGCTTCTCCCCATACTCAAGGAGGATTTTAGTTCGTTCTGGAGATACCTTCTTCGATTCCAGGTAGGTTCTTAAGGCGTCAAGGGGGGTTATCTCTTCAGCAGTCCACTGCCCCAGTCTGAGACGAGTCTCCCGCTTTATATCCTTGGCAATAGCAAAGTAGTGAGCTTCTTTTACCGCGTCCCTGATGTCATTATCTCTAAGCTGACCTTCAATCTCGGCGGGCAGGCTAATGTTTAGTCGGACTATGGCATCGCTGACCCTGCCTTCTTGCTCACTAATAGCCCGGAGCACGGTTGATGTCGGGTCGGTGTCCTGCGGCTCAACATTGATATTTATGGTAACAAAGCGGCGTCCGGCTACCGGGTGGAAGTCAAAGGAGACCTGCCTGTTACCTGTTTCTAAATCAGGCTCGATTTCTACCATATAGAACCCCTTTTCATCCTCTTCCTCGCTAAAATCCAGACGCTCCAAGCTACCGGGATAGACTACCGGGGGATTATCCGACAAAACCTGGCGCTTATGAATATGACCCAGGGCGATATAGTCAAAGGCGGGGTTAGCCACATTACTTATCAGCAATACATGCTCCTGCCCTATGGTCATTAGCCTCTCCGAGCCTACCTTAGCTCCGGAGACCCAGACATGAGCGGCTAATATGGAGGGTAATTTAGGGTCGAGCTTCTGAGCCAGGTCACTGATTTTAAGGGTTAATACCTGCTGTAATCTCTGATTAATCTGCTCGAAGTTAAGATTTTTAGCCTCTTCTTTGCTCAATAGACCACTGCGTCTCAGCCAGGGTAAGGAGGCTATTTGAACCGTGCCGCTGTTAGTTGGGATTTGGTAAATTTCGGGGCGGTTAGAGACATAAACATTTTTAACCGCCAGGGTATCAAAGATTTCGATGGTAGTAGCCCTGCCGATAGCGTTAGGCAGGTCGTGGTTACCGATGAGGAGGAAAACAGGGATACCGCTGGTGGACAGCCGGTTTATGCGCTTGGCAAACTCCCGCTGCTGGGTCTGGCTCGGCTCACGACTCTTATAGGCATCGCCGCAGAAGAGGACAAGGTCTACCTTGTTTTCCACGGCATAGTCCACGACCTGGTCCAGGGCAGATAGAAAATCAAGGAAGCGTGACGATAACCCGGTAGCGGGGTCAATACGCCCGTAGCTTTCAACCCCGAGGTGAAGGTCGGCAAAGTGGAGAATTTTCAACCCTATCCCCTTTATCCCCTTCCCCTTGATAAGGGGAAGGAAAAATATTTTATAAAGAGGGGCTTCGCCCCTCTTAAACTCCCTCTACTCGCTGGAACTTTACCTTTTTGTTTTCCAGGTCTACCATTACTGTCTTCCAGCCCGCGTTAAGAAATGAGTCGTTTATAGCACCGCCCCATCTGTTGTCCCAGCCTGCTAGATACTTTTGCGTATTAGGAGGTAGACTATCACCTATAATCTGCTCTATCTGATCAAAACTAAGCGTTACGCTCTTGCCCGGTTGCTTCCTCAACCAGTCTGTCAGTGGTGTATATTTACTCATCTCTTTCCACCTTCCATATCGTGCCGCCGGGGGGCAAGACGAATAGAGATTCGCCTTTAAGTTTGGCGTATAACACTGCCCTCAGCTCGCTGATGGGGACTCGTATCTGATTCATGGTATCGCGTTCCCGGATAGTAACCTGCTCATCTTCCAGCGATTGGAAGTCAACGGTGACACAGAAGGGGGTGCCAATCTCGTCCTGTCGTCGGTAACGCCGACCGATACTCTGAGCATCGTCATAGCCCACCATCCAGCACTGGCGCAGGTCAGCATATATCTGCTTGGCGACATTAGCCAGCTTCTCCCGCCTGCTTAACGGCAATACCGCTACCTTAATCGGAGCCAGACTGGGGTGGAGATGGAGCAGCACCCGTATTTCATCCTCATCTGGTTCTTCGTCATAGGCATCGCACAGAAAAGCCAGGGTGGAGCGGTCCACCCCGGCTGATGGCTCAATTATGTAGGGGATAAAATGCTCCTTGGTCTCGTCATCAAAGTAGTCCATGCTCTTGCCACTGAAGGTTGCGTGCTGAACCAGGTCAAAGTCACCCCGATTGGCGATGCCTTCCAGCTCAGACCATCCCATAGGGAACAGGTAGTTAATGTCGTAGCAATCCCGGGCATAGTGCGCCAGTTCCTCTTTGGAGTGTTGTCTCAGCTTGAGATTTTCTCTGTTTATGCCTAACTTCACATACCAGTTGAGGCGTTCCTCAATCCAGTAGTTAAACCATTCCTGGTCGGTTTCGGGCTTAACAAAGAACTCGATTTCCATCTGCTCAAATTCCCGACTGCGGAAGATAAAGTTGCCGGTGGTAATCTCGTTTCGGAAGGCTTTACCTACCTGGGCGATGCCGAAGGGTAGCCTCCTTCTGGTGGTATTAAGTACATTCTGAAAATTAACAAATATACCCTGGGCGGTCTCAGGACGCAAGTAAATTACGCTGGCTTCTTCCTCCACCGGACCCATAAAGGTCTTAAACATTAAATTAAACCGGCGAGACTCGGTTAACTCGCCGCCGCAAGAGGGGCAATTGCTACCCTCCAAATCATCACTGCGCCATCTAAGGTGACAGCTCTTACACTCTACCAACGGGTCAGTGAACCCCTCAAGGTGTCCACTGGCAGCCCAGGTCTGGGGGTGCATCATAATACTAGCATCCAGACCCACCATATCGTCGCGCTCCTGAACAATAGCTCGCCACCAGGCGTCTTTAATATTCCGCTTCAGCTCTACCCCCAGAGGTCCGTAATCCCAGCAACTGGACAGGCCGCCGTAGATTTCACTGCTGGGGAAAATGAAACCCCGCCGCCGGCACAGGGAGACAATCTTTTCCATATCAACCTTTTTTGGTGCTTGCTCAGTCACTACTACCCTCCTTAGACCTCTGGTCAAAAAGGTATTGCCTTCGCTTTATTCTATCTATAGCTGAAGTTTAAAGCACAATTAGGGTTACAAACAGGGGTCCGAAAATTACCGCTACTTTACCAACTAGCTTAATCAGGATATTTAGTGAAGGTCCCGCCGTATCCTTAAACGGGTCACCTACGGTGTCGCCGATGACAGCTGCCTTGTGAGCCTCACTCCCCTTACCACCAAGGTTACCCGCCTCAATATACTTCTTGGCATTGTCCCAGGCACCGCCAGAATTAGCCATCATTACCGCCAGCATAAACCCGGTCACTAATGCTCCCACCAGTAGACCGGCTACTGCTTCCGGGCCCAGGGTGAAGCCGATGACGAGAGGTACGACAAGCACCAGTATTCCAGGAACCAGCATTGAGCTTAACGCCTTCTTGGTGGCGATATCAACACACCTTACATAATCAGGCTTAGCCGTGCCTTCCATCAATCCTTTAATTTCTCGGAATTGTCTCCTGACCTCGTTGACAATCTCAAAGGCACCACCACCGACGCCTTTCATTGCCAGGGAGCTGAAGATAAAAGTTAGTACGCCGCCAATAAGTAAGCCAGCAATTACAGCCACATTGTCCAAGCCTAATTTAGCTAGGTCAATGTTGCTGGCTACTCCAAAGTAGGTGGCTAACCAGGCTAGGGAGGCTAAGGCGGCGGAACCGATAGCAAAACCCTTACCTGTTGCCGCTGTGGTATTACCGACAGCATCCAGGGCTTCGCAACGCTCTCTAACTTCTCCGCCTAGTCCCGCCATCTCAGCAATGCCAGCAGCATTGTCAGCTATTGGTCCATAACAGTCCATAGATAACAGCATTCCCAGGTTGATAAGCATGCCCATAGCCGCGATACCTATGCCCAACAGTCCGCCAAAAATATAGGCGAGCACGGTGGTAATAGCCACCAGTAATACCGGCCCAACGATGCTTATCATACCCGTGGCTAATCCCTCGATGACAGTAACGGCAGCGCCAGTTTGAGCCACATTAGCTATTTTCTTCGCCGGACCACGTTCGGCCGAGGTGTAGTATTCAGTTAGCTGTCCAATTATGAAACCGCAGATTAAGCCCGATACTAAAGCCCAGAATAATCCCAAATCGCCCACGTAACCTCTTATGATAAAGAAGCTGGCTACTATCATCAGGATGTTACTGACATACACCCCAATATTCATCGTGGCGTGGGCTTTGGCTACCTGCTTTTCAAAGCCACCTTCAATATCCCGGGGTCTGACACAGAGGGCACCGATAATAGAAACCACTATACCCAGGGCACCAAGGAGAAGGGGGAGCATCATTCCTTTTATATCCAGGACGAGCACTCCTAACACCATTGATGCAGCGATAGCGGAGACATAGGATTCATACAGGTCAGAGCCCATTCCCGCTATATCGCCGACATTATCGCCGACATTATCGGCAATTACCGCCGGGTTTCGGGGGTCGTCTTCGGGAATACCCTTTTCTACCTTACCTACCAAGTCAGCCCCTACATCAGCACTCTTAGTAAAGATACCACCGCCAGCTCTCAGGAATAGTGCTACCGAAGAGGCACCGAAGGCAAAGCCCAACCACACATGAGGGTCTTCCCAGAAGAAGGATATGATAGATAGCCCCAGTAAGCCTAAACCAACAACACAGAAGCCCATTACCGCTCCACTGGAGAAGGCAATTTTTAGTCCTTTAGCCCAACTGTTAATGGCAGCATTAGCTGTTCTGGCATTGGCTCGAGTAGCAATGCTCATCCCTAGAAAACCAGCCAAGGCTGAGGTTAAAGTGCCAATGACATAGGCTATGGCTACCAAAGGTTTAGGTTCTATGAAGAAAGCCAAGGCTATAAATATTACCACAGTGAAGATACCCAGAGTCATGAACTCACGGCGCAGGAAAGCTGTAGCTCCCTGTCGAATGGCAAGGGCAATCCCCTGCATTTTCTCAGTGCCTTCACTCTCACGCAGTATAGTGCGCATCAGGTAACCAACGAAACCCAGGGCTAGAACCCCGGCTGACAAAACAAGCACTTTTAAAATCAGCAAGTCCACTAAACTAGCCTCCTTCGAAATTTCCCAGCCTGGTCTCCAGCTCTTTTTGCCTCATAACTAATGTCAGGTCGCTGCGTGTCCTCTCCAGGACACCACGAACCATATCAGTGGTGCGCCGCAGTCCACCAGTTAGGGCATCAGGAAAGTCCATAGTAACTAAAGCACTGTAAATATCATCCATAGCTGATAATAGTTCCTCACCCCGAGACAGGTCACCCTTCCTCATACTATCCAGGAGGTAACGCCTTAACTCGCCAACAGCTTCACCAAGTCCGTTCAGGTAGGCAGCATCATCAACACCTAGTTCGACGGGGTCAGGAAGTCGGTTCCCTATTACCAGAGCAAGGGTGATACTTCCTTCAGCAAACTCCTTCTGGGCGTCTCTAATAAAGCCGGTGTGGCTAAGCTCGCTATATGCAGTAACAGCCTGCTCAGCCTGGTCAAGGAGGTTACGGGCTGATTGGAGTAGTTGTTTAGCCTGGTCAAATTCCTGACGGTGCACGGCACGGATAGTCTGGCTGGAGTGGCGAATTACTTCACGACATAGCGGCAACACCTTTTCTCTAGCCATATCCTTGGCTGATAAGCTCAGCCGAATCTGGTCAGCAATTGAATCTAAATTATCGGTTAATCCACCCACTATTGTGCTTCAATTCTAGTTACTATTTGTCGGGCTGCTTCTTCTGGAGCCTCTGCTTGGACTACAGCCCTAATCACTGCTACCGAGTCAGCACCAGCAGCCATAACCTCGGCAACATTATCCTTGGTGATGCCACCAATAGCAACCAGCGGCAAGGTTACCGCCTGCCTGATTTGGTGTAGCATTTCTAATCCAATTACCTTTGCTGTTTCCTTGGATGTGGTGGGGTATATTGAGCCGACGGCAATATAGTCAGCCCTCTCCGATTCGGCAACAATAGCCTGGTCTGAAGTAGTCACTGAGACGCCCAGAATTTTATCTATCGGCAACAGTTTGCGGGCTATGGACAAAGGCAGGTCATTCTGTCCCAGGTGCAGCCCATCAGCATCAGCAGCCAGGGCTAAATCAAGGTAATCGTTCACTATAAAAAGTACATTATGCTCAGTACATAGTTTCCTTAGCTGTTGAGCTATAAGTAGCAACTCCTGTTTACTTTGCAGTTTATCCCGTAGCTGAATTGCCTTAGCCCCACCCCGGATTACCTGATTGGCAACCTCAATATGACTGCGCCCCTCTAGGGCTTGTGTATCTATAATAACATAGAGCCCGGGTATACGCTCTACTTTATCCTGACGCAGTAACTTGGACAGCAAATTTTGCTCTATGGTGTATGAATTGAACCGCGCCTGTTTGAACTTCTCCGAGTCCAATTCAGGAGTAATACCTGGAATCTTGGCCACCTCCTCCAGGGTTCTCAGTGATTCCTGAACCCTTCTGGCGTTGGCTATTACTGTTATTGCTAGCCCCCTCTGTTTCTCATCTCCAAGCACTCCAATGTTAATACCAACATCACTCTCTGAGTCTCGAGCGTTTAGGAGCTGTTGCTGGAATGGCCAGTCACCCCTCAGTATCTCATGTCGCATTGTTTTTAGTTGCTGAGTCAAAGTGGCATCGTTAAGCAGTAAGCGAGCTATATCTTCAAGGAGGTGAAGCCCCTCACCAATACGGTTCAGGTTAGCATCAATAATACGTAGCGTTTGTCTTGATATTGCTTCTGATAAAGCCATACTCATACTTCCTAGTGGCTAATTCTAACACAGCCAGATTGGGAGGTAAAGGGAGTGAGCCGTGGTGTTTATTAAGGAGAGAGGGATAAGGGGCAGGGGTTAGATAGACAATCTTTCCGCCCTCAGTCTTCGCTTACTGCATTTTCAATGAGTTCAATCCGTGATGGCTTCGCTTTCTGGTTTAGCTCTACTGCCACCACATCAATGCGCCATAATTGGGGCAGATTACTATGAGTCTGCCGATAGCGGGATGCAGTCGCTTTTAGCCTTTCCTTTTTAGTTGGCGTGATTGACTCTTCAGGGCTACCGAACTCCAGACTCCTTTTAGTCCGCACCTCAACAAAAACCAGGTAATCCTTATGCCTGGCTACGATATCAATTTCACCCTCAGGACAGCGGTAGTTAGTTTCCTTGATATGATAGCCCCGTTTTTTAAGGAAATCCTTGGCTAGCTTTTCACCCAGGATACCGGTATCTCTGCGTTTCATTTCTATTGATGAATTTTTAACCTCACCCTCTTAATCTCCCTCCCCATAATAGGAAGATACATTCTTTGCATGAGGGGGAAACTATTCTTATAAGGGGCTTCGCCCCTTAAACCCCTATTTCGTGTACTGTATCACCAAACTTATTGCCAATTATGCACTTCTACAAAGAGAGTGGGAAGAGACTTTAGAGAGGGGCGAAGCCCCTCTCTCACCTACATTCCCCCTTCCCTTATTAAGGGAAGGGGGTCAGGGGGATAGGTTGCTAAACGACTTTGAATTAAATCCCTGACCGGTCGGAAAGATTGGCGGTGGATGGGGGATGGTCCCAGTCGGCGTAGGCAGGCGAGGTGCTCCCTGGTGCCGTAGCCCTTATGCTGAGCCAATCCATAGCCGGGATAAGTTTTATCAAGCTCTATAACCAAGTGGTCTCGTGCTACCTTAGCCATGATAGAGGCGCAGGCAATAGACAGGCACAGGCTATCCCCATTAGTTATCCCCTTTTGGGGTAGTGGCACCTCGGGAAGAAGCATATAGTCTATGAGCAGGGACTGGGGTGGTGGTGAAAGCTGGTCTATAGCTTGCTTCATCGCCAGTCGCGTTGCCTGGACTATGCCCACTATATCTATTATCTCACTGGGAATCATACCAATGCCTATTGAGATAGCTGTTTCATGGATGTGATGAAACAAAAGCTCACGTTTGGCGGCACTCAACTGCTTGCTGTCTTTCACCTGATTAAGCCAGGGTGTATCTATGGGATAGGGCAGGATGACGGCAGCGGCTACTACCGGACCAGCCAGGGCACCACGACCGACTTCATCAATACCAGCAATATAACGGTAACCCTGTGCCTCAAGTATTTTTTCTTCGGCAAAGGATGGTATCTGGAGATTATTTGCCAACCCTATCCCCCTTTATCCCCCTTCCCCTTGATAAGGGGAAGGGGGAATAGTTATGTTAGAGGGGCTTCGCCCCTCTTAAACTCCCCTTATTTAATAAGCCAGAGTAACCCTATATTTAATGAGCCGGAGCAAGGAGAGGAGGAGGATTACTTTTGGAGGGGCTTCGCCCCTTCAATCTACCCTTTACCATAGCTGGAGAGCAGCTGGCTTACCCTCTGCCAGATAATCTGGGCTATCTTGTCTTTAGACTGGCTGGCATCTATAACCAGCCATCGCTCCGGCTCACTAGCTGCTATCTTGAGATAGCCCTCTATTATCCTTTGGTGGAAGGCAATATCCTCACTCTCAAAGCGGTCTTGTTTTTTACCTCTTTTGCGAGCCAGCCCTTCCTCTGCCGATATATCCAGCAGAACAGTGAGGTCAGGTTTCAGCCCCTGAGTAGCAGCACTATTTATCGTCTTAACCACCTCTAAATCCAGTCCTCGTCCATAGCCTTGATAGGCAGTAGTGGAATCGGCATAGCGGTCGCAGATAACTACTTTCCCATTCTTCAGGTTGGGTTGAATGACTTCAGCCACCAGTTCAGCGCGGGAAGCATTAAACAGCAGTAGCTCGGTCAGCGGTGATATCTCTGTATCCTGAGTCCACTTCAGCCAGCGACCGAGCTTGTTACCGAATGGAGTTCCCCCCGGTTCATGAGTCAGAACTGCCGGAATAGCCAACTTTGATAGCTTTCTGTATAGCGTCTTGGCTTGGACGCTTTTGCCGCATCCCTCCCCACCCTCAAAGGTGATATATACCCTCTTCAATTTCTTCAAATTCGTTGTTCACAGACATCACCTTCA
>CAZTRJ010000024.1:0-16014 GCA_964616615.1 uncultured Dehalococcoidales bacterium
GTTGGGGACACTTAAGTCCTAAGACATCCAAGGTATGTACTGCCATACTTGCCTCCTTATTATCTTGACATTAAGTTTTATGCATTTTAGAAAGAGAAAGTTATAGTTGCGTCTCCAATTGAGGCTATGAATGAAGTGGCGCCTACAATTTCCACGCCTTCTCTTAAATCCTCGGCTTTAATGTCCTTATTCTCTAATGCTAGCTCACAGACTAGGATTTTCCCGCCTAGTTCTCTTATGCCATTGTATAGTTCTACGATGTTAGGTAAGCCCTTACCCTGGATTTTCTCCAGTTCCCCCTTTACCATAGTCGGTGCGCCGCCGGGAGTGCAGAAGATAGTCACATCATCTCCACTGGCGGCAGCGCTGGAACCTAGAATCATGGGGGGAAAAATGTTGGGGGGTGCTGAACCATTGACTGTAATTGCTACTTTAGCCATGTAAAACCTCCTTTTAATAATTTTGTGTTATGGCTAGGCTAAATGCCAAACACGCTAACGCTTATCAGTATCCCGGGATATACTCCTTGTAAGTGGATTGGGACCAAGCTCCCTTATGGTCTGCGTAAAACTCCTCACCGTTTCAGCCACCTTTGGCGCCTCGGATGCTGATATCCACTCTAGCCTGAGCCTGTCCTTAGTGATACCTACGGCTTCAAGGTAAGGATGTAAGGCTATAATTCTTCTTCTGGCATTTAAGTTGCCTTTATGGTAGTGGCAGTCTCCAGGGTGACAGCCACAAACTAGGACGCCGTCGGCGCCAGCAATAAATGCTTTTAGTATCAATCTTTCGTCTACCCTACCTGAACACATCACCCTTATTGCTCTCATGTTGGGCAGGTATTTTGTTCTTGAGGTTCCAGCAAGGTCAGCCCCAGTATAGGAACACCAATTACAGAGGAAGCCGACTATCTTTGGCTCAAATTCACCCATTATCACCCTCTTTTGGCACGAAACTATAGTCTGGTTATATTATGTGGTAGAATAGAATAGTTTGACAGCATTGTTCGGGAATATATAATACCCTATGGGGGTATGGTATGTCAAGAGGTATATTAAACATAGTTTGTTACGGAGGGCAAAATGGTTGACGAAGCGGTATCTAAAGAGACACTGCTCAAGCGTCTTAAAAGAGCTGAGGGACAGATTCGCGGTATCCAGAAGATGATTGAAAATGGTCGTGAATGTGAGAGTGTCATCACCCAGTTGGCAGCGGTACGCTCTGCTGTTGATGGTGTTGCTGGCATTATACTGAGAAACTATATGAAGATTTGCTTCAAAGGTGAAACAGCGCCTGAGTGTGTTGATATTGAATCTTTGGCACGGGCTATTGCTATCTGGGGTGGGGTACATGTCAGTGGCTAAACACCGGGACTTACGATAGCTTCGTGCAATGTGGTAGAATATAGCTAGTTGCTACTTCAAAAAGGGGGTTCATAAGGCACTAGCTATGGAGCGGCTGGGTATTACCAGGTGTGGAAATATGGAGTTCCGCTGGGGAGAGCGAACCTATGTTATGGGGATAATCAACCTATCCCCAGATTCCTTCTCCGGCGATGGAATTACAGACCTTGAAGCCGCAGTGGCACAGGCACACCGCTTTGTCAGCGAAGGTGCCGATATTCTGGACATCGGCGGTGAATCCACTCGCCCTGGCTCAGCCCCGGTCTCAATTGGTGACGAAATCAAGCGGGTAGTTCCAGCAATAGAGCGTCTGGTTTCTGAGGTGTCTATTCCCCTGAGTATTGATACTTATAAGTCAGAGGTGGCATGCCGAGCGCTTGAGGCTGGGGTGTCAATGATAAACGACCAGTGGGGCTTGAAACGAGACCAACGGTTGGCGGAACTGGCTGCTGAGTGGGGCGTTCCTATAATTCTGATGAGTAACCAGCGGGATAAGGGAGGTTATGACGCTGGGATTCAGCGTGATACCGCCTACTATGAAGAGATTATGGCTGAGGTGACTTCATCCCTTCGCGAAAGCCTGGAGCTGGCATTGACATTGAATGTGCCCCGGGAGAATATTATTCTAGACCCCGGTATTGGTTTTGGCAAAACCTGGAAGCAGGAGCTGGAAATTATTCGTCGCCTGGAGGAACTGAGAGAACTGGGAAGGCCTATCCTTATTGGTCCTTCGCGTAAGTCCTTTATCAAGATGGTGCTTGACCTCGCCGTTGATGAACGGGTGGAAGGAACGGCGGCTGCGGTCGCTATTGGCATTGCCAGGGGTGCTGATATAGTGCGGGTGCATGATGTTCAGCAGATGGTAAGGGTCTGCCGAATGAGCGATGCTATTATTCGCTGGTTCTAACTAATTCCCTATATGCCGTCAGGAGTCTTTGGGTAACGGTTCCCGGATTACCGGAACCAACAGGTTGCCCATCTATCTCAATAAGAGGCATAACCTCTATAAGCGAGTTGGTAAGAAAAGCCTCCTGAGCCTGGGAAAGCTCGTCCAGTGTTATATTGTCCTCAAGAGTATTAATACCTAGCGGTGAAGCCAGCTCCAGAATCGTCCCCCTGGTAATTCCGGGAAGAATACCACTCTCCTGTCCTGGTGTCCTTAGTATACCATTGGTTACCAGAAATATATTGCTCATACTGGCCTCAGCCAGAAACCCTTTCTCGTTGAGGCAAATAGCTTCGTTAGCCCCCGCTGTTCTAGCCTCTTTCCTGGCTAAAAGGCTGTCCAGGTAATTGGCTGACTTGAGCCTGGAGAGAGGCGACCCGCTGTTGCGGTGGATGGATGAGACGACTACTTTGAATCCTTTCTGGTAAACTTCTTCGGGGTAAGGCTGGTAATGTCCCGCCAGTATCAGCACCGTGGGTTTATTACATGCGCTGGGGTCAGGGACCGTCTCTCCTTCCCCGATGGAAATGGTGAGACGGATACGAGCATCACTAAGCTGGTTAGCCTGGATGGTATCTATTATCGCCTTTTTCAGGTCTAGTGTCCCGATGGGCAATCCCAGTATTTCAGCGGAATGTGTTAGCCGCCTTAAGTGGCTATCCAAACGAAATACTTGACCTCCATAGGCACGCATAGTCTCAAAGAGACCATATCCGTAGAGAAAACCGTAGTCCAGGGCGGATATCTTAGCCTGATTGCAGGGGATTAGGGAACCATTTAGGTAAACAACTTCGCTCATAAGCCTACTCCTCGGGCCACCGTGGTGATAAATAATTCAGGAAATTCCTCAGTATATCGTGACCGACATCAGTCATTATTGACTCTGGATGGAATTGCACTCCTTCGACAACATAGTCTTTGTGCCTGATACCCATAATTATATCGTCGCTGGTCTTGGCGGTCAATTCCAACATTGAAGGGAAAATGTCCCATTTTAATACCAGGGAGTGGTAACGGCCTGCCTCAAAGGGGTTGGGAAGGCTTTGGTATATAGTCCTGCCATCATGATAAACGAGGGAACTTTTGCCATGCGTAGGAACAGCGGCATGGACAATTTGACCACCATAGACATAGCCTATGCATTGGTATCCAAGACAGACACCGAGAATAGGGATTTTCCCGGCAAAGTGGCGAATAATATCATTAGACATACCTGCCTCAAGCGGGGTACAGGGTCCGGGAGAGATTATAATGTGGGATGGACTCAAGCTCTCAATTTGCGCCAGGCTTACCTGGTCGTTGCGGTGAACCATCGGTTCCCAACCCAGTTCACCCAGATACTGGGCAAGGTTATAGACAAAGGAATCGTAGTTGTCAATGACTATGACCATATCTACCTTTCGTGAGGTGCTGACATATTGAGGGCATTAATCAGTGCCCTCCCCTTATGCAGTGTTTCCTGATATTCAGCCTCAGGGTTAGAATCATAAACAACAGCCCCACCCACCTGAAAATAAGCCTTCCTTCCTTTGACCAGAAAGGTACGGATAGCAATGTTGAGGTCGAGGTCACCATTAAAGCTTAAATAGCCAATATCCCCGGTATATACACTCCTTTTTGTAGGCTCCAATTCATCTATAATCTCCATAGCACGTACCTTGGGGGCTCCGGTTATGGAACCACCGGGGAAGGTAGCTTTGAGCAAATCAATACCGTTGTTACCCTCTCTGAGCCTTCCCTCCACGGTGGAGGTGAGATGGAAAACGGTAGGAAACACCTCCAGTATAGCTAATTCGGTCACCTTGACTGTGCCAAAACGACACACGCGACCCAGGTCATTTCTCTCCAGGTCCACTATCATCATGTTCTCAGCTCGGTCCTTAGCACTAGTTAGCAACTCGTTAGCCAGTACCTCGTCTTCCTCCGGAGTCTTCCCCCGTGGGCGGGTGCCCTTGATGGGTCGTGTTTCTACCCAGTCTCCTCGCAGGCGGATAAATCTTTCTGGCGAGGCGCTTACCACCGAGACCTCATCAAAGCCGAGATAGCAGGCAAAGGGTGCCGGGTTTATTTGCCGCAACCGCCGGTATAGTTCATAAGGAGTAATAGAAAGCTCAGCCTCAAAACGCTGAGAGAGGTTCACTTCAAAAATATCACCAGCAATTATATACTGTCTGGCTTTCTCGACAGCATCGACATATTCTTTATGAGTAAATCCCCCTTTAAGGGTCACCTGCTCTATAGGAGAAGATGTAGACATAAAATGTGTCTCTGTGTCTGGAGGTGATACTTCAGCCAGCATATCCTTCACTTCATTTAGACGTCTGGTAGCCCTCTCTATCCTTTCGCTCTCTCCCAGCTCAGGGAAACCGGTGGAGATGACATAGGCTTTACCTCGAAGGTTATCAAAGGCTAAGACCAGGTCATAGAAACCAAAATAGCACTCGGGAAATTTGAGGTCGTCCACAGCAGTGGTAGGTAGCCGCTCAATAAAATGGCAGAGGTCATAGCTGAAGTAACCTACGGCACCACCAATGAATGGCACCGGTGGGGAAGAAGAGTCCAGGTGATAGGTTTCCAGCAGATTATTGACTGCATCAAAGGGATTGGCATTTAGGTTGCTCTTTTCGGCACCTTGGGTAAGGGTGACCTCGTTGCCGTGGGTGCTGAGCACCAGGAACGGCTCACTGCCGACAAAAGAATAGCGTCCTAGTTTGTAGGCATCCATTCCGCTGTCGATGAAGAAACTGAACTGCTTGTCCCTAAAGAGTTCGAAGGCGTCAAGGGGTGATAATTTGGTATCTATTTCTTCTATCAGTGGACAGCGGGAGCTTTTGACCATGGAATTCAAACTATAGTAATGATACTACCTGGCAACAGTTACTTGTATCATACAATAGTAGGGAAGCCTCGTCAATTGAGGTCGGACTGCCACAATATAGGTTTATGTTTCCCACCGGGTTTTAAGGGTGTTGCTCCTGTGGTCAGCGTAGTGGTAGCCACCTAGGGAACAATCACCTGGTTGCCTTCACTGAGTCCGTTGGTCACCTCGGTGTACTGGCAATTGCTGATGCCAGTAGTTATTAAACATGGCTCGATAACACCATCTTTCAGCACCTGGACATAGGTCTCATCTCCCTGGTGAGTAATTGCCTCGTTGGGCACCAGCAGCACATTGTTCCTCTCCTCCAGCACCAGGTTCACGGTAACGGTTAGTCCCTCCCTGAGCTGATAGTCTGCTGCTGATTCTATTTCGACCTTCACTTTATAGTTTACCACCCCTGACTCAATAGTAGCTGTCGGCGAAATCCGGGTAACCTTAGCCGGAAAGCTTACTCCGGGCAGGACATCCACCTGCACCCAGGCTCCTCCGCCCAGCTTTATCTGGAAGATGTCCGTCTCAGTGACCTTAACCTCGACCTCGAATTTATCCGGGTCAGCAATTTGCACTGCCACCGTACCTGACGAAACCTTCTTACCATGGGAAACACTTACCTCGGTGATAACACCGTCAAAGGGGGCAACTATTACCGCACCTGCCAGGTCATTATTAGCTTTATCCAAGTCCAGTTGAGCTATTTCCATCTCCAGTTCCATTTCTCTTAGTTCCCAATAGTCTTCAATAGAGTAAATTTGGTCGCTAACGTCTTTCGCTGTCGATCCTTTGCTTGCTTCAGCGGGTGCCCAGGCAAATACATCGGCCCCATACCCTCGAGTTAGATAAGATTTGGCTTCTGTCAAATTGTCTTGAGCTTGCCTCAGGTTGTTCCACACATCCCAGTACTGGTCAAAGCTTAGCCCTATCTCCAATACTTCCTGAGCTTCGGTTAATTGCCGCTGGGCATCTCTAATATCTGCTATGGAGGTGGGGACATCGAAGACCAAGGTATGATAGGTATAGGGATAGGTTATTTGTCTAAAGTCATTCTCAGCTATTCCTAGCTCAGCTTCCATTTCTTCCACCTCTAGTTCTAGGGATATGGTATCAAGGCTCGCCAGCACTTGTCCTGTGGCAACAGCGTCTCCCTCTGCCACCAGGACTTCGTTCACAAATCCCGCAGTCCGGAAAGGGAGGTCTTCCCTGACGGATAGGGCTAGGTTGCTGTCGGCAGTGATATCTATTGTCAAGTCGCCGCTCTGCACAGTTACTATCTGGTTCTCTGACACCGCCGTGGCTGATTTATAAGCAGAGCCGGCTAAAAAGACCGTTGTTATTACCAGTACCGCACTTATAGCTAATAAGTAGTTCTTTTTCACTGCCTACCTCCAATATATATTATATTTGTGCTGGATGTAAAATAAGTTGTTTTTAAACAAGCATAGTTGATTATAACATCATCTAGTGGGTTTGTCAATAGCTCAAAACTTACTGGTGAACAGCATCTTAGAAGACAGGGGATTAGGAGGAAGGTTGCCAGCCCTCACCTAGGAATTATTCCAGATTGGTATCCAGGCTTAAGCCTGAGAGTTTGTAACTCAGGTTCTTTTCCTCTAGTCGTTTAAGTAGGCTAGGGACTTCATCATCACTACAGAGTATGCAGAAGGACAAACCGGAGTGAGCCGCTTCGATAGCTGCCTCAGTCACACCATAGAGGTAGTCAGGTTCAATGCCTATACGCCGTAGCGCAATCAAAGCTTCAATGCCTATAGTGCCAACAAGCTCTTTGTGGTTAAGCTCCTTTTTCAACAGGGTAATGTCGACATTCCGAGAGCCACCTCTTTGGATGTCAGGCACTCTCAGGATAGTTATCTCACCTATCTCAAGAGATACTATTCCCTCTACGTTAGAGATACCTACATCCTCGCCCTTTCTGGCATTGGAAACGGCTACTCCACTGGCTGCCTTTCCTAAAGCATCAGTGGCGAAGAGTAAGCCCTCTTTCATTTCTAGCCCCACTACTTGACCTTGAGATAAATCACAGCCGGCCACTGCGGGGCATACTGTTATATTTGTTAATGCTTTCTCGACAAAGGTGGAATAGCTCCGCAGTTCTCTAAATGCCTTGAGAACCCAATTCATACCCTCTCTGGTTATCCTGTATCTGGACCGCCCATCTGAGGTTAGCCAGCCATCCTTTACCAGTTCCTTGATGTACTCTGAAACTGCCTGTGAGGTGATGCCGAGTCTCCTGGCAATATGCCTCTGCTGTATGTTGGGCTGGTTGGCGGCTATCTCAACCAGTACTTGAAATTTTGTCGCCAGCTTCTTATTTCGCAGTATTTGTGCCATTACCAGAAATCCCTCGATTTTGATTGTAGCACCAAACTTAACCAATTCACAATAATTGCACCATAGGCAAGCTGATTTGCCCCGGATTATAGTTGTAGCCCCACTATCCAAGCTATGAGCTATCCCTTAGCCATCACCCTCCAGCTATCAGTGTAAACATTCATCCTCTTTCCTCGGACAAAGCCGATGAGAGTTACACCTAAATCGGCAGCTAACCTTACTCCAAGGTTAGTGGGGGCAGATTTAGAAATAAGTATGGGTATATTTCTCATGGCTACCTTGAGTAATATCTCTGAAGAGATTCTGCCACTGGTGATTATTAGGCGGTCTTCTGTGGGCAAATCCGTCAAAATACATTCGCCGAAGATTTTATCAATAGCATTATGCCTGCCTATATCCTCGCTGAAGGCGAGAATGTTTTTGGTATCGCACAGGGCAGCGCTGTGAACGCCACCCGTTGCCTTATAAACCTGGGAGCGGTGCTGGAACTCCTTTACCAGGGCGAAAACCTGGGAAGCTGATATTTCCATTTGGGATTCTACCTTTGCCTGGTTTTTGACATCGGCATCACTGTAGAAAGAAGCCCCTTTTCCACAGCCTGAAGTTATGAGCCGCTTGAATAAAAGCTGGCTATTCAACCCTTTATCTTCTTTGGTCTCTACCCGCACCACACCGGTCTGGTCATCAACGACTATCTTCTTGATTTCATCCTTGCTTTGGAGTAACCCTTCGGAGGAAAGGAAACCGATAGCCAGATAGTTTAAATCTGTAGGCGAGCAGAGTAAGGTTACCAGCTCCTGGTTATTCAAAATTATGGTGAGAGCGAATTCTATGGTAGTTATATCCTCGCCCTGACTCATGCCTTGCTCAGTAACCCGCACTATGGGTAATTTGTCTATCATCCCTATTAATTTCCCCTCTATGTCACCTTTATTATATCTCCAGCCCTGACCAATCCACCGTGGATTACCTTGGTAAACACTCCTTCATTAGGCATGATGCATTTGCCTATCTGGCGATAGATAGCACACCCGGCATGACACTTCTTGCCAATCTGGGTGAGTTCCAAGATAATCTCACCTCCGATAAATATATGTGTGCCCACAGGCAGTAACATCAGGTCTATCCCTTCAGTGGTCAGGTTTTCGGCAAAATCCCCGGGACCGACATTGAAGCCCAGACTTAGTATCTTATTGATGCTTTCAATTGCCAGCAGGCTTACCTGACGGTGAGTGCCGCCATCGGCGTGAGCATCACCGACCAGCCCATAATCTTCCCTGAGCATACCTTCGGCTATAATTTCCTTTTTGGTTCCCTTCTTCTCACTGCTACAGACAGCAATTATTTTAGCCATGTCATCACTTCCTTCCCTGCTCTATCGTTCCCCCACCCACCACCGTATCTCCATCGTAAAAGACTATTGCCTGACCCGGGGTAATTGCCATTTGTGGTTCATTAAACTTTACATAAACTTTATTTTCATCCAGTGGGGCGATAGTTGCTTCAGCCTCTTTATGGCGGTATCTTATCTTAGCCTTCATCGTGCTCGGCTGCTCCAGCCGGGCTATAGTTATCCAGTTCAACCCGGAGGCGATAAGCTCGTTTCCATATGCTGCGTGTTTGCTACCTACCACAATGGCATTTCTTTTCGGGTCAATGGCTATTACATATAATGGTTCCTTGGCTGATATGCCCAGCCCCTTACGCTGACCTATGGTATAAAACAATATTCCCTGGTGCTCGCCTAAGGTGCTACCTTGCTCATTCAGTATTGGTCCCGGTTTTACCGCCTGGGGGATGAACTGTTTGAGAAACTTGGGGTAATCGTCGTCAGGAATAAAGCAAATCTCCTGACTTTCCGGTTTGGTTGCCACCGGCAGCCCCAGTTCTCTGGCTATTTCTCTCACCCTCTGTTTAGTAAAACGCCCTATGGGCAACAGGGTATGCCTTAGTTGCTCCTGAGTCAATGAATAGAGCACATAGGACTGGTCTTTGCCCCGGTCGATCCCTTTTTTGAGAAGGTATCTTCCTTTAGCCTCATCCTTCTCTATTCTAGCATGATGTCCGGTAGCCACCAAATCAGCACCCAAACCCTTAGCCCTCTCCAGCAGGGCATCAAACTTAATATACCGGTTGCACCTGATACAGGGATTTGGTGTCCTTCCCAGGCTATACTCCTGGCAAAAATCAGCGATAACTTTTTGATTAAAGATGTCCTTGAGATTCATTACATGGTGATGGATGCCCAGCTTATGGGCTACCATTTTACCATCTTCTATTGCGCTAAATCCGCAACAGCCACCAAACCTGTCCACCTCAGATGCCTGCTTATCCCAGGGCCAGATTTGCATGGTGACCCCAATCACCTGATAGCCTTCCTGGGTAAGAATGGCGGCAGCAACTGAGGAATCTACCCCACCACTCATCGCCACCGCTACTTTCACTGTATCTCCTCCTATATTATAGAGAAGCAATAGCCCAAAGCTAAAGCGGTGTGTTCCTCATTAGCTCGGTAGAGTTCCTGGCGATGCCTCTGATTAGCTCCATATTTCTATTGACTAATATAATCAACAAAGGATAAAGTATCGGAGAGCAGTAAGTTTGTCAAGTATGCTTGACCGTAAGGCTTGCTTTAGCCGGGTAGCGTGGGAATGATGGAAGATAGTTTATCGCCGCCTTCTATTACTAATAATTTAGATACCCGTTTTATCGGGCAAAGGGTTATTTACTATCCTCGGTTGACTTCAACAATGGATGTGGCCAAGCGAGAGGCTCAGCAGGGAGCAGCCGAGGGGACTATTGTTGTTGCTGATGAGCAGACGGCAGGGAAGGGGCGACTAAAGCGTAACTGGCTATCACCTGAGGGTAACATTGCTTTGTCTATTATTCTTTATCCCCGCTTGCCTTACTTGCCTTCCCTTATTATGCTGGCTTCTCTAGCTGTGGTGCATAGTATTGAGGCAGTCACTGGCTTAAAATCGCAGGTTAAGTGGCCTAACGATGTTCTTATTAATGGCCGGAAGGTGTGTGGCATTCTAATCGAAAGTGAGGTGCGGGGGAACACGGTGGATTATGCTATTGTAGGTATTGGGGTAAATGTAAACCTTAGGCTTTCCGCTTTTCCTGAGATTCTATCTATTGCCACCAGTCTTGGTGAGGAACTGGGAAGAGAAGTATCGCGCTTGAGTCTAATCCAGCGACTACTGGTTGAAATAGAAAAGTTATATCTGTCCCTGCCCGCGGGGGGGTCTGTTTACCAAGAGTGGCGGGATAGGTTGGTTACGCTGGGTAAAAGAGTCCAGGTAAAGTCAGGTAAAACTATGTATGAAGGCATTGCTGAATCAGTAGCCAGCGATGGCAGCCTGCTATTGCGTCAGTTAGATGGAAGCCTGACTAGAATTGTGGCTGGGGATGCTACCCTGGTGGTTAAATAAAATTTCACTCCCCGCCTACTCTAGTAGGGAATCTGAGCCTGCTTCTTATTAGGTTAATATTTTGCCCGGTGGCTATTTGGTAGTGTCTTCGCTTGACTGTGCAATAGCACCCCGGTTCATAAACATACTGATAAGGTCGATGGGCAGGGGGAAGATTAGGGTGCTATTTCTTTCCGAGGCGACCTCGGTCAGTGTTTGCAGATAGCGAAGCTGTAGTGTGGTTGGTTCCTTGGCGATAATGTTGCCAGCTTGAGCCAGCTTCTCTGAGGCTTGAAGCTCACCCTCAGCGTGGATAATTTTGGCTCGTCTCTCCCTTTCTGCCTCAGCCTGAGCCGCCATAGACCGCTTCATTGCTTCAGGGAGTTCAACCTCCTTAATCTCCACTACACTGACCTTTACCCCCCACGGGTCAGTATGCTCATCAATTATCTTTTGTAGCGTCTGGTTAAGCCTTTCCCTTTGCGTCAATAGTTCATCAAGTTCAGATTGCCCCAGCACACTGCGCAGTGTCGTCTGGGATACCTGTGAGGTGGCTCTGATGTGGTCTAAAACCTTAACTACAGAGAACTCAGGATCAACTACCCTGAAATATACCACCGCATTTACCTTAACGGTAACATTGTCCTTGGTAATGACCTCCTGATACGGGACATCCATAGTTACCACTCGCAAGTCTACCTTTACCATTCGGTCAATAAAAGGAATGAGGAGAAATAGGCCAGGACCCTTGGTTCCAATTAGTCGTCCCAGGCGGAAAATAACCCCCCGCTGATACTCAGGAACGATTTTAATTGCCATTGAGCCAAGCGTGAACACAACTACAACAATTATACTGATAAGAGCCCAATTCATTTGTTTGCCTCCTTTATTCTTTCTTGGTTACCCATAGTTTTAAGCCATCGACCTTGGTTATAATCACCTCCTCTTCAGGTTCTACCTGACCTTGCTCTGATTCCGCTGTCCAGCGTTCGCCCTCAATGAAAACTACCCCTTTGGGTTTCAGGGCTACCTTGACTACAGCCGTTTTTCCTACCAGCTCCTCTCTGCCTGAGGATGGCTGGTGGCGGTGGGCTCGGATTACTCGGTTAATCACGAAGGCAAAGAAGGCAGTAACACAAATCGCAGTAATGGCAATTAGCCACCAGTCTACCTGAAACACTGGAGCCGCTCCAGGAAATAGGATTAGGGAACCAATAACCAGCGAGGTTAAACCTCCGGCGGTGAACAGACCAAAGGTGGTCGTAAGTAACTCAGCGATAAAGAAAGCGAAGGCAAGCAAAATAAGCAATATCCCTCCCCAGTAGGCATCAAGAACGCCTAAAGAGTAGAAGGCAAGAAGCAGGCTGATACCACCGATAATTCCGGGGAAGAATGTCCCCGGACTGTAAATCTCGCCAATAATTCCCATGGTGCCCAGAGAGAGGAGAATGTAAGCAATGTTGGGGTTGCTAATAGCATACAGGAAGCGCTCAACGAAGCTCATCTCGGTCCTATCCACTATATAGCCGCTGGTATCGAGGATTATCTCTTCGCCATTGGCTAAGGTAACCTCCCAGCCATTGATTTGGGAAATAAGGCTTTCTAGATTATCAGCGCGAAGGTCAATAAGATTGAAATCTAGTGCATCAACATCGGTGAAGGATTTGCTTTCTGTTACTGCTAGCTGGGCTTCTTCGATATTACGACCCCGCTCCTGAGCAATGGTCTTCATCCACTTAGCTGAGAACTCGGTTATCTTTTTCATCTGGTCCTCGGGGATGTCTTCTCCACCGGCGCTTACGGGATGAGCCGCACCGATAGTAGTCCCCGGCGCCATGGCGGCAATGTTAGCCGATATAGTAATAAAGGTACCGGCTGAAGCCGCCCAGGCTCCTCTTGGCGAGACATAAACAATAATAGGGACATCAGCATTCATAATCCTCTGGACAATATCCTCGGTGGTATCTAGTAGTCCCCCGGGAGTATTTAGCTCAATGATAACGATACTGTTGTCCCTAGTCTCAGCCTGCTCAATCCCGCGGTCAATATAACCAGCAATTACAGGAACAATGGTGCCGTCAACACGCAGGACATCAATAGTCGGGGTAGCCGCTCTAACCCCGGTGGGCAGTAAAGCTCCGGCGACTAAACCTATGAAGAAAGCAAGGCGAAAGGCTTTAAGCATCTATCATTAGCCCTCTTAACAAAGTCTATTTAATAAATTATATAATCGCTTATAGTTTCAATGCAAATAAAATGGGAGATTGTTTATCAACGCTTGTTGTTCCCACCCACTCTCCCCTAGGAGTTTCGTTCCTTAGCCCTAAGGGAGTAGGAGTGATAAACAATCTCATCGTGGTTATAGTTGAATACCTAGGTGAATTAGTGTAGAATTTACCAACTGGTTGCCAGCGGTGTCATATGAAAGTTCAAAGATGTAAGGGGACTAGAGACCTATCCCCTGAGGAGATGACAAGGTTTCGCCTCATCGAAGGGGCGTTTAGAGACTGCTGTCTCAAAGGGGGGTATGAGGAGGTTAGGACGCCAACCCTTGAGTATCTTCACCTGTTCACTTCTACGGGGACACTTACCCCCAGTATGTTAGGCAAGGTATATTCCTTTCTTGACTGGGATGGTTGGAGTGGGGAGAGGGTAGTATTAAGACCTGATGGCACTATCCCTGTTGCCCGGCTTTATATCGATAGTATGGAAGAGAAGGAGTTAGCCAGGCTCTTCTATATCGCTAATGTCTTTATTTTTGAGCCGACGGGGAAGAAGACGAGGGAAAGGTGGCAGGGTGGGGCTGAACTTATAGGAACCGGTTCCCCTCTGGCTGATGTAGAATTGATAATGCTGGCGCTGGCAGTTCTGAAAAGGTTAAATATTGCTGGCATAGAGGTGAGGCTGTCACATGCTGGTGTAATAAGGGCGTTACTGGCTAAGCTGGGGCTAAGTCCTGGGGAACAGGCTATGGTATTTGACCGAATTTTGGATGGTGATGTAGAGGCGCTGGCCAAATTAGAGCCGGGGAGAGCCGAGCTAGGAGAGGCTCTATCCCTCTGGCTAAACCTGAAGGGAGAATCATCTGGGTTTCTAAAGAACTTGAAGACTCTATCCCTCCAGAGTTTACCTGAGCTTGAGCCTAGTCTTGATGATTTCATAAATATTGTTGACCTTGTTGAGGCTCTAGGTTGCAATTACCGGATTGATATTGCCTCAGGGAGGGGCTTTGAATACTATACTGGTGTGATTTTCCAACTCTTTTTGGGTGAGGAGAAGATAGGTGGTGGGGGGAGGTATGATGCCCTTATTCCGTTAATGGGTGGTAGTGATATTCCTGCCTCGGGTTTTGCCCTTTACCTTGACCGCCTGATGAACCTGGTCGCCCCGGAAGTTCTGGCTAAACCGCCGGCGCCAAGAGTTCTGGTTAGGGCTGAACCAGAGGCGATAAAACAAGGCTTCAGCATTGCCAGTTGCCTCCGTGACGCCGGGTATGTGGCTGAACTTTACCTCGGTGGTCAGGAGCCAGCTAACTTAAGGTGGACGCTTGATGTTCAAGCTAAAGCGCCCCTGTTTATTTTGACTGACGAAGTTAGCCACGCCAGGTGCGAGGCGCAAGCTGCGGATGAGGTTTTGACATTGTTGGGGGAGGAAGGTGCAGATAAAGGTAGCCCTACCTAAAGGACGCCTCTCAGTGGAGACTGCTACCCGGCTCCAGAGCGCTGGCTGGGGAATGGGTGGTTACCATGAGGGGACACGTTGTTACCGCCTCAAATGCCGAAGGTTTCCTGATCTCTTAGCCAAGGTATTTCATGAGAAGGATATACCTATTCAGGTAGCAGTGGGAAACTATGATTTGGGCATTTGTGGGCTGGATTGGGTTGAAGAGCTTGTGGTCAAATACCCCAGTTCAGCTCTGGTCAAGGTAAAAAATCTGGGCTATGGAGAGGGTGGTTTATACCTGGCTGCCAGCCGGTCGGGGGGGGCAGCTACGGTGGAGGAGATACAATCAAAGTCGGGCGTTATTCGGATTGCCAGTGAGTATCCTAACCTGGCTGAGTCCTTTGCCCTGAAAAGTCGGCTGAGGCGGTTTTGTGTCTTTCCCCTATGGGGAGCGGCTGAGGTTTATCCCCCGGAGAGTGCTGATTTGGCATTAATCTCGGCGGGGGCAGAGGCTGAGCTTTCTAATTATGGCCTGGTGCCGGTAAGCGAAGTCCTTGGTTTTAGTGCGTATCTGGTGGCTAATAAGAGTAGCTGGGAAACAAAAGACCTGAGTGAGGTGATAACTTCGCTTAATAATGGACTGCTCACTACCGAGAAGCATCCATCTTCGGCAGGTAAAGTGAGGATGCCAGAAATGGCTGGTCGCCCCTGTTATCAAGCGGCTGAGGATATAGTTCGGTTAGCTTTACCCGATGGACATCAACAATTGCCTACTCTTCAGTTGTTTAACCGGGCTGGTATTCAGATTGATGATTACCCATCGCCAGCAGGGAATCGTCGGCCAACCACCAGCCTGGCCGGGGTTATGATTAAGGTGATTAGGCCTCAGGATATGCCGTTACAGGTGGCTAACGGAAATTTTGATTTGGCTGTTACCGGGAAGGATTGGCTTAGGGAGCATCTTTATCGGTTTCCATCAAGTCCGGTAACCGAGCTTCTGGACCTCAAATTTGGGAAGGTGAAAATAGTAGCTGTAGTAAGTGAGGGTTTATCTGTGAATGATGTTTATCGCTTGAGGCAACTTAACGCTGAGCGATTGACGCCAATCAGGGTAGCTTCAGAATATGTGAACATAGCTGATAAGTATGCCAGAGACAATCACCTTGGAATGTATCGGGCAGTTCCTACCTGGGGAGCCAGTGAAGCCTTTTTACCTGAGGATGCTGACCTTCTAATTGAGAATACCCAGACCGGGAGAACCTTAGCCCGACATAACCTTAAGGTTATTGATACCCTTTTTGAATCGACAGCTTGCCTGATTGGCAATACCAATAGTGTATCCAGTGGCAGTAAAGGTGAGAG
>CAZTRJ010000024.1:16024-18486 GCA_964616615.1 uncultured Dehalococcoidales bacterium
AATAAAGTCGGTTACTGAAATCCTGGGAGCTGCCGTGGAGGACAGCTAAATTGAAAATTATTGAAGATTTTCAGGTGGCGAAATCCGCCTTATCCCGGCAAACCGCCTTTGAATTTTATGGGAATGATGCCGAGCCAGCGGTCAGGCAGATTGTTGATGAGGTGCGTAATAGGGGGGATACCGCCCTTGTTGATTATACCTTGAAGTTTGATGGCATAAAGCTTACCTGCCTGGAAGTAAGTAAGCAGCAGATAGCCAGTGCTTATCAGGAGGTGGATAAGGAGCTGGTGTCGGCACTGAAGCTGGCGGCAGAGCGAATATACTCCTTTCACCTTGCCCAAAGAGATAATATTTGGGGTAAGGTGATTAGACAGAACTTGGGTCAGCTAGTACGACCGCTGGAGCGTGTCGGTGTTTATGTTCCCGGTGGCACCGCCTGCTATCCATCAACGGTGCTGATGACGGCTATACCAGCCAGAGTTGCCGGTGTCAGGGAGATTATTTTGGCGACCCCACCGGGGTCAAAGGGGACAGTTCCGGCACCGACATTGGTAGCGGCGGCTGTTGCCGGGGTTGACCGTGTTTTTGGTGTTGGCGGTGCTCAGGCAATTGCTGCCTTAGCCTTTGGCACTGAGTCTGTCCCCAGGGTGGACAAGATTTGTGGTCCGGGTAATATCTTTGTTACTTTGGCTAAGAAGATGGTTTATGGAGTAGTTGATATTGACGGGCTCCAGGGACCAAGCGAAGTATTAATTATCGCTGATGAAACAGCTAACCCGAAGTATTGTGCTGCCGACCTTTTAGCTCAGGCGGAGCATGACCCCCTAGCCTCAGCTATTTTGATAACCACCTCACGGCAGTTGGCTGACGAAGTTAACCAGGAAGTGGAGCGGCAACTGGAGAGTTTGCCCCGTCAGGCTATTGCCACTGAATCTTTGGCGACCAGGGGGATAATAGCTGTGGTGTCGGGTATGGATGAGGCTATAGAACTGGCTAACCTTTATGCCCCGGAACACCTTTGCCTGATGGGAGACAGGGCGGTTTCTTATGTTGACAAAATCTCTAATGCCGGGTGTATAGTCGCCGGTAATAAGTCAACGGTGGTTCTGGGCGACTATGTGGCGGGACCGAGCCATGTTCTACCTACCGGGGGAACTGCCCGCTTTAGTTCGCCCCTTAATGTAGGTGACTTTATTAAGTTGATAAATCTGGTTACTGTAGATGAAGCCAGCCTGAAACAACTAGTTCAAGCGGCATCAACCATGGCCAGGGCTGAGGGGTTTGAGGCTCACGCCCGAGCCGTGGAAAAACGGCTGGAGACATCGGATTAAGAGGGTGCTCTGATGACTTCTGGGGGAATAGATAGACTAATACGACCTGACCTGGTTACTTTTAGTGGCTATACCGCCAGCACATCACCGGAGACATTAACGGGGAAGGTTGAAGTCCCGGTAGAAAGTATTATCAAGCTGGATGCTAATGAAAACCCCTATGGCTGTTCACCCAGAGTGAACCAGGCTCTCGCCACCTGTTCTTATCTCAATATCTATCCTGATGATGGGCAAACCAGGCTCAGGAAACTACTGAAGGAATATACCGGCATTGATGCCGGGCACATCGTGGCTGGTAGTGGCAGTAATCAGCTAATAGACCTTGTTTTACGCCTACTTATCACTAATGGTGACGAGGTGATAAATTGCGTTCCTACCTTTGGTATATACAGTTTTAGCACCAAGCTGTGCGGTGGTGCTTTGGTTGAGGTGCCCAGGGATGAGAACTTTGCCGTTAATGTAGCTGCCGTAAAAGCTGCCATAAATAAAAGAACGAAGATGGTATTTCTGGCTAACCCTAACAGTCCTACCGGGAATATAACTCCCCAAAAGGACATACTGGAGATACTGGATACCGGGGTGCCAGTATTGGTTGATGAAGCCTACTATGAGTTCAGTGGTGAAACAGTTGCCCCCTTGGTTAGCCAGTATGAGAACCTGATGGTGCTGAGGACATTCAGTAAGTGGGCGGGGCTGGCTGGTTTGAGGGTTGGCTACGGTCTTTTTCCGCCTAAAATTGCTGATTATTTACTGAGAACCAAGATACCGTATAATGTAAATGTGGCGGCTCTGGTTGCTGTGCAGGAGTCGCTGAAGGACCTGGATTATTTGCTGGGCAGGGTAAGGGCTATCATTGCTGAAAGGGAAAGGCTCTTTGGCGAGTTAAAGAAGGTGAAATTCTTAAGACCCTTTCCGTCACAGGCTAATTTTATTTTTTGCTCGGTGCTGAATGGCAAGGCAAGCGAAATCCAGCAAAAGCTGCAGAATAAGGGGATACTGGTTCGTTACTTTGCCCTGCCACTTTTAAGCAATTCTATCCGTATTAGTGTGGGTAAACCAGAGCATACTGATGCCTTAATCAAAGCACTTAAAGAAATAGGAGAGGAAATGTGAGATTGCTTAGCAACCTAT
>CAZTRJ010000025.1:0-13745 GCA_964616615.1 uncultured Dehalococcoidales bacterium
ATATAACCAGTTCCCCCTCCCTTATCAAGGGAGGGGGATAAAGGGGGTAGGTTGGCAAACAAATACCTAAGGGGGTGAGATCAATAAATAATCTCATATTTTACATGAATAGCCGAATTAGGCTATACTTACGCTATACTTAGAATATAATCCTAATAAGTTGGGGAGGCACTTCAAAGTTTTGGCTGCTGTTGAGGTAAATAGTTTTAGTCGACTTATAGAGAAGGCACAGGGGTATCTTCCGTCAGAGAAGATGGCTCTGGTTGAGGATGCCTACAATTTTGCCTTAAAGGTACATGAGGGGGAGGTACGCAAGTCAGGTGAGCCCTATATTGAGCACCCGCTGGAGACGGCGTTGACCCTGGCCGAGCTTCAACTTGATGCCAGCACTCTAGCGGCGGCTTTGCTGCACGATGTTCCTGAGAATTGTGGGATACCTATTTCTGAGATTGAAGCCAGGTTTGGCTCAGAGGTAGCTAAACTGGTTGATGGCACTACCAAGCTGGGCAAGCTCTCCTGGCGGGGAAAGGATGTAGTCCTTAAACAGGCGCAGGCAGAGAACCTGAGGAAGGTGCTGGTGGCAATGGCTGAGGACCTACGCGTAGTGTTTATCAAGCTAGCTGACCGACTGCACAATATGCGAACCTTAGATATTCTATCACCAGAAAGACGGCGTCACATTGCCCAGGAGACTCTGGAGATATTTGCTCCCTTAGCTCACCGCCTGGGGATATGGGAGCTAAAATGGCAGTTAGAAGATTTATCCTTCCGTTATCTGGAGCCAAGAAAGTATCGTCAGGTGGTTAATCTAGTTGCTGCCCGGCGTGCTCAGCGGGAAAGTTTCATCGCTCAGGTAATTCAGCTGTTAAAGGGGGAGTTTGACCGGGCGGGGCTAAAAGCTGAGATGTCGGGTAGGCCCAAACATCTCTACAGTATATACCAGAAAATGGAGAGGTATTCTGCCTTGGGCAAAGACTTTGATGATATACATGACCTTCTTGCCCTTCGGGTATTGGTTGATACTGTGCCTGATTGTTATAGTGCCGTAGGTGTTATCCACAGTTTGTGGCGCCCTCTGCCTGATGAGTTTGACGACTTTATTGCTAATCCTAGGTCAAATGGGTATCAATCTTTGCATACTGCGGTAATGTGTCTGGGCACAGTTCCTCTGGAGGTGCAGGTTCGCACCCATGACATGCATCATATTGCTGAATACGGGTTAGCTGCTCACTGGCGCTATAAAGAGGGGGAAAAGGAGGACATGCACTTTGAAGAGAGGATAGGCTGGCTGCGCCAGTTGATTGAGTGGCACCGGGAGCTCAGTGGGGCTGAAGACTTCTTGGAATCAGTTAAAACCGATATATTCATTGACCAGGTTTTTGTCTACACGCCTAACGGGGAGATAAAGGATTTACCCAAAGGGGCTACCCCTCTTGATTTTGCTTACCGGGTTCATACTGACCTCGGGCATCGCTGTGTAGGGGCAAAGGTGAACGGTAGACTGGTACCACTCAATTATCAACTAAATAATGGTGATGTAGTTGAGATTATGTCGGCTAAGGGGGCTAAGGGACCGAGCCGGGATTGGCTGAGTCCGCATCTGGGCTATACCCGAACCTCTCACGCTAGGGAAAAGATACGGCAATGGTTTAAGAAGCAGGAGCGAGCCGAAAATATTGAGCGGGGTCGGGAGCTTTTAGAGAAGGAGATGAGGCGTCTGGGGATGAAACTCAGCGAGCGGGAGGAACTGGTGAAGCTGTTCAAATACGATAGCCTGGATGATTTTCTGGTGGCTATTGGTTACGGTGGTATTACTATTCATCAGATTGCCTTGAAGCTAGCTGCCGAGGAGGAGCAACCTAGGGTAGTGGCTGAAGTTACCCTTCCCAAGCCACCATCATCAGCTATTCAGGTGCTGGGGGTAGGGGATTTATTGACCAATTTAGCCCAGTGTTGTCGTCCGGTGCCTGGTGATAAGATTATTGGCTATATTACTCGCAGCCGGGGGGTGACCGTCCACCGTCAGGATTGTTACAGTGTGGTTCATGAGGATGAGAAGGAGAGACTGGTTAAGGTGGAGTGGGGGCAGACCGATTTGCTATATCCAGTTAATATTCAGGTTGAAGCCTTGGACAGGGTAGGGATGATGCGCGATATCACCACTATTGTCGCTGAGGAGAAGATTAATATTGCTGCCCTAACTTCTACTCACCATGATGACCATACTGTTACTGAATGTTTTACTCTAGAGACCAGGGGCTTGGCTCAGTTAAGTCGGCTCCTGATAAAAATTGAGGGGATTAAAGGGGTGACGAGTGTTACTAGGGTGGGTGACGAGGCAACCACCAAACCTAGCCCTTCAACCTGATTTGGTCTGTACTGAATATTTTACTCTAGAGACCAGGGGCTTGGCTCAGCTAAGTCAGCTCCTGATAAAAAAGTCTGTTTGGGCTGTAAATTCTGTTCGGTTTGTATAGCCTGTGTAGATGGGGAGTTTTAGAGGGGCGAAGCCCCTCTTCCAACCACCTCCCCCTCCCTTATCAAGGGAGGGGGATAAAGGGGGTAGGTTGCCAAATAAAAAATCTAAGGAGGTAGATATTGCCAGTTAGTAAATCAGTTCAAAAACAGGTGCGTGTTGCTGAAAGAAGGCGATTACGTAACAAGTCTATTCGTGGCTTGACTAAAACTAGCATAACCAAGGCGGAGAAGCTTATCTTCTCCGGTGAGCTTGAGTCGGCTCAGAAAGCGGTGCTGGTCGCCATCAGTTCTTTGGATAAAGCGGCGGAGAAGGGGGTTATCCACCCCAATAATGCTGCCCGACACAAATCACGATTAGTGAAGAAGCTAAACGATGCTCTGGCTTTGTCTTTGGCGGGAGAGACTGGGTGATTTATTTCTAGCCGGGGGTATTGACAAAAAAAAGGATTTAGTATAGAGTTATTTTAGAACAAATGTTCGCTATTTGATGGGTTAGTTTTACCGGGTGAGGAATGAAGGCTTTATCATCCAAGCAGCAGCATATTATTGATTTTGTTCGTAGTTTTTTAGTGGACAGGGGCTATCCGCCTAGTATTAGAGATATACTGGGTGGATGTGGGCTCAGCTCGACATCGGTGGTTAATTATAACCTGGGTGTATTGGAGAGGGAGGGACATATTCGCCGCCATCATAGTGTGTCGCGTGGTATTGAGTTAATTGACCGGTCTTCCGACCTGGGGTATTGTCTTCAAGTTCCGGTTATTGGTCAAATAGCGGCTGGTGAGCCGATACCAGTGCCTGCTCCTGATACCTGGGATGTTACTGCATCCGCAGAGACCCTGGAGGTAAGCCGAGACTTAATTCGGGGTAGAGAAGGGGTTTATGCCCTGAAGGTGAAGGGCTGGTCAATGGTGGATGCTTTGATTAATGATGGTGATATTATCCTGATGCAGTATACCAATGTGGTGGAGAATGGGGAAATGGCGGCAATATGGCTTAAAGCGGAAAAAGAGGCGACGCTGAAGAAATTCTATGGTGAGCCCGGTCGCATCCGCCTTCAACCGGCAAATAGCCACATGCAGCCTATTTATGCTGAGCCAGACAATGTTGAGATTCAAGGTAGGGTTATTGCTGTCGTCAGGCAGTTGGTGTAGCCCGTAGCCTGATTTGATTTTTATTGTCGGTGGGTGTAAGTTAGCCCCAGCCTTACTCGGTAGGTAGCCTAAAGAAGCCATGATTTTATCTCAGTTTCAGACTGTTGGGCATGACCTGTTTACCCGGGGACTTGTCTCTTCCCATAGTGGGAATCTGAGTATCAGGCTGGGGGAGCATATAATTATTACTCGCCGCGGCAGCAGACTGGGTTGTCTTGAGGAACATGATTTGGTAGAGACTGGAATAACTAAAAATGACCGGTCAACGCCACTAGCCTCAATCGAATTAGCCGTCCATCGTGCTATTTATCAGGAAACCCCGGCATTAGCCGTTATTCATGCCCACCCCCCTCATGCCATTGCCCTGTCGCTAGCTGAAACTGAGATTTTACCCTGTGATACCGAAGGTCTTTGTGTAGTCGGTCGGGTTCCGGTTCTTGGTTGGCATATGGAGGTAAAGCAGGGGGGGCTGGCTGATATAATTGCTCAAGCATTAAAGCAGTACCGGATTGTTGTGGTCCATGGTCATGGCAGTTTTGCTATTGGTCAGCTACTTGAGGAAGCCCTTAATTGCACGACCACGCTGGAGGAAAGCTGCCGTGTCCTCTGGTTGTTGAAGTCGTTGGGGGTAGCCCCAGCCGGGAAATAGCTTATTTATTATAGACGGCAGTGCACCAGTCAAGGTATTTAGGGTTATTACCTCGTATTACCTCGGAATAGAGTTCCTGCAATTTACTGGTTATTTCTCCAATTTCACTGCTACCTATCTTACGGCGGTCTATTTCTGCTATCGGGGTTATGTGGGCGGCGGTGCCGGTAAAGAAGCACTCGTCAGCATTGTAAAGCTCACAGCGCTCAATAGATCTTTCTACTGTCTCGATACCCAGCTCTTCTTTAGCCAGTTTTATTATCGTTTGGCGGGTAATACCCATCAGCATAACATTATAGCTGGCTGGTGTTACCAGTTTGCTGCCTATGACCAGAAAGATATTCTCACCGCTCCCTTCAGAGACATAACCATTTGAGGTAAGAATAATTGCCTCGTCAAAGCCATTCTCAATAGCCTCCGTTTTAGCCAGGGCATTATTAAGGTAAAGTCCGGTAATCTTAGCCCGCGGTACTTCACTGGGGTACCGCCAGGAAGAGACACCGCACCTGGCTTTATCCACATCCAGATACCGTCCCCAGGGGAAAGCAAAGACCAGGAAATCACATTCAAGGTCATGAAGGCGGACACCCAGAGCCTCAGCGCTCTTATAGGCTAGAGGGCGGACATATATATCTTCTTGAAAACCGCACCTTTGTGCCAGTTCAACTGTTATCTGGTAGAGTTGCTCCACAGTGTAGGGCAGGTCAATCTTCAACACCCGGCAGCCATTCTGTAGTCGTTCATAGTGCTCTTTAAGACGAAAGAGGTAAAGCTGCTGTTGCTGGCTATTCCAGTTACCCCTGATGCCCTCAAAAGCGGCAGGGCCATAATGAAGGGCGTGGGTCATAACCCCTACCTTGGCTTCAGATAGCGGGACGAACTGCTTGTGAAAATAGGCATATGATGGCATTTAAAGTTCTCCTTATCTTAATTAGGGCTCATTATAGCCACTGCTCGGTTAGAAAACAAGGTGATTTAATAGAGGTTATTTATCAACCCTATCCCCTGTATCCCCTTCATGCCAGGAATACCTCTTCCTATTCTAGGGGAAGGGGAAGTATTTTTGAGAGGGGCGAAGCCCCTCTCTTTAATAAAATTTCCCCCTCTCCTTGAAAGGAGAGGGGGATAAAGGGGGTGAGGTTGATTATCCTTACCTCGATAAACTTGGCGTCTGCAGGGTGTAGCCGCCATCGGTTTCGGGGAAGAGGTCTTTTAGCAGTAATGTCCTGCCGGTTTGGATGGCGGTGAAGCCATACTTGTTGCGGATGCGGTCAATAGCTTTATTTAGCTGCTCCAGCCTCTGGGCTGAGGCATCCAGCATGTCCAGTTGCTTCCCCGGCTCCACCAGGTTTGATACCCCGATGCCAATGAGGCGGACCGGTTGCCTTTCCCCGGATAGAGCTTTGTTTAGCAGCTTTAGTCCGGTGTCAAAGATGGACTGGTCGGTATCGGTGCCCCGGCTCAGGGCACGGCGGCGGGTGATGGTGGTGAAATCGGCATATCTCAGCTTCAGGGTTATGCCCCTGGCCTGCTTACCTTGCCGGCGTAGCTCAGCAACCACTCGTTCCCCAAGATAACGCAGTGTCGCCTTGAGCAGGGAGCGGTCTCTGGTGTCTTTGCCAAAAGTAGTTTCCCGACTGATGGACTTGGCAGCGCCGGGAAGTTCTACCTGCCTATTATCGATGCCACTGGCGTAGCGGTGTAGAAGCTCACCAGAGGCACCAAAATGGCTTTTGAGGGCACTTAACGGCAGAATAGCTAGTTGACCTATGGTATGGATGCCCAAACCATTTAATATTCGTTCACTCTTGCTGCCGATTCCAGGTAGTTTAGCTACCGGTAATGGTGCCAGGAAGGAGCGCTCTTCCCCGTCAGCTACCTCCAGCAATCCATCTGGCTTGGATAACTCAGAGGCAACCTTGGCTACCACCTTGCCGCTGGCAATACCCACCGAGGCATGAATCCCGAGTTCATCTTTAACCCGCTGCTTTATGGCTACCGCCATTTGCCACACTGAGCCATAGATAGATTCAAAGCCAGTTGCCTCCAGATAGGCTTCATCCAGGCTCACCGGCTCCAGTGAGGGTGAAACATCAGCCAGGATAGCCATAAACCTTCGTGAGGCATCACGGTATTTAGCGAAGCTGCCTTCGATGAAGGTAGCCTGGGGACAAAGGCGGCAGGCAGTGGTAAGCGGCATACCGGCGTGTAGACCAAAAGCCCGGGCTTGGTATGAGGCAGAGGCAACCACCCCCCGCCGGTCAGGACTGCCGCCAACTACCACCGGTTTACCTTGAAGTTCGGGATTCTGTGCCTGCTCTACTGAGACAAAAAAGGCATCAAGGTCAATGTGCATGATTCGGCGAGCCATTACTCTTCCCGGGAAACGAAGGCTTTAACCCTCCGCTCAAAGATACTTCGCTCAAGGAGGACACGGTGCTGGCATTTAAGGCATTTAATTCCGATATCAGCCCCGAGCCTGACCACCTGCCACTCATCGCCACCACAGGGGTGCTTCTTCCTCAGGCGAACCACATCGCCCAGCCTTATCTCCATGGCTACTTTCCTTTGCCCTATCTCACTTGCCAGTTACTCCTCCCACCAATCGAACTCGTCAGGTTGATACTCTAATGCGTCTTGAATCGTTTCAAACTGATAATCATATACAAAATAGTTGTCAAAGGAGATGTCCTGCCAATAGACGATGCTAAAAGTGGTTGCTTCCACCGGCATATGTTTCCCCACGCTAGTTTCAACCAGCAGCCATGAGTGTCTACCATCACCCCCTGGCGTGTTGCCAACTACAATGATAGCATGATACCCTTCATTCTCCAGCTTCTGTTCCAGGTAGGCACTCATTTCACTGCAGTCAAATTCATTAGCTACATAAGCTCCCTCAGCCCATTGCCATCTACACAGATACTCTTCTAAATTGTCTACACCATACCTCTGCTGAGGTTTAACATAGTAACAATGGAATTCCACCTCCTCAAAATCTATGTCATAGCCTTCATTATATCCTACTTCGTAGCCCTCGCTATAGTTTTCAGCAAGCTGTTCGTCACTATAATCACAGCCACTTATTAGGAGGGGTGCTATTAAAATGAGTATCATTACTGAAAGGGATACTGGTCTTTTCATTTTTTCGCCACGCTTTTAGGGTAGGCAGCAGTTAATCTGGTCTCGTAGTTCAGAAGCCACCCGCCGCGCTGCCTGGGCAAAATCCTTTTCTCGTGAAGCATATATAATCTGCCGTGACGAGTTTAAGATTGCTCTCTCCCCTTGAGCATCAACGCCGTAGCGGGCTGCCAGAGCTATGTCTCCCCCCTGGGCACCAATGCCCGGTATCAAAAGGGGCATATCGGGATGAGCCTGCCGAATCAGCCTTAATTCCTCAGGGTAGGTAGCCCCGATAACCAGCCCTATGTTGCCGTGAATGTTCCACTGGCTGGCTTTAAGGGCTACCAGCTCAAACAGGGGACGGTAGCCCAGTTCTGTCTCACAGCGAAGAGACTGAAAGTCAGCAGCACCAGCGTTTGATGTCCGGCACAGGATGAATACCCCTTTATCGGTATAGTCTATAAAGGGCTCTATGGAATCAAAACCCAGGTAGGGGTTTACTGTGGTGGCATCAAAGCCAAGGTCAGCCAAAATAGCTTTGGCATAAGCTTTAGCCGTATTACCTATATCTCCCCGCTTGGCGTCTCCTATTATTGGTATGTTACTGGGCATATATTTAATGGTGCCCTTCAGGGCATTCAGTCCCTCATCTCCCAGGGCTTCGTAGAAGGCAAGGTTGAGTTTATAGGCGCATACCAGGTCGGAGGTAGCCTCAATAATTGCCTTGTTAAATTCGAAGACCTTTATTTGGCTGGGCATCAGCTCTGGGTCAGGGTCAAGCCCAATACAGAGCAGGCTCTTATTTCGTATGCTGGCATTTAGCAACTTTTCAATGAAATTCACCTGCCACCCCCTTAGTAGGTTGATAATATCAGTAGCTGGGGGGTGGGTCAAGTATATAGGGGTTGTTTAGCAACCTATCCCCCTGACCCCCTTCCCTTAATAAGGGAAGGGGGAGTGTAGGTAAGGGAGGGGCTTCGCCCCTATCACTCCCCCGAGTACTGCTCTGCCTGAATACTGCTCTGGAGGAGGGGCTTACCTCTTTTATCTGTGATAGTTTAAGGGGCGTCAGCCCCTTCCCTAAAATAATCATTGTTTAAACATTAGATATTAGAAGACAGAAGATACTAAGAGAGAGTTTAAGATAGGTAAAGCCCCATGATAGGAAGATACATTCATATCATAATTATCTTTCCCTTCCCCAATTGAAAGGAGTAAATATTAAGGAGAGTCCAAGAGGGGCGAAGCCCCTTCAAGACTGATTTCTCCCCTCTCTCCTTACTCTGAAGTAGAAGGCAAGGGGAGTGTAAGAGGGGCGGAGCCTCTCTTATATAACTAAGTCCCCTTCCCCTTAACAAGGGGAAGGGGATAAAGGGGATAGGGTTACTAAAGAAGAATTAAAAGGGGTACGGTTAATAGGCAATCTTATCCATACCTAGTTGTTGGTGGTTAATCACCAGTGATATAATTGGCTTTTATAAAGGAGTGGTAAGCGTGGATTATCAGCAGGTTCTAGACTATATATGTAGCTATACTGACTACGAAAAGGTTCCAATGCCACACGACCCTGCTTTTTATGACCTGAGGCGTGTGGATGAACTGCTGGCTCACTTAGGTAATCCTCATCTGGGAGCCAGGTCAGTTCATATTGCTGGCACCAACGGCAAGGGTAGCACCGCCGCTATGATAGCCTCAGCCCTTACTGCCGCCGGTTATACCACCGGGCTCTACACCTCACCCCATCTGCTTACCTGGCGAGAGCGCATCAGAGTTGATGGGAAATTAATCTCTGAGGCAGAGCTTGCTGCTCTCGTGGAGAGAGTTAAACCTGAGGTTGAGGCAGTAAACCAGAGGGCTACCTATGGCGAGTTGACTACTTTTGAGCTGCTAACCACGCTGGGCTTTGCCTACTTCAAGCTGAAGGGTGTAGATTTTCAGGTGCTGGAGGTAGGGATGGGGGGGAAGTTTGATGCTACCAATATCATTAACCCTGAGGTTTGCGTTATCACCTCTATTAGCTTTGACCACACCGAGGTATTGGGCAACTCTCTGGCTGAAATCGCTGCGGAGAAGGCTGGTATCATCAAGGCTGGCTGTGTGGTGGTGACCTCTCCTCAGCCTGACGAAGTAAATAGGGTAGTACAAGAGACCTGCCATAGTTGTGGGGTAGAGTTGGTCAGGGTGGGTAGCGATGTTACCTGGCGGGGTCTTGGTTCTGACCTTAACCGGCAGTTATTTCAGGTGATGGGGAGACTGGGTGGTTACGAGCTATCCATTCCCCTTTTTGGTCAACACCAGCTGGGCAATGCCGCTACTGCGGTGGCTGCCCTTGAGGTCTTGGCGGAAAGGGGCTTTAATATTTCCCGGGATAATATCATTGATGGTTTGGCACGGGTAAGCTGGCCGGGTCGGCTCCAGATTCTTCGCCGTCGCCCTCTTATGGTGGTTGATGGTGCTCATAACCCCGATTCAGCCCAGAAGCTGAGGCAATCTCTGGAGCAATACTTTAACTTTGACCACGCTATCCTGGTTATCGGGACATCCTCGGATAAGGATATAGCTGGTATAATCTCAGAGTTGTTTCCCCTTTTTGATAAGGTTATTGTCACCTGTTCTCGCCATCCTCGGGCTACGGCGCCGGAACTACTTAAAGCCGAGTTTGCCAGGCACGGAGTAGAAACGCAGGTAGCAGAGGGTGTTTCCACTGCCCTATCTCAGGCTCTGGCTCTAGCTGGGGACAGAGACCTCATTTGTGTTGCTGGCTCGCTGTTTGTGGTCGCCGAGGCAATGGAGTGGCAAACTACTTATTAACGAGAGGTTATACTATAAGGCGTGGATAGTACACTAATTGTAAACTCGTTTAGAGGGTAGAGCGCAGGATTCCATACTCCTTGCATTTGGAGAGCACAAAGTCTTTGCTCTTACACTTCTCTAACATTTCGTAATTGTTCCTAAGAGCTTGTATTCTTCCAAGCGAAATACTCTTTTGTGTCAATTGCTCAATAAGAATCGTAGGAACAAAATATAAGTCGAAGGAATCTATATCACGGGGGTGTAAACCAATCACTACGTCTGATGTTTTGGTCGACTGTTTGTATTCCTTTACACCAGAGATGTACATTCTGTCAATGCCTCCCCTCGTTCCACCTGTGAAGGAAATAGCATTGGTTGCGGTCTTGACTTGGGCCCTTAGTACATCCTCTTCCCCATCAGGATGTTTAAAAACAATAATTATGTCGTAAGGAGACAAAGGTAGGTCTACTAAAGAAACATTCTGATACCTCTTCATCAGGATGCCAGCGACAATATGTTCGTGGGCAAATCCATCAACTGAAGCCTGAAGGCCTCTTTTGTCGGAAGCAGTCATTCCGCTACTCCTCTTAGTTCTACTTGAGAGCCACTATTTCTTTAAGACTGTTACCCAGTCTGTATTGATCCGTTCTTCCCTAGGGACTTTGATAAAATGATTGATAATTTCAGAACCAAAGTAGCATTCCGTATCAAATCCTACATCTTCAGCAATTTCCATCAAATATTTCCAATTTTCAAAAATCTCGCCACGGATTTTATTATTTCCCACAACGACCACATACCTGTGCCCCTTTTTTAAAACCCGATGCACTTCAATTAGATTGCGTCTCATGTCCTCCAGATATTTGTAAGCAATAAATGCTCTTCGCCGGTCCTTCTCAAAAATTCTTGATAACGCTGCGTCTGCACTGCTGATGCCTATCTTGTGGAAAGTCTCATAGTCATTCGCTGATACACTCTCGGTTCCGACATGTTTCTTTTTTAGTGGAGTTAATGAACCGTCAGTAAATCCTAACCAATAAATCTCTAGTTGATGAGTTCTCGGATAGTCTACAGCATTCGCGTAGGGTGGCGAAGTTACGGCTAAGTCGAAATAGTTATCAGGATACCTGATGTCTCTAGCATCGTTATCTGGCGGGAAATCAGTTTTGACATACTCAGGGCAGATCTGAGAGAACTCAATCATCTTAGGTACATTGACTAATATAGTCTCAACAAATTTTTCGAGTGCGTCAGCTGGGTAAACCTTCTTATTCAGCTTTTTTCGTATGACTGTCCTCGTACAATTATCGTCTGCATTAGATACTGCACGCACAATTGATGAAAGACAAATCTTAAAGAAGTTCTTTGTATCGTCACTAGCATCTAGAGACGCAATAATTTTTCTAAGATAAGCCAATTCTAAGGTGGTCTCTTTGTTAAACCAATTGTCCCTATATGGGAACAGGGGAATATCCTGCTCAGAGACTTTCGAATGATGATAATTCACGACTTGTTGTAATAGATACCCTTGACAACGTCTAAGTTCCTTCTCTTCCAAGGGGGTTACCTTTACAATAGAAAGAAAACGAGAGAATGGGTCAACATCAATCCCGACAGAGTTTCGTCGTAATAACATTGCCTCTAAACTAGTGGTTCCGCTTCCGGAAAAGGGGTCTAATATTGTATCTAATTCTATTGAATAACGTCTTATGAGCCATCTTGGTAGTTCGGGGAAGAATTTTGCTGGGTATTTATGCAGGCCATGCGTAAGTGCAGTTTGGTCATAACTTATGAATAAAAAGCGGTCACCAGTACTGATTGGTAAATCTACGGGTATATCACCATCAACACGAATAATTTGTTCACCAAACTCGTTTACAATTTCCTTTACATTGTCTGGCTTCACCTCATCGTAAAAGCTAAAGCTTGAGTGATAGCCTTTATTGGCTTTGTGTAGCAGACCTCTCTTGCCGTTTTTTCTGGCGACCCTTCGTTCTATTTCATCAAGAGAAACTGGATAAAAGGACTTTTCAACAGATCTCACTTGAACAGGATATTTGGTCTTATTCTGTCCCACTGTATTCATTGTGTACCAGATTTAAACTGCCCTTAAGCGTATTTTACAACTAACTACTAACCTAGGCAACTATGTTTGTTACGCAGGCTTGGCAAATGAAACTCAGGGGGTGGTGTCATATTGGGTAGTCATCGCTTCTTTAGGTAACATACCGCCCAGGATTTTCTCTAGTGCCATAGTATGGCTACAAAGCCCCCAGCTTGGGAAAAAGTGGCAGGAGCAATGCCATTTACCGTCCTTATAGCCAGTGATGTAATTATCATGCTCTCCCTGGAATTCCACCAATAGCTCACGGAAGGTAATACGGTCTGTTTCTTGGGCATAGCGTTTTGCCTTTTCGATTTTCCCAATCAGGCTGGACTGCATAGTTATTCCTCCTTAATTAAGAAAGCACCGGCTCATTTATGCCAGTGCTTCCTTTTGTTCTCGTGATAAAATTATAATTGCTAGGCACATATCATCTACCTTTAATTTTACTCCCTTTTTACTAATAAGTCTAGGCGAGTTAAAGGTTCTGGTTGCCTTTATGGAAGCTATTAGGGTAAGATGTGTTGGGAAAAGGAGGTTCCACCAAAGATGACGACTAAACTAGTTGTTGACGCTGGCATCTGTGGTAACACTACTACAATAGATGTTGTTAGTCTCCCTGGTCACAAGGTTACAGTTACTGTCACCAGCGACTGTGAAGTGGTTAGTAAAATGGGTGAGGGACTGAAGGAGCTGGACTGGCTAGGCCTCTGGAAGCAGCAGGGGGATGGTTATTCCGCTTACAAAGCGGCGTCGCGGAGTACCAGACATTTTCTGTGCCCCATTCCTGTGGCTGTTCTCAAAGCAATTGAGGTAGAGGCTGGACTTGCCTTGCCGAAAGATGTGACTTTTAGCTTCAAGACGGTAAAATCGGGGCAAGAATGATGAGAGGTGAAGTAGATGCCTATTTACGAGTATGAGTGTGGCGATTGTCACTTTCATTTTGAAAGGAAGCAGGGTTTCGATGAGGAGCCGGTAGCAGTGTGTCCTGAATGTCAGGGGAAGGCTCGCCGTGTCATTCACTCCATTCCTGTTATCTTTAAAGGGAGTGGCTTTTATATTACAGATAATCGTGGAGCCGATGCGCCGGAGCCGGCGAAGATTCTAGAGAAATTGCCTACTGAGACCAAAAAGGAGGGGAAGAAAGGGAAGGAGGGGAAGAAGGGGTGAAGGCACTGCTACAGCGAGTTACTGGAGCCACAGTTAGCGTTGCTGGTGAGGTGGTGGGTAGGATAGGTCGGGGTTTGGTGATTTTTGTCGGTGTAGCCGGTGGGGATGCAGAAAAGGATGCGCATTATTTAATACAGAAGATTGTTAACCTGCGTATTTTTTCTGACGAAGCAAGCAAGTTTAACCTTTCAGCTCTGGATGTTAACGGTGAGCTATTGGTGGTGAGCCAATTTACTCTCTTGGCTGATACCAGGAGGGGTCGTCGTCCCAGTTTTAT
>CAZTRJ010000025.1:13755-18318 GCA_964616615.1 uncultured Dehalococcoidales bacterium
TACAGTTGGCTGGATGAGCATGACCGGGAATGGGACCGCCTTGTGAAGCCCGGTTATTTGAGCAGTTTGTGGAGCAGGCTCGTGCCACCGGGCTAAAGGTAGCCACGGGGCGCTTCCAGCAATATATGCAGGTAGAAATCCATAATGATGGACCGGTAACAATACTATTGGATAGCAGGGAATAATTTTTAAGTTATACTTATTGAAACTAAATGCAACTACAAAGGGTTGCAAAAAATTAATGATTTTAGTATAATATCTGGTTGATTAGGTGACAGTTAAGTGAGTCAGCCTGAGGATATAGTTAGTAAATTAAGCGAATTAGGCTATCGGCTGACACCTCAGCGGATGATGATTGTGTCGGCTATTGAAAATAGCGATGACCATATCAGCGCCGAGGAAATCTATGCCCAGGTGGTGGCTAAATACCCCAATGTTAACATCTCAACCGTCTATCGCACCCTGGAATTACTCAAGCACCTCGGGCTGGTAACTGAGACCGATTTCGGGGGAGGTAGAGTCAGGTATCATCCTGCAGGCAAGGGTCATCACCACCACCTGGTCTGTCAGGAGTGCGGGGCTATAATCGACCTTGATGAATCAGTTTTATCCTCAGTCAAGGATGTTTTACTTCGAGAATATGGATTTGTTGCTGATTTGAGGCACCTGGCTATTTTGGGTCGCTGTGTAAAGTGCAGTAAATAATTTTTTTGATTTTTCGTTGCATATAATTGCAGGTGCATTAGACAGCTTAGAGCTTTTAGGAAAGGGGGTGAAAGACGAGTAAAGTTTTTAATCGATTATTGCATAATAAAAAGGAAAGTAAAGCAAGTCATATAAAAACTTAAAAAGGAGGTTAAAAGATATGGCATGTTTTCTGGTATCTGCGGGAGTGGCTATCGGGACAACCGTTGCGCAGAAGGTTGTGGAGAGCAAAGAAAAGAAAGTTGGGGAGGAAGGGACTACAAAAACAGGGTTGAGCTGGAGCCGGAAGTTGAGCTGGCTGAATAAACTATTATGGGGTGGAACTATACTGTTGGCATTGGAGCATGTATGGCATGGAGAAGTTGTCCCCTGGCCGCCATTCTTAACGGCAATGGAAAATCCGGCAGAGGTAGCTCCAATGCTTCATGAGATGGCGACAATTGGTGTAGGTATGGCCATATTTGTAACCATCGTCTGGGCAATAATCGTGATGATTGTTGAACTAAAGGCTAAGGCTACGCCTGAAGCAAAAGTTAAACCTATCAGCGGAGGTGAATAATGTGGCTCATCATGACCGCTCTAGCAGCGGTAATCACAACTGCGATATGGTACATAAAGGCTCCGGAAGGCAAATATAAGTTGGGCTTATTAAGTTTAATCTTCTGGGGGGCAACACTCATGTGGTTCGTTGACCACGTGATGGCATATTTAGCAGAAGGGGGAGAGTTTTTTGAAATAAATCTAGATGCAACGTTGCTTGGACTCTCTGTAATCATTTTTGCCCTCCTGGTGTGGGAAATTGTGCTACTGGTCAGCGACCCTAGGGGAGTTTTAAAAAGAATAAGAAAAGGAGAATAGCTTTCAATCAACACGTGAGGTGAAGGCTGGCAAATTGGCTTAAGGAGTTTATTATCTAAGTTAAAAAAGTTTGAGCGTCTGTGGCTCCAGCTCAAGGCTGATGTCTAGGGCTTTTGAAGAGTGAGTGAGAGCTCCTACTGCGATAAGGTTGACCCCGGTTTCGGCAACGGCTTGGACATTAGCCAGGGTAACACCTCCTGAGGCTTCAATCTTAACCTGACCTGGGATTAAGCTGACGGCACGGCACATTTCATCAGGGCTCATATTATCCAGCATGATTGTATCAGCCCCGCCCTCAACTGCATCCAGGGCTTCCTGGGCAGTCCTGACCTCTACCTCAACCTTTAAGCCCTGGGCATTCTGTTTAGCCTTGGTGACAATATCCTTTAAGCTCATGCCCAGGGCACATAGTGCCGCGATGTGGTTATCCTTAATCAGGATGCCATCACCCAGGTGAAGGCGGTGATTTTGCCCGCCGCCAATGCCCACCGCATACTTTTCCAGTAACCTGAGACCGGGAGTGGTTTTGCGAGTATCGGTGATACTGACATTGAGTCCCTGTGCTTTGGCTATATACCGGGCTGTCTGGGAGGCAATGCCACTGAGCCTCTGGAGAAAATTAAGTGCTGTCCGCTCGGCTTTGAGGATACTGACTACTTTACCGGAGATAGCGGCGACTATGTCTCCCGGTTTTACCTTGACGCCGTCTTTAATAAGCAGCTCAACCCTGAGTGATGGGTCAACCCTGAGAAATACCCTCTTGGCTATCTCACCGCCAGCCAGTATTCCTCTGGCCTTAACCAGTATGGATGCCTTCCCCTGGACTTCAGGTGGTATTAGTATCTCGCTGGTCACATCACCGTGGCTTATATCCTCAGCCAGAGCAAGGTCTATAATGCTATCAACTTGTTCTTCAGATGGTTGATTGGTAATCTCTATTCCTCTTTTTTGATGACTACGCTATTTATAGCTACCCTCATTGTTGCCCCCGATTCTACTTTTATGACAACACTTTCATCGCTGACGCTTTCAACTTTTCCATAAATACCACCAGCAGTAATTACCGAATCTCCACTTCTAAGCTCTCTTATCAGCTCCTGGTGTTCCTTCTGTCTCTTGCGTTGTGGTCTAATCATGAGGCGATAGAATATGCCAATAAAAAATACAAGAATAAAAATCCACGACCAGTCAAATCCTCCCCCTGCTCCATCGGCGGGAAAACAACCGCCGATAAATAGCAGGGTGCTGGCCACTCCTACTATTAACCCCAGGTTTAACATTTTATTCCTTTTCAATTCTCCCTCCTTATTTTAGTGCCTAATATTAGACTCAACCTTGCCCTGTAGTGACCAGGGGCTTGTTTTCTCAATCCTGATTGTTATCAGTTGACCCGGATAGTTACCGGTGCCACTGAAGAATACCAGTTTACCACTTCGGGTTCGACCTTGCCACTTACCCTTTTTCCTCCCCTCTACCAGAACCTCGACCGTCCTGCCTAATAGCTGGGCATTAATCTCGGTAGCGATACTCTCCTGGAGTTGCTCAATCTTATCTAGTCGTCTCTTTTTCTCACCAGGCGGGATATTATCTTCAAATTTCCTGGCGGCGATAGTCCCCGGCCTTGGTGAATAGGCAGCTACATGGACGGTATCAAACCTCAGCTCGGTGAGCAGGTTGACGGTTTGCTGGAACTGCGGTTGGGTTTCTGAGGGAAAACCGACAATGACATCGGTGCTGAGAGCTACTCCCGGTATCTTACTACGTATCTCAGTGACAAGCTGGCAGTATTGCTCTGCGGTATAGCCTCGCCTCATTGCTGTTAGAATATCATTATTGGCTGACTGAACCGGAAGGCAAATTAGCTCGCAGACTTTATCCCGATAGGCTATGGCTTCAATAAGCCTGGAACTCATGTCCTTGGGGTGGTTGGTCAGGAAGCGTATCCGATATAGCCCGTCAATAACATTTAGCTCATTGAGCAAATCAGTCAGGTCTGGTTGGTCAGGCAGGTCGCGCCCGTATGAATCCACATTTTGTCCCAGCAGGGTAACCTCTTTTGCTCCGCGGTGAACCAGCTCTTTGACCTCACACGCTATTTCATCTATCGGGCGGCTCCTTTCTCGACCGCGGCGGTAGGGGACAATGCAATAGGAACAGAAGTTATTACAGCCCTGAATGATAGGAACGAAGGTGCTGGGTGAAGGGTGCTGAGGCAAAATTGCCCCCAGTCTGTTTTGTTTTTCCATCCATGGGGGGTAGTCCCCGGGCTTAAAAAAGTAGTCAACATAGGGGAACCATTGCTTAAGCTGGTCAACATCAGAGTTTACCAGACAGCCGGTTACCGCCAGGGTCAGCTTGGGGCGTGACCCTTTTAGTGATTTAAGGGCGTTGAGCTTGTTAATGACCCGGTTCTCGGCACTCTGGCGCACCACACAACTATTAAGCACAATAATATCAGCTTCCTCGGCGGTAGCTGTCGCCTGGTAGCCCACTTGCTCCAGGTAGCCACCGAGCCGCTCCGATTCCGCCTTATTCATCTGGCAACCGATAGTCCAGATATAATAGTAGGACATACTCTGCTTACTCTGTGGTGATTATAAAAATTATATCCCTTATGAATGGATATATTAACTCTATATGGCGGAGGGGGAGGGATTCGAACCCTCGACCCCGATTTCTCAGGGTAAGCGCTTAGCAGGCGCCCGCACTAGTCCACTATGCGACCCCTCCGTAGTTCTGTGGAACTAATAGTAGCTCAATTGGTATAAATTTACTATATCATAACCCCTTATTTTGCTCAAACCATTGGGGAATTATTGGACCCTATCCCCTTTATCCCCTTCCCCTTATCAAGGGGAAGGGGAAGATGATTTATTGAGAGGGGCTTCGCCCCTCTCAGACACCCTGATAGACTAGTCTCCTTTCAAAGAGAGGGGAGGTAGTAATAAGGGGGCTTCTCCCCGCACCCCCTGGGGCTGAGGAGTAAGACATTTTTTTAGC
>CAZTRJ010000026.1:0-4171 GCA_964616615.1 uncultured Dehalococcoidales bacterium
AAATACATTGAAAAATACAAGAAAGAGTACAATAAGAATTACAAAGTGGCGGAAGAATTGTCAGAAGATGAGAAGAATGAAATTTACAAATATGATTTTTTACGCCACGGTGAATATTTCATACTGAATCTTTTCAAAGATTTCTTAAAAAATGGGGGATTTAATATTAACTCTAGTAAGGATGACTTGTTGATGATAATCAACAAAATTGATAGTAGCGACAGCCAAATCCAAGAACATTACGAAACTATCAAGGATGCACTAGCAGAATACATTGGTGAGCTTAAGAAACAACCGCGGTACTATCATAATAAGTTTTTCAAAAATGAAAAGAGTATTGGCCTTATCAAGAGTTTCTTTAATAAGAAACACAGTTTTGTCGAGGTTATATAGCATTACATGGCTAACTCAGTTAGAGTGCGCTATGCCCCCAGCCCCACCGGTTATCCCCATGTGGGCAATATCAGGACTGCCCTGTTTAACTGGCTCTTTGCCCGGCACTCCGGGGGTAGCTTTATCGTCCGCATTGAGGATACCGATGTTACCAGAAAGATTGAGGGCGCCGTAGAGGCTATCCTTGAGGGCTTGAGCTGGCTGGGGCTGGATTGGGATGAGGGTCCTGATGTAGGTGGTGAATTTGGTCCTTACTTTCAATCTCAGCGTCTGGATTTATACCGTGAGGCCGCCGAGCGCCTGATTTCGCAGGGGGATGCCTACTATTGCTACTGTTCCTCCCAGCGTCTGGAGGAGATGCGGGCCGAGCAGGTCAGGCGCCAGCAACCACTGGGCTATGACCGACACTGCCGCAATCTAAGTCGGGAGGAGCAGTCCCGGAGGGAAGCCGAGGGAGTCACCCCCGTAGTTCGGTTCAAGACCCCGCTTGACGGGCAGACCAGGTTTAACGATTTAATCCGGGGGGAGGTGGTATTTGAGAATAATACCATTGATGATTTTGTCTTGCTGAAGTCGGATGGCTACCCCACCTATCATCTAGCCAATGTGGTTGATGACCACCTGATGGAGATAAGCCATGTCCTCCGCGCTGAGGAGTGGCTGTCCAGCACCACCCGCCACCGGTTTCTGTATCAGGCTCTGGGATTTGAGCCGCCGCAGTTTGCCCACCTGCCGATGCTCCTGGGCGCCGACCGTGCCAAGTTGAGCAAGCGGCATGGGGCGGTGTCAATAACCGACTATCGTGAGCAGGGCTATCTCCCTGAGGCTATGGTGAACTTTCTCGCCTTGCTCGGTTGGTCTCTGGATGATAAGACTGAGCTCTTATCCCGGCAGGAGTTAATCAATAACTTTTCCCTGGAGCGGGTCAGTCGGACGGCGGCTATCTTCAATCGGGATAAGCTCAACTGGATGAACGGGGTATATATCCGCAGCTTGAGTCCGGAAGATTTTATTCAGCGAGCGATGCCCTTCCTGGAGAGTGGTTTGCCCCCTGAGGTGAACCGCCCTATCTCTAAAGAATACGTGAGCCGGATTGTGCCACTGACTCGGGAGCGGATAAACACACTGGCGGAGGCGGCAACATATGCTAACTTCTTCTTTCTCGATAAACTGGAATACGACGCATCGTTGCTAATAGGTAAGAAGATGACCATCGAAACTACACTCAAGGCACTGAAAGCCGCTCAAGAAAAACTATCCTTACTGGAGAGCTTTGACCATGATTCGTTGGAAGGCACGCTTCGGCCCCTAGCTGATGAACTGGGACTCAATGCGGGGCAACTTTTCAGCCCACTTCGGGTAGCTACTACCGGCCGCACTGCTGCCCCTCCCCTCTTTGAGACGATGGTGGTGCTGGGTAAAGAAAGATGTTTGGAGAGGATTAGGGTTGCGATTGAAAAGCTGGGAAATAACTGAAGTTTGCTGAGATTGTTAGTGAATTCCTCTGAGCAAAGGAGAGAAATCAATAGGACGGTTTCACGAATATGACCACAACCAATTCTGAACCACCCCGTGATTTCATTCGGGACATTATCAATAATGACGTCCAAACAAATAAGTACGGCGGTCGGGTCCATACCCGGTTTCCTCCAGAGCCGAACGGCTATCTACACATCGGACACGCCAAGGCTATCTGCCTCAATTTCGGTATCGCCGCTGAGTTCAACGGCCTTTGCAATCTGCGGTTCGATGATACAAATCCCATCAAGGAAGAACAGGAATATATCGACTCAATCACTGAAGATATACGCTGGCTGGGATTTGATTGGGAGGATCGGCTATATTACGCCTCGGACTACTTTGCGCAAATGTACGAATATGCTGTCCAGTTGATTAAAGCTGGTAAAGCTTACGTTGATGAACTGAGCGCGGAGGAGATCAGAGAACACCGTGGCACCTTAACTCATCCAGGCAAACAAAGTCCGTACCGAAACCGTTCAATCGAGGAAAACCTCGACTTGTTTGAGCGCATGCGGGCCGGTGAATTCCCTGACGGCTCACATGTACTCCGTGCGAAAATTGACATGGCTTCTCGGAACTTGAATATGCGCGACCCGGTCATGTATCGCATTCTGCACTTCGAGCACCCACGCACCGGCGATAAGTGGTGCATCTACCCGATGTACGACTGGGCCCATGGCCTTGAGGACTCCATCGAAGGGATTACCCATTCCATCTGCACACTGGAATTTGAAGACCATCGTCCACTATACGACTGGTTCCTGGACAATTTGGGCATCCATCATCCCCAGCAGATTGAGTTTGCCCGACTCAATCTCACTTATACCGTGCTAAGCAAGCGCATGCTTCTGGAACTGGTACAGGAAGGGCATGTGAGTGGATGGGACGATCCACGTATGCCAACGATATCGGGTTTACGCAGACGTGGCTACACCCCAGAGTCCATCCGCAACTTTTCTCGGCGTATTGGAGTGGCAAAGACCGGCAGTACGATCGGTATTGCCTTACTTGAGCACATCCTCCGCGAGGATTTGAACCAGCAAGCTCAACGTGTTATGGGAGTGTTGCGCCCACTGCGAGTGGTCATTGATAACTATCCAGAAGACCAAGTGGAAGAATTGGATGCGGTGAATAATCCCGAGTGCCCCGGCGCCGGGACACGGAAGGTACCCTTTTCGCGCGTGCTATATATTGAACGCGATGATTTTCGCGAAGACCCACCAAAGAAGTTCTTCCGTCTGGCGCCAGGCCGTGAGGTACGGCTGAGATACGCGTACTTTATCACCTGCGTGGATGTGTTAAAGGATGAACAAAGCGGAGATGTGGTTGAGCTCCACTGCACTTATGACCCAGCCACGCGGGGTGGTAATTCCCCGGACGGACGGAAGGTCAAGTCAACTTTGCACTGGGTTTCGGCTGAGCACGCACTCGAAGCTGAAGTACGCTTGTACGATCAATTATTCATCAAGGAAGACCCAACTGATGCGGAGGATAGGGCTGACTTTAAGGCTTATTTGAATCCCAATTCCTTGGAGATATTGTCCTCGTGCCGTGTTGAACCCAGTCTTGCCGGTGCAACAATAGGAAGTCGGTACCAATTCGAAAGGCAGGGCTATTTCTGTGTCGATCCCGATTCATCTGCCGGAAAACTCGTATTCAATCAGACGGTGCCGTTACGGGATACCTGGTCCAAGATAGAGAAGCATGAGGATAAATGAATTTCACTGAAAAGCTCTTGGCAGCCCACCCCTGTTTCAGACTATGGCCGTGATGAGTAGGGAGGGTGCCTGAAACGAATTGAAGCAGCACTGGATAGGCTGCATAGATTGTCCCAGTAAAGAAATTATTTAGTTGTCTACCTCACCCCCTTTATCCCCCTCTCCTTCAAAGGAGAGGGGGAGGGGATATTAAAAAGAGGGGCTAACGCCCCTCTTAAATACCCCTTTCTTTCAAGGGAAGGGGGAAGATAAGGTAAAAGAGGGGCTTCGTCCCTCTTAGACACTCTGGTAGATAGGATCACTATGTGGAGGAAAGGTGTGGTATAATATGTATAATAGACAGATTCTGAAAGTCCGACTCTGCTTGGAGACAAAATAGACGCTATGATTTCAGAAGGAACAACATTTGCAGAATTTATACGATACTTTCCTCACCTTGTTCCTGAGATAGATTTTGGTAGAGGCTTTATCAAGAACGATTTGATTTCCCTGGACTTTAATGAATATGAAGTACCTCGACTGAAAGGGAAGTTAAGACT
>CAZTRJ010000026.1:4181-18277 GCA_964616615.1 uncultured Dehalococcoidales bacterium
AGACTCCAATGGGTTACAATTGAGGATGCTGGCACCATTGGTAGTAACGAATGCCCTGAATTTGAGGTACGCATGTCGTCAGAATCTCCAGATTGGGAAAAGATACAACGTGAAACGGATAGGAGCTTCTATTATGGTTTAGGTGTGCATGGTATCATCGAGGTGCCGAAGGAACTGGCTGTTGAAAACATTCTCGTCCTGCAGAAAGAGAGAAAACCTCTTGATGAAGAAGGCCCTGCACTACAAACAGGGTTTCGTCTCCTTCACCTGTGTTTGAGGTTATATAATGAAGTAATAGATGCGCACCGCATAGCTCGTGCTGATGATTGGACGCCAGACTATCGCTGCATACGTGAGCCGTACGAGTTAGTCAGCTTCAGAGGCATGCAGAATTTAATTGAGCCTACCAGGCGTGGTCGTTTGCTCGATTTTGCCGACACGAGCTTGGTTTGCACTCCCGATAAGAAATGGGTACCAGCATTTTGTCTAATTACGCTAACCTACGGAGCTGGGCCACCCAATCCTAAGGTCAAAGAATTGACTCAGGAATTCTTAAAGCATCGCAGGACGAACTGGGCAAGTTACCTCCTTGATTCCTTAGAATATACGTTAGACGGTGAACTAAGTCTTGCAGTTATAACTGCTAACGTCGCCGTTGAGCTAGCATTCAAGGAACTGCTCGAGCTACTTCTCCAAGAGAAACGAATCCAAGTCAACGATAAGCATGTTAGAGATTTGCTTGGTGAAGTCAGCTTTAATAGACAATTGCGGATTTTGTTACCCCTTGTAGCGGATGGAGCTTGTCTGCCAAATGAGGTTGTAACACGCTGTAATGAACTAAGGACTGCTCGGAATAATCTTATTCATTGGGGCGGGCGCTCAAGTGATATTCGGAAAGTCCTTTCTTGGGTAGATGCTGCTCGCGAAGCATGCGTACACTTTGAGACCTGGATGGCGCAGATAGGCAAATCTCCAACAGTACTTCATAAGATAGAGTAATCGACTAATAGAACTACCCACACGATATACGCATACTAGATTTTACTTGGGTGCTGGTGGACTCTGCGGCTGGCATTGGGGGCAGAAGTAGGTGCCACGGTTGCGGACAGCTATGCGCTCAATAAGGGTGCCACAAACTGGGCAAAAGTTACCGCTAAGGCGGTGAGCAACCCTAAACTCAAAGTGGGCTGTCCCCAGTGTGCCATCGGGGCGGAAGTAGGTATTAACGCTGGCTCCTTTATTACCGATAGCTGCCCATAGCACCTGTTGAATAGCATTATAGAGCCTTTCTATCTCATCCTGAGAAAGACTTTTCCCTGACCGTAAGGGGTGGACTCGGGCAGTAAACAGGGCTTCATCGGCATACATATTGCCGATGCCGGCAATGAAGGTCTGGTCACAGAGCAGAGCCTTTACTGGCGCTGTGCGGTTATTAAGACGCTGAGCCAGAATTTGAGGGGTAAAGTCGGCTTCCAGAGGTTCAGGGCCCAGCTTGCCCACAATAGAATTGGTATCCTCTACCAGCCACATCATCCCCAGCTTGCGCGGGTCACGAAAGTAAAGCCCGATTTCTTTATCTAAGTAGATTATGGCACGGACAAATTTCCCAGGTTCAGCCGAGGCTGGCTTTAGCAGTAGAGAGCCGGTCATTCTCAGGTGGATAATTAATACCTCACCACTGGTTAAACTAAAGATAAGATATTTGCCGCGCCGGGCTACCCCGGTTATTTCTTGCCCCATAAGGCGGCAGCAGAATTTTTCAACCGATGGCTGGCGCACTATTCCTTTCCAGAACAGGGTGATGCCATGCACAACCAGGTGGGGCAGTAGCTCATTCTTTATCGTTTCTACCTCGGGCAGTTCAGGCACTATCTGACACTCCTTAACCTCACCCCCTTAATCCCCCTCTCCATGAGAGGAAGATATATTCTTTGCATGAGGGGGAAGAGATTTTTAGAGAGGGGCGAAGCCCCTCTCTTACTTACACTCCCCCTTCCCTTATTAAGGGAAGGGGGTCAGGGGGATAGGTTGTTAATCCACTATCCCATCTCCCCCCAGTTGTTGCCCGTCTTGATGTCCACCTTTAGTGGCACACTGAGTTCCAGAGCCGTGGACATTATTTCGGGGATGAGCTGGCGCATCTCCTCCAGTTCCTCCTCAGGCACCTCAAAGATAAGCTCATCGTGTACCTGAAGCAGCATCCTGCTTTTTAACCGGCGCTCCTCCATCTTCGGGCACAGGTTAATCATAGCCACCTTTATGATGTCGGCTGATGTCCCCTGCACCGGCATATTTATTGCCATCCGCTCGGCGGCTTCCCTCAACTGTCGGTTGGAAGCGTTGATTTCGGGGATAGAGCGCCTCCTGCCCAGTAGTGTTTGAACATAGCCTTTATCCCTTGCCTGTTGCTTGGTGGATTCAAGGTATTGTTTTACCCCGGGGTATTTTTCAAAGTAGGCAGTAATGAACCCCGCCGCCTCTTCCCGTGATAGCTCGGTTGCCTGCTCCAGGCCGTAGTCGCTCATACCATAGATGACGCCGAAATTAACTGTCTTGGCTACTCGGCGCATATCCGCTGTTATCTGTGAGACATCCACGCCGAAGAGCCGGGCAGCAGTGGCAGCATGAATATCCTCATCGCGGTGAAAGGCGCTTAGGAGGCTTTCATCCTGAGACAGGTGGGCTAGAGCGCGGAGGTCAATCTGGGAATAGTCTCCAGCCACCAGGCAGGAGCCGGGAGGAGCAACGAAGGCTTGCCTGACCTGCTTCCCCAGTTCACCCCGGACCGGGATATTTTGCAGGTTAGGCTCACTTGATGACAGCCGACCGGTAGTAGTCCTCGTCTGGTTAAAGCTGGTATGCACCCGGCCTGTTTTGGGGTTGATTAAGCCAGGCAAAGCGTCAATATAGGTTGACTTGAGCTTGGCTAACTGGCGGTAATCTAAGATAAACTCTATTATGGGGTGGACACCGCGGAGTTCTTCCAGCACTGAAGCTCCGGTAGAGTAACCGCCCTTTGTTTTGCGGGCTGGTGGCAGTCTCAGTTCCTGAAACAGAACAGTGCTCAGTTGCTGGGGCGAGTTTATATTGAACTGGTGACCGACACTGTTGTATATTTCAGCTTCCAGCTTCAGTAGCTGTTCGCCGAGACGGTGAGACATTTGCCTCAGCAACTCGGTGTCCAGGGCTACGCCGTTCCTTTCCATACCGACCAGCACTGGCACCAGTGGCATCTCGACCTGGGAGAATAACTGCCACAACCCCTGTTGGTGAAGCTCTGCCGTTAATAATTCGGTCAGCCGTCCTGTTATATCGGCATCGGCGCCGGCATAATCGGCAGCCTGATTTACCTCAACCTGAGACATAGAGAGCTGCTTAGCTCCTGAGCCGATAAGAGCGGTGATGGGTATCATCTCAATGCTTAGCTTGCTGAAGGCGAGGGCTTTCAAGCCCAGTGATTTCTCGCCGAGAAGATAAGCCGCCACCATCGAGTCGAAAGCCAGGTTATTGACGGTTACCCCGTATTCAGCCAGCACTGTCATGTCATACTTGCCGTTGTGGGCGAGCTTAGCCAGGGTAGCATCTTCCAGGGGAGGTCTAAGCCGGCTGATGACCTGCTTGAGTGGTAGTTGCTCCACCTGCCCCCAGCCAACATGACCGATGGGGATGTAGTAAGCCTCGCCCGGAGCTGGCGATAGGGATATACCTACCAGTTGGGCTGACATCGCATTCAAGCTGGTTGTTTCCAGGTCAAAGGCAACGGAATTAGCCGCTGACAGGCGATTTAGCAGCTCATCAAGGGCTGAGGTGGTATTTATAATATGATAGGCTGGCTGAGGTGGCTCAGCTTTGACCTGGGCGGTGGTTTGGGGTGCTGCCTCTTCTACTTCAGGCAATTTAGGCAGCAGGCTAAAGAACTCAAGCTCGCGGAAGAGCTCGGTTACCCGATGTCGGTCATAATGGCTGAGCTGGCAGTCGTCAAGGTTAAGGGTAACTGGTGTCTGGATAACGATAGTCGCCAATTCCTTGCTCTGGCGGGCAATAGCTTCATTCTGTCGTAATAGAGCCTGGAGCTTGGGTGGGGTTACCTCATCGATATGGGCGTAGATTTGGTCTATGGTGCCAAATTGCTGGATGAGCCTGACTGCGGTCTTGCCACCGATGCCGGTGACGCCGGGGATATTATCTGAGGGGTCGCCTACCAGACCCTTGAGGTCAGCAATGTGTTCCGGGTTAACGCCGTATTTCTGACTCACCTCAGCTTCATCATAGAGCATGGTATCACTGAAGGTGCTCCTCGGTCTGGGGTAAAGCACTTTTACCTGAGGTGAAACCAGTTGCATAGTATCGGCATCGCCGGTAACGATTATGGTATCAATGCCCTGTTGGCTTGCCTGGTGGCTGAGAGTACCCAGGACATCATCTGCCTCATAGCCATCGAGTTCAAAGATAGGGATGCCAAAGTCTTCAACCAGCTGTCTCACCCGTCCCAGTTGATTGACCAGTTCATCAGGGGTTTTGGGTCGCTGAGCCTTATACTGGTCAAACATTTGATGTCTGAAGGTGGGGGCTGCCCTATCAAAGGCAACAGCACACTGGGTTGGCTTTAGCTCGTTTATTACCTTCAACAGCATAAGGGCAAAGCCATAAACAGCGCTTACTACCTCGCCAGTTTTGCTCACCGTTAATGATGGTAGGGCATGGAAGGCACGATGCACCAGGGCATTGCCATCAAACAGCACCAGCAACGGCTTTTTCATAGCCTAATTATAGCAGAGTGGGGACATAGTAGGTAGATTAAAAATCACCAAGCGGGGCTTGGTGGATAGGCTTCAAATAGGAGGTGTCATTGTGCTTGGTAAGGATGAATCGTCCGTTTTCATAACTAAAGGTGGTGATTCCGCAGGTATCCTGTCTTATGTTCCAGAAATGAGAATTATCCAGCCCCAGTAGAGCGCATATCAAGACTTTATTCACCACCCGATGGGCTACCAAAACTACGGTTCCCTTATATTTGGCGATTACATCACCCGCTACACTTGTAGCTCTTTTTCTGACATCGTTAAGGCTTTCCCCCGCCGGTATTTTTACTCTATCAGGATGGCTAACCCATAGGGCATAAAGCTCTTTATACTTATCTTTTACCTCTTGGTGAGGCAAGCCCTGCCACTTTCCGTAATCAAAATCTACAAGTCCGGGGATAATCTCTACATCAAGATTATGATAGCCAGCAATTGTTTCTGCTGTCTTTACGGCTCGCTTTAACGGGCTGGAGTAAATAGCCTGTATCTTGGTGCTAGTTAAATATTCAGCCAGTAATTCCGCCTGTTTAATCCCGGTTTCATTAAGCTCAATATCAATTCTGCCTCTAAATACCTCTTTAACATTCCATTCCGTTTCCCCATGCCTGACTAAGATCATTTCGGTCATTTTATAGCCTTACCCCTTAGTCCCGGTTAAAAGGGAAAGGGTCGTTAAGTTGAACATAGCTTCGCCAGTCACGATTTTTCCGTCTTCTCGACCTCAATGGTGCACTCGGTTACCAGTGCGGCAAAAGCACCCAGAGCCGCTAGAAGTGGAGCTGTCAAAACCACTACTACCGCTGCTGGTGCGCCTACCGTTAGTGGAATCTCAAGCATAGTATTTCCTTTATGAATGACACGGACCTTCCTGATGTTCCCTTCGCTGATGAGTTGCTTAACCTTCTCAACCAACTGGCTTCCAGATACGGTAAACTTTTCCTTGGTAGCCATTTCTAACCTCCCTTCATTTAGGTGTTTCCTGGTGCAATTCGTGTCGCTTGTTCACCAATTTGGTTTATATTAGATGGGTCTCCTGCCAGGTGTCAAGCCTCCTGTGGTGAGACAGTGTTTTTCGTGATATACTATAGATTATAACAAGGGTCTTTGCTAGGGGGTTGATTTGAAAGGAAAGGACTTACTTTCAATATCTGACCTGGGCAGTGAGGACATTCGGTTACTCATATCAGACGCTGTGGATATGAAAGCCGAGGGCTGGCTTTCTCTGCTTGATGGAAAGATACTAGCCCTCATGTTTGAGAAGCCCTCACTACGGACCCGCGTTAGCTTGGAGCTGGCTATGCGGCAGTTGGGCGGGCATACCATTTATCTATCTCCGGCTGAGGTTGGTCTGGGAGAGCGTGAGTCAGTTTCAGATGTAGCCCGAGTGCTCAGTCGCTATGTAGATGCTATTGCTGCCCGCACCTTCTCTCACCAGACTTTACAGGTTTTGGCAAGCTATTCCGGCGTGCCGGTGATAAACGCCCTGTCTGATTTGGAACACCCCTGTCAGGCTCTGGCTGACCTTTTTACCATTTATGAGAAGAAAGGTGAGCTAGGCGGCTTGACCTTAGCCTTTGTTGGTGACGGTAACAATGTGGCTCATAGTCTTTTGCTGGCGGCTTCGCTTATGGGGATGAGTTTCAGGATTGCTTCTCCCCCCGGCTATGCTGTTCAGGACGGTATATTGCACATGGCTAAAGGTTATGCTACTGGCAGCGGTGCCGAGATATTTTGTACCGAGGAGCCGCTCCTGGCGGTTAGCGGGGCTGATGTGGTTTATACTGATGTGTGGACGAGTATGGGGCAGGAGACAGAAGCTGGTCAGCGACGCCAGATATTTGCTAGCTATCAGGTAAATAGTGAACTTTTGTCTTTAGCCAGGGAAGATGCTATATTTATGCACCCGTTGCCGGCACATTGTGGTGAGGAAGTGGCTGAGGGTATTTTAGATAGCCCTAAGTCAGTGGTCTTTGACCAGGCTGAGAATAGGCTGTACCTGCAGAAGGCACTGCTGGCGGGGATGCTGGGTGGCCTGGAGATACCGCTGGCTGGCTATCGGTAGGAGGTTAATATGTACCTATTAAGAACTTTAATAAACCGGGGCTGGTCTCCGATTTTAATAACAGTACTGGCGGTGCTTTTCTCCGCCTACGGGTTGCCAGTTTGGGCTGTAGCCCCGGTTCTGATTATTATCCTGGCCACTGGTTTGGCGATGGCAGTATTTGGAGTTAAGGAGAGTGAACTGGAGCTTGCATCGCGAAAGCTCAGGCAACTGGCGGGACATTTTAGTCGTAGGTTTATGGGTAGTTCGTCTCTTTCTATCTTTGCTATTATAGATAGTCTATTCAATATTGATGAGCCTAAGTTATGGGATTGGGCACGGGCGTGTGATGTATCGCAGCGGCTTTTCAATACCTGGTGTAATAGCTTTATCGGCAGGGTGGAGAGCGACATTAGAAACAGGAGTTTTAGTGTTTACCTGCGCACCTATTTAAATGAGCTGTGGTTAGTAAACAATCATTATTACGAATTTATAGAGCAGTTTTATGAGGTGGCGGCAAAGGTTGAGGTTCCGCAGGAAACTATAGAGCAGTATAACAAGCTGGTGGGGGAATACAATACCTTTGTTCAGGACTTCAGGAACAATATTAGTGAGCTGAAGAAGATGGCTGAAACTGAAATCGACCCCCCCAGCGTCAAGTTGGCTCAAGAGTTGCTAGTGGCGAAGTCTCCGCAGCCCATCCCGAAGAAAGAGGATAAGCCTTTCCTGCCTCCCCAACATAAAGGATATATTGTGTAACAGACTGGCAGGGGTAGGCAAGGGGATAGGACTAAGCCCAAGTGATGTTCTTTATCTACCTCACCCCCTTAATCCCCCTCTCCATGATAGGAATATCTTCCTTGCATGAGGGGGAAGAAAGAAAAGAGGGGCTGGCGCCCCTCTTAGACGCCCCAGTCAGTAGGCTTACCGTATTAGGGAAAGGAGGTGCTATATGGTTAGAGGTAGATTTACGGGGAGCTTTCGGACTGACGATGACTATGGCGAGCTAGATAGTAGGCGTGCCAAGATAGTAGAAAGGCGTTGTGGATATTACGATGGCAAGGGGGAAGTAGAGCAGGGAGATTTTGTCTCGACAACGGTAGCTTGCCCGGTATGCAAAAGATTCGGCTATGTAAAGGTCCCCAGCAACTACGAAAGGTGTCCTGACTGCAAGGGCACCGGCAGACGGGATGTAAGGGAGTTTTTGCCAGATGTGATACGCTGTAAGAGGTGTGGCGGTACAGGTTGGTGCGAGCCACCCCTTCCATATAGCTAATTATATCCAATCATACTTATTAAGCTAAAGTGACTGATGGGAATGTTGAGACTTTTGACCTTAGTTCTGGGGATAGGTATGATTATCATCAGGTTAATAAACTTTAACTTGGTGGTCGAGCATGGGTGAAGCTCTTGTTACAGTAGTCGGAGCACTTCTTCAGGGGGAAATAAGATTCTTTAGCACAGGGATTAGAAGGGGCGTAGCCCCTTTTAAGAAATTCCTTCCCTCTCCCCTTATGAAGGGGAGAGGGATAAAGAGTGAGGGGTTGGAAAACAATCGCTATAAGGGGTTTTGGTAGTGGCTATGAGCAAGCCAATTGTGGCTATTATTGGTAGACAGAATGTAGGTAAATCTACCCTGCTTAATCGGATAGCGGGTAAGCCGCTGGCTATTGTTGAGGACTTGCCGGGGACCACCCGTGACCGCATATTTGCTGTTGCTTCATGGCGGGGGGTTGAATTTATTGTAGTTGATACCGGGGGTCTTGAGCTAAAGCCGGAGACTACTATTACTCAAGGGGTTAAGCACCAGGTAGAGGTGGCTATTGCTGAGGCTGATGTTATTATTTTTCTGGTGGATGTCAGGGGAGGAGTGATGTCCTCCGACCTGGAAATAGCTGATATGCTTCGCCAGGCGGGCAAGCCCCTAATATTAGCGGCTAATAAGGCGGATAATGCTAGGCTTGAGACTGGGGCAGTAGAGTTTTATGAGTTGGGGCTGGGGGAGCCATTGGTAATTTCAGCCTATCATAGTCGGGGCACCGCTGAGCTACTGGATAGAGTCATCACCTTGCTACCGCCCCCGCTACCAGTTGAGGCTGAGCCAGAGATAATGAAGGTGGCTATAGTTGGTAGACCTAATGTCGGTAAGTCAATGCTGTTAAATGCCCTTTTAGGTGGACAGCGGGCTATTGTTGATGATATTCCGGGGACTACCCGTGATGCCATAGATACCTTGCTTGACTTTGATGGGCAAAGTGTGCTACTTATTGATACTGCTGGTATCAGGCGGCGGGGGCGTTTGGGGGTAGGGGTGGAGCGGTATAGTGTTATCCGTGCCCTGCGAGCTATTGAGCGGGCTGATATAGCTTTGCTGGTTATTGATGCCACTGAGCTGGTTACGGCTCAGGATACGCATATTGCTGGCTATATTCAGCAAGCGGCGAAGGGAATTGTGCTGGTAGTTAATAAGTGGGACCTGGTTGAAGATAAGAGTCCTGCTGAATGTAGTAGATACATCAGGAGTCAATTTAAGTTTGTGTCCTATGCACCGGTGGTGTATACTTCGGCTAAATTTGGGGAGGGGGTGGATAAGCTCATGCCTGAGGTATGTAAGGTATACCAGGAGAGGCTGAGGCGGCTATCTACTGCTGAGGTTAATGGTGTGGTTCGGCAGGCGGTAGCGGCTCATACTCTACCACGGAGCGGTAGCAAGCAGCTAAAGGTCTTGTATGCTACTCAGGCTGAGGTAAACCCACCGACCTTTGTCTTTTTTGTCAACGATGCCAAGCTAATCCATTTTTCCTATCGGCGCTACCTGGAGAACAAACTGCGCCAGTCATTTGGCTTTGCGGGCACTCCATTTCGCTTAATCTTCAAAACGAGGGGTGAGTTATGATAATTGCCAAGTTTGTTGCTGTAGCGGTTCTTGGTTACCTTTTGGGTTCTATTCCCTTTGGGGTGTTGGTAGCCAAGCGGTGGGCGAGGGTGGATATCAGGCAGTATGGCAGCGGCAAGATTGGGATGACTAATGTATTACGAACTGCTGGTAAGAAAGCGGCGGCTATAGTTTTAGCGCTCGATTTACTGAAGGGGGTGCTGGCGGTAGTATTTGCCGGATTAATAGTCGGTGGAGGTTATGGGGAGGTGGGTGGTTTTGGCTTGGGGGCATTGTTTGCTGAGGTTTTAGCGGCTCTAGCGGCTATAGTGGGGCATAATTGGTCAGTATTCCTTAAATTTAAGGGGGGAAGGGGGGTTGTCACCTTCTTCGGTGGACTAATTGCCTTGTGCCCGCCGGCAGCAATATTTGGCGCTGAGGTTTTTGTTATCGGAGCCGGCGTGACCAGGTATGCATCGCTAGCCTCCATTGTGGCTGCGGTATCCACTTATACTATTTTAATTCCCTTGGTCATCATGAACAGGTTCCCTATTGAATATCTGGCTTATACCCTGATAGGCACGATATTAATTTTTATTATGCATCGGGATAATATTGTCAGGTTAATATCGGGCAGGGAGCGTAAGCTGGGTGATGGGGCTGGGAAAGAGGGTTTACCCTCGTCTGGTTAGCCCCTCGCCCGGGCAAACGGGGATTCAAACGAAGAGCACGGGTAAGATATGCCTAAGGTTGCTATTATTGGCACCACTACTTGGGGGATAACTCTGGGGGTGGTGTTAGCCTATAAGGGACTGCAGGTCAGGCTATGGGCGCGGACGGAAAGTGAAGCCACTGAACTGAGAGCTGCCGGACCAAGTTCAGCGGGACTATGTGATAGTAACTTTCCCCCTCAACTGTCGATTACCGACTCCTTAAGTGAAGCATTAGCTGGGGTAAAGGCTGTTATCTTGGCGGTGCCATCACAGACTATGCGGCACAATATAAGATTAGTTGCCAGCTACCTGAAGGGGTCGATGCTGGTGGTGAGTGTAGCTAAGGGGCTGGAGATTGGTAGCAGTAAGCGGATGTCACAGGTAATTAGTGACGAGATAGACCCTCGTTTTTGGCCTAATATTTGTGTGCTTTCCGGACCTAATCTCTCCAGGGAGATTATCCACGACTTGCCCGCAGCTACAGTGGTGGCGGCTGAGAATGAAGCTATAGCCAAGAAAACCCAGAAGCTGTTAGCAACCCCTAACTTCTGCGTTTATACCAATACTGATGTCATTGGTATTGAGCTGGGGGGGGCATTAAAGAATATCATTGCTCTAGGTGCGGGCATGGCTGACGGGCTGGGCTATGGTGACAATGCCAAGGCGGCTTTCATCACTCGTGGTCTGACCGAAATCACTGCTCTCGGAACTGCCCTGGGGGCGAACCCGCTTACCTTTTCCGGGCTAGCGGGCTTGGGTGATTTGATAGTTACCTGTTCCAGCCCATTAAGTCGTAACCACTATGTTGGGGTGGAGTTAACCAAGGGGCGTTTGCTGGGGGAGATAACCGAGTCAATGACTGGTGTAGCTGAGGGGGTGAGCACTACCATTGCTGCCTGGAATCTAGCCCAGCAGCTCGGGCTGGAGATGCCTATTACCGGGAAGATTTATCAGGTGCTGTATGAAGGGGTTAACCCTCGTCAGGTGGCGGCTGAGCTGATGGCGGCTGAGGTTAGTCACGAGTTGGCTGGTCGGAGGTGGAGGTTGTTCTCTTTGTTCCGGCGACGAAAGCGGGTCACTCCTGCCTAGCCGGTGACCTCAGGTGACCAGCCGCCCTTTTTGGTGGTGCCCTTTAGCTGGGCTCAAACTGTCAGCCAGCTCACGGAATAGCTGGCGCTGCTTTTCGGTTAGCGACTGGGGGGTAACTACAAATAGTGTAACTAGCAGGTCACCACTCCCGTTTCTATGGAGATGGGGAATACCCTTATTTTTAAACCGAAAGACTTTACCTGTCTGGTTGCCGGCTGGAATCTTGAGCTTGGTTTTACCATCCAGGGTAGGCACCTCTACCTCGGCACCGAGGGCAGCTTGAGCAAAGTCGATTGGTAGCTCATAGAGGATGTTGTCACCATCTCGTAAAAAGAGCTCATGCTGTTCCACTGATGGGATGACATAGAGGTCACCGGTGGAGCCGCCTCTGGCCCCGGCTTCGCCTTCACCAGTGAGGCGTATTTGAGAGCCATCATCAACCCCGGCTGGAATCTTGACTAGGATATTGCGTTGCTGTTTTACCTTGCCTGTGCCCCGACACTGGGGGCAGGACTCGGTAATGATTCTACCCTCACCGTGGCACTGGCTACAGGGGGTAGTAGTAGTGAAGCGACCAAAGATGCTCTGCTGGACTCGGTGTACCTGCCCGGTGCCATTACAGTTGGGGCATCGGCTGGGTTGACTGCCTGGTTTACAACCAACACCCTGACACAGGGGGCAGTTCTCGGTGCGAGATATATTTATCTCCTTTTCGCAACCAGTGGCTGTCTCCTCAAGGCTAATAGTAATCCTGTATTGCAGGTCAGCACCGCGCTGCGGAGCTTGACGAGTGGCAGTAGTTGCCCTGCCGAAGAAGGCGTCAAAGATATCGCCAAAGCCGCCGAAGTCGAAGCCTTCAAAGCCTCTCCCGAAAGGTCCTTCAACACCGCTGTGACCAAAGTGGTCATAGGCAGAGCGCTTATCGGGGTCGGAGAGCACCTCGTAAGCCTCATTTACCTCCTTAAATTTCTCCCCGGCATCATCAGCACGGTTATGGTCAGGGTGATACTTGAAGGCTAGATTTCTAAATGCCCTCTTTATCTCATCATCGGTAGCATTTCTATCTATGCCAAGGATTTCATAATAGTCCCGTTTTGTTGGCATCCTTACAACCCTATCCCCTTTATCCCCTTCCCCTTATTAAGGGGAAGGGGAAGGTTTTTTAAGAGGGGCTTCGCCCCTCTTGGACTCTCTTCTACTCCTGTATTTTGCATTCTTTCTCAACCACTTTCCTAAGAGCTTCGTAATTCCTTTTCACGAATTTACCATCTTTAAAAACTAACATGTTGATGTCATGAGAGTTTATCCATTCCATATGCTCCTCATGGTAAAGCTTTTGGTCCATCAGATGGTTGCACATAGCCAGATTGGTGGATTTCCTTCTTCCACAAAGTGAAACTGGACACTTGTAACTCAAAATCTCTCTAAACCTCGTGGAACTCTCCTTCTACGGTGCCTTCATCTCCCCCTTCTCCCCCTTCTTTGCCCGGGGGTGTCTCACCGCCCGGTGGCGCCTCACCACCTGGTGGTGGCTGTTGTTGTTGCTGCTGCTGATAGATAGCCGCCCCCACCTTTTGCAGGGACTCGTTTAGCTCCTGCGTTGCTCGACGGATAGCTTCAGTGTCTGTGCCCTGTAGTGCTGAGCGTACTGCTGCCACTTTACTCTCTACCTCCTGGTTCAGGTCGGAAGGTATCTTATCCTTCTGCTCCCTGAGGGTTTTCTCTGCAGTATAGGCTAAAGTATCGGCGGCGTTGTATGTTTCTACCTCCTCACGGCGTTTGGTATCCTCGGCAGCGTGTGCCTCTGCTTCTCGCTGCATCTGCTCTACCTCTTCCTTAGATAGCCCGCTGGAAGCGGCAATGGTTATTTTTTGCTCCTTGCCGGTGCCCTTATCATGAGCCTTAACGCTGAGGATACCATTGGCATCAATATCAAAGCTGACCTCAATTTGCGGTAGCCCCCGTGGGGCGGGCAGGATACCGTCAAGCATAAACCTGCCCAGTGTTCGGTTGTCAGCTGCCATAGGTCTTTCCCCCTGGAGGACATGAATCTCTACGCTGGGCTGATTATCAGCGGCAGTGCTAAAAATCTGGCTCTTGGAGGTAGGGATGGTGGTATTGCGGGGGATAAGGGGGGTAGCCACTCTGCCCAGGGTCTCAATGCCCAGGGTGAGGGGGGTAACATCAAGCAAGAGCACATCCTTGACCTCTCCCTTGAGCACTCCTGCCTGAATAGCAGCACCGATAGCTACTACCTCATCAGGATTGACCCCTTTATGGGGTTCCCTACCAAAAAGTTGTTTCACCTTTTCATAGACCAGTGGAGTTCTAGTCTGCCCACCAACCAGAACCACTTCATCAATCTGGGCTGGGGTCTTTTCAGCGTCATCCAGTGCCTGGCGGCAGGGACCCAGGCTTTTTTCCACCAGGTCCATTACTAATTGCTCCAGCTTAGCCCGGGTGAGGGTGATATTAAGGTGCTTAGGTCCGCTGGCATCAGCGGTGATAAAGGGAAGGTTTACCTCGGTCTGCTGGACAGTGGACAGCTCACACTTAGCCTTTTCCGCAGCTTCCTT
>CAZTRJ010000027.1:0-18197 GCA_964616615.1 uncultured Dehalococcoidales bacterium
CTCCTTAATATTTACTCCTTTCAATTGGGGAAGGGGAAATTAATTATGATATGAATGTATCTTCCTATCATGGGGCTTCGCCCCTCTTACGCTCCCCTTTACTTCTCCTCCACAGGAGAGAGGGAAGAGATTTTAGAGAGGGGCGAAGCCCCTCTCTTACCTAACACCCCCTTCCCTTACTAAGGGAAGGGGGCAGGGGGATAGGTTGCTAAACAGTCTTCCTATTGTCCTTTGTTGAGCTTGGTGGTAAACTAGAAGGTGAAACCGTGGGGCTGTAGTTCAATCGGGAGAACGTTTGACTGGCAGTCAAAAGGTAGGGGGTTCGAATCCCCCCAGCTCCACCATGAATGCGAATGGGTGCTGTTAGACCGTCTGATTGTTCGGCAAACTAAGGATGGCTAGATATAAACGTGACCATCTGTTTGTACTAGAGAGTGGCGGGTCCGCAAATGAAAAATGGCCGCAAGTTACAAACTGCAGTCACCACCAGCAGCCTCGATGTTTTGCGGTATTTTCTCGTGGACAATCTCAGTTAAACTAAGGAGATTAGGCCCTGCTTTATAGCTACAACCACCGCTTCGGTGCGGGCATTAGCATTCAGTTTGCGCAAGATTGAAGTAACATGATTTTTAATAGTTTGCTCGCTAATGCCAAGTTTAACTGCAATCTCTTTATTAAGGTAGCCCTGAGCTATATAATTGAGGATTTCTATCTCTCTAGGGGTGAGTGGTGAGATAAAGGCTTCAGCTTCGCTCCGCAAGGAGAGCTTTTGAAACTGGAGTAACACTTGTTCCGCTACCTTGGGTCGGGTGGTAAGGCTTTCATTTATGGGGTGCTCACCACGAGCTACACGCCTAACGGTATTGACTAGCTGGTCAGCAGTAATTTCCTTGTTCAAATAAGCTGCGGCTTGGGTCTTGAGCGCCCGAAAGAGCTGAGTATCGTTGGGGTCTGAGGCAAGCACAATTACGCCAATGTTAGGCGAGCGTTGTTTTATCTTACGAGCTAGTATTAGGCTATCATCAGCGGGGCCATCAATATCAACCAGGGCTACATCAGGCGGCAAAGTGTCGATGGCTGATAGCACTTGGTCATTGACCTCGGTGGCACCTGAGATTTCAATGTCTTCCATAGAGGAGAGTGAATGCTCTATTCCTTGACGAAACAGAAATTGCTGACTAACTATAAAGACTCGTATTTTATTCGTGTTCATAAACCTTATCTAAAACCAGCCTACAGTGAAGCCGACTTCAAGTGGTTCTACCTCCTTTTATTCTCTATATTATTCCCACTTTAGGTAGTGACGACAGTAGTTTTAGCAATGGAAAGGAAAACCTCAGCCAGCTTAGGGTCGAACTGCTTGCCGGCACCTCGCTTTATTTCCTCCAGCGCTGCTTCATAGGATAAGGTATTAGAGAAAGGTCGTTCCGAAGTCATAGCGGCAAAGGCATCAGCTATAGCCAGAATACGGGCTTCTAATGGTATCTTCTCACCCTTTAGTCCTTGGGGATAACCACTCCCATCATACCTCTCATGGTGGTGCAGAATGCCAAGTATGCAAGGAGCCAACTGACCAATATGACTAATAATAGTTGCCCCCAGTTGAGGGTGAGTTTTAATTGCTTCCCATTCCTCGACAGTCAGCTCGTTCTGTTTAGTAAGTATCTCGTCACTGATGCCAATCTTACCAATATCATGCAGTAAAGCACAAGTGCCCAGCCTGTTTATTTCCGGTGGCTCCAGATTAAGAGCTTCGGCTAAGGCTATAGCATACTCGCTCACCTTTTTTGAATGGCTGCAGGTGTAGTGGTCTCTGGCATCTACTGCTGCTGCCAGAGCATAAATAGTGCTTAAGGCTTTGCTGTTTTTATTACTCCTATAACCAATCATTGTATCATCCGACACGAGCATATTTCCTGAGGCGCGGTGGCTTTGATTACCGCCGCTTCGTTTGGCTTGGTAAAGTGCCGCATCAGCAGCAGCGATAATCTCATTTAGTCCTATGCCATCAGCCGGCCAACTAGCCAAGCCAAGACTGACGGTAAGTGGCATATAGCCTGTTTTCACTTCTGAGGCAACTTGTTTGCGAACTCGCTCAGCTACCTGATAGGCATCCTCGTTGGTTGTCTGGGGGAAGAGAATGGCAAATTCGTCTCCGCCATAGCGAAAAGCCTGGTCAGCACTCCTTATAACCCTTTTCGTAATGCTGCTGATTTGCCCCAGGAGTCTATCACCGGCTAAATGCCCATGGTTGTCGTTGTAGGTCTTAAAAGAGTCAAGGTCAAAAATGATTAGCGAGAATACGCCACCATAACGAGAATGCCGACCAATCTCGCTGGTAATCACTTCGTCGAGGGAGCGGCGATTAAGCAGTCCGGTGAGTTCATCAGTGCGGGCTCTCTGCTCCACTTTAGCATAGAGACGAGAATTCTCAATGGGCATAGCAATCTGAGACACCAGCTGTTCTAGGAGATTTATATGCCTCTGGCCGTAGGCATCCGGGTGACAACTAGCTATGATTAGACTACCAATAACTTTACCACCGGCTATTAACGGCAGGTAAGCAATTGAGCGTACCCCTTGTCTGATATGGTATTTCCCGGTGAAAAACTTGCTTTCCTGTAATAGGTCAGGCTCAATCATAGCCTGCCGATTGGTGGCTACCCATTCGGTAGCAGAGCCTTTGAGTGGCACTCGCTCTCCTACTTGCCAGGCTGAGCCTATCTCCGAGGACAAGGCGAGGAAATGACCTTGGTTATCCTCAATAAGAACAATGGCCGCCCAGCTAACATCAACTACTTTCTTCAGTACCTGTATGAAGCTCTCGTATATTCCTTGAATGTCCAAACTGGAGGTTATGATTGCGCTGGAGCTATTGATTACCGATAGTTCTTCTTCACGTTGCCGGAGTTGCTCGCGAAGGCATTCCTTCTCCATACTTACCGCTACTCGGTTGGCAACATCCTCCAGTAAATTGAAATCTTCAAGCGAGTACCTACCGGATTGCTTCTTGTCCAGCACCAGAATACCTATTAACCGACCACGACTTATCAAAGGCATAAATAGCTCTATCTCACTTGACTTGATTGACGCCTTTTCCTGCTCCGATAGACTGCAAAATTCAGGCAGAATAGATAAGCTCTCCATGGTTAACGGTTTACCTCCTCGCCTCAGATACTCCACAATAGGATTTTGTCCTCTTAGCCTTAGACTTGACAAGGAGCCGTCTTCCCCGTTGGGTTCAACAAGCTGGACAGTAAAATCTTCGCTGCCAACCTCAAGAAACAATAGCCCTGCCTTATTACACCTAATTGCTTTGGTAACCAGCATTAACAGCTCTCCACCTTGTTCCCTGAGGCTGAAAACGCGGTGTATCTTATTGGCAAAATCAGATAATTTCTGGCGGTAATCATAGCTTTGTCCCTGAAAAGCTTTGCCCATAGTGGTAAAGAAAATACCGCGCAGTTTATAGATAAATATAGCGACTAAAACGGCGGCTATGGTAGCGGCGAATGTAGTCGTCGGCTCCAGCTCAAAGTGGAAAATAATATCAAGGATAAAGAGTAAAAGCAAGTAGCTACTAGCCCCTATAATCCCCAGGCTTACCCACATCAGCACTCGTCGCAGAACAAATCTGATATCCACCAACTGGTGCCTAATAGTAGCATAACTGAGAATGACGGCATTGACCAAGTTGCCAAAATGACTTATGGGAAATTCTCTCCCCCAGGGGAGAAGAGCAATGAAACCAAAGGTGGTAAGAACGAAGATACCGAGCAGCAGAGAAATGATTTGATTATATAATACCGGGTTATCTAAAGTCCTCAGCCTTTTCCTAAAAACATACACATCCCTAGCGGCCAAAGCTAGGAGGGGGATAGCCAAAAAGATGACTCCCCTTCCGTAGTCGAGATAAAGCTTGCCCCCGCTGGTAGTAACCCCTTCGGGTATATAACCCAGTAGCACCAGAGTGATAATTGCCAGCAGTGAACCATAGGCAAAGGGTAACCAACGCCTCTCGCCCGGGGCAAAGAAAGAAGAGATAAAGCAATGGAATTGCACTACCATCCAGGAGAAGGTAATGAGAATGAGTTGAAGCAAGAAGAAATTAAGTTGCGGGAAGAAATTGCTGCGTAAAAAGAAACTGGTTAGGCTCCATGCCATAGCAACGATTAGAAATAGGGTGAAGAGTTTATGCTTCCTCATCCATGGACGGCTGCCAATGGTAGTAACCAGTAGCGGGATATACGCAATGGTAGCAATTAAAGGAAATAAAGCATAAATATTCATATGAGGCAATTATTACCTCGAATACGAAGGCTGTCAAGCAAAACTAAAGTAGGTTGACTAATGTAGGAAGACTAAAGTACTAGTGAACAGCCACTGGCTCAACTTCAGCAGCTACCTTAACCTCTGGCACCGCTTCTGGCTTAGCCAGCAGGAGCGAAAGCACTTTCTCTGACGGATTAATGTGCGGTGGCTTCAGATGAGCTAAATCAGCACCTTCAGCTTGTCTCTGAGATGTGTAATTAGCAAAAGCACCGTGAGGCAGCAATGTGGCCTCTACCCTGAAATTAATCATATCCGCAAAATCGCTACGAACCGGCGACGTATAGCTACCGTTATCTGACTTCATAATCTGCTCATGAACTGCTCTGGCTACATCTGTCTCGCTGGCTCGGTATTCATCTTTAAGTTCAATAAAGAGACATAGCACCGGCTCCCCGGTTTTCTTGAAAGCGGCCCAATCCTGGTAAGCAATGCCGGTATTCTCTATTGCCTGCCAGATAACCCTTTCCGTCAGCCTGACTACGCTGAAATCGAGAAGGTCATCAGCTCGTCTCTCAAAAACCATTTGCGGGATATCAATGCCCAGCTTCTCATTTCGCAGTGAGGTTATCCTGACCATATCACCAACCCTGTATCTGACCAGAGTCCCACCGTGAAAATTGGTGGTAACTATCTCATAATTCTCCCCGGCTGTTACCTCGTCAAGCAAAACCGTCTTTGGCCCATAGCTGTGGTCTAGCTGCCATTTTAAATGTTCCTTTTCCGGTATAAACTCCAGAAAGTTAAGATTGGGAATAAAGGTCATACTATCGTAGTCCCAGGTCTGGGTGGCGACGATGCTAGATTCAGTGTTGACATATGCATCCAAAGGACACCTTCCCCAAAGTTCCTTTATTTTATCCTTATAGACCGCACTATCAAGGCCACTGCCTACGATTCCCTTTACTGGCCATAGGTCTTTAGGTAGCACCGGCCGCCCGGCTAATTTACTCCTGACCAGCCCCTTAGTTAAACGAAACAGGGCTTTGGGCTGGGTGAGGAAGGGACGAATATCTATTTTGTCCGATGACTGACTGAACTTATCGCCCACAGCCACCAAAACGAGCGATAAACCAAAAAAGTAATCAATCTTTTGGGAGAGAGCTTGTTTAAAACCGAGTTTTATTCTTTCCTCAAAAGGCAAGTTTTCGGCTTCATCTAAAGGAGGTAAATAGTCTAATGGTGTTTGCTCTTGTAGCATAGCAGCCAGGGCACCTGATATATAAGGTCTGGGGGCTACTGTGTAGATAATCTTGGGACGCTCAGGAAATGTAGAGGTATCACCCCACCCCTTACAACTAGAGAGCATGCCAATGCCGTACACTATTACACTCAATTCATGACAATATGCCGGGGTTATTGGCACCCATTTGCAGGGGTATTCACCAGACCTACCTGAGGAGTGTACCCACATAATAGGCTTGGCCGGCAATATGTCTTCCCTTTTCTCTGGAAGCTCGGGACAATAATCGGCATAGGTAGTTAACGGCACCTGCTTCCTGAACTCGTCTACGGTCTGTGGTTTCGCCCCACGCATAATCTTTTTACCCAACGCACAGCGGCTCATTAGTTCTATCTGTTCCAATAGCAGCCGTTTTTGAATGGTCATGAATTGCTCCAAGGTGAGGCTAATAAAGCCACAGCACATCTGCCATAGCTCTTCATCTCTGCCCTGGCGTAAAAGCTCAACAGCTTTTGGCATTTGCCACCTCCCAAACCCACCTTAGTATGAAAATACTATGGCACGTGTCAGTTAGCTTGGGAAGTGATTATATTCTAGAACTATGTTCTAGAACTTAAAATCTTCACAAGAGGCGACTAATAACCTATGCTAGAACTAACCCGAATATAGTGGAATAGACTAGAACATAGAATATTCCCAGAGGTGTTAATAACCTATGCTAGGACTAATTCGACCATAGTCGGATAGACTAAAATATAAAGGGGATAACTCAGGTGGTGAGGCGCTACTTAAAAAATAACGATAACTTGCTCATCCCGGAACAGGTGGCGGCGATCCTTCAGGTTCATGTTTTGACCATATATAGCTACATTCGACGGGGTAAGCTCGACGCAGTACGTCTCGGTCGAAGCTATCGCATTATTCCCCAAGACCTTACCTGTTTTATCGAATCAAACCGCATCAAAAAATCAACAAGCTGCAGGAGGAATATTAGACATGCTTTATAATCAGCGGCGGGTAGTAGTTACTGGTATGGGAGTTATTAGCCCCGTAGGTCTGACGGTTTCTGACATGTGGGAAGACCTCATCTGTGGGAAATCGGGGGTTAATTATATCAGCTACTTTGACCCGGCACCTTTTGAGACCAAATTTGCCGCTGAGGTCAAGGATTTTAACCCTACCGTGTATGTTAGCCGGAGGGAAGCACACCGCATGGATAGGTTCACCCAGTTCGCTATTGCGGCAAGCCTTCAGGCAGTAGAAGCGGCAGGGTTGACGATAGATAATAGCAATGCTGAGGAGGCTGGTGTTATCATTGGCAACAGCGTCTGCGGTCTGCTTGAGGTTGCCGAACAATTGAAGGTGCTGAGTGAACTCGGCCCCAGAAGGATAAGCCCGATTCTGGGGCCGACTATGACCGGTGATGCGGCTCCAGTACAGGTTTCGTTGATATTGGGTGCCAAAGGACCGAATTACTCTCCATCCTCGGCATGCTCCAGCAGTACTGATAGCATCGGTCAGGCCTATGATGTAATTCGACATGGAGAGGCAAAGGTAATAATCGCTGGCGGCACTGAAGCGCCGATAACGCCTATCTGCATTGCTGCGTTCAACGCCGCCCGTGCTTTATCAACAAATAATAGCAAACCCCAGAATGCCTGCCGACCTTTTGATGCCGAACGTGATGGCTTTGTCTTAGGCGAGGGCGCCGCTATTATTATACTTGAGGACCTCGGCTATGCTCTTGAGCGTGGAGCCCCTATCTTGGCCGAAATTATAGGATACAGCACCACTAGTGATGCCTTTCACATCACTCAGCCTGCTCCCAATGGGGAGAGCGCCACCAAAGCCCTAAAGCTAGCCATGAAGAGAGCGGGAGTTAGCCCCGACGAGGTTGATTATATCAATGCCCATGGCAGTGCTACCGTGCTTAACGACAAAACAGAACCCCAAACCATTAAAAGTGTGTTTGGTAAATCTGCATACCGTATCCCGATATCAGCCAATAAATCAATGACCGGGCATCTTCTGGGAGCATCCGGTGCTCTTGAGGCTATAATGTGTATTCTAGCCATAAATCACGGGATTATACCGCCAACTTTAAACCTCACTCATCCTGACCCTGAGTGCGACCTGGACTATGTGCCCAATAAGGCGCGCCCGGCTGAGGTAACTACCGCCATATCAAATTCCTTCGGCTTTGGCGGGCATAACTCTGTGCTTATTTTCCGTCGCTACTCCGCAGGCAGGGGACAAAGGGAGGCTTGATTAAAGCTTCTTAGCTTTGTTATCGGAGCTACTCAGGGCTTGTAACTTCTGGCTCAGCTCTTCAAAAGTTTTATCCTGTGGCTGCTTGCCCAGCTCCAGTCCATAGCTGATAAAGAACTCGAGGAAATTGTGTAGCAGTTCCTTCATTCCCTGAGCGAATTGGCGGAATTCCTCCTTATCTACATAGTTTTGGTTCCCGCTCTCTTCCTTGAGCTGGCTATCAATAAGAAAGTTGAGAAACTCCGACCGGCTCATATCGCCACGATTTTCATCTACTTTTTTGGCTATATCGGTATCAACTATTAGCATCCTTTTCTCTGCCATGCTAAACTCCTTCGTCAAGTTCTAATTTAAAATAAACAAAACCTGAAGACGCTGTGTCCCCAGGTCGATATTGAAACCGATAGCTCTGGAACGGTTACAAACTGTCGTCATCATCCAGTCCGAGCATTTCTTTTACACTATTTATTAACTGAAGTAGTTTTAAACCGCTATCCGTCACTTTATAGGTCACTGACGGATTACCCACCTCCATCTTGTCAATAAAGCCCTCACTCATTAGAAAACCAAGGTATTTCTGTATCTGGCTATAGCTCATATTGGCATTATACATAATTTTAGTCTTGCCCGCGCCATTTTCGCCAACCTTCAACATATCAGAAATTATCTCAATATTAGAACGTCGCTGATTTACCTTCATCCCTCACCTCACCCCCTACTTATTACCTAGCTAAATTGTACTATACCTGTTTGGTAGTTTGCCAATAACTATGGGGCAGATACTAGGGTTGAGGTAATAGGTGTTGGGTGGTACCGATGTAAGATTAAGCTGAATACACTAATCCCTATAAGTCTCGAGCCATACCTCGTCTGTTTGTGGTTCAATAAAGTAGATATTGTTACCTATACTGGTGCTATTTATCATGTGCTGTGCTCCCTTTTTAACGATTATCTCCGTTGACATAAGGTATCCTTCGGCTAGAGCACTCCTTTGTAAGCGGTAAGCAAAGTCATCACAGTCATACTTTGAGCCCAGACTGGCGGAGAAGTCCACCGTGCCTGTAAAATAGAGAGTGGAATCAGTATCATCTTGCTCAAGCCAGTCCACGAGTTTTTGAAGGGAAACAAATTCTCTCAATTCTATAGGCTTCTCAACGAGCTTCTCAACAATAATCTCCTTGGAGGCCAAATCGGGTACCTCAGCATAGGAGGTCTCAGGCTGAGAGTAACTAGCAGCGATGAGACTACTTAGCTGGCTATATGCCAGAACATTGGCTACACTAGAGTCAAGCAGACAAAATAAGATAAATATAAACCAAAATTTCCTCACAGCAATAGTTTACATCTGGGCAGCCCGGTTTTGGAATCACCCATTAGTCCCTATTAGAGGTAGTAAATTAGTCTCACAATCGGCTGGCATCCGCCACCAGCCGATAACCTCATTAACCCGGTAGAGGCGTTTCCGCGTTTAACTGGCAAGAATTTAGTCAATCATTTGCTTTTTACTAATAGGGAATCTGATTTCAGTGATAAGTTCTTCAGGTCTTGCTGAGTTGTTAAAGTATAGTTCCTCAACCGGACCATTAATTTCGTAACCATTTTCCGAGACCCATTCGGTTAAGGCTCTATATGTTCCTTCCATTTTTTCGTATGGTCCCTTATACATTGCCGTAGCTACTTGGACTGCTCCTATTCGTTTGACTCCCAAGCCTTGCTCGTCAGGTTCAATGGCTGCTTGGTTTTCGCCAATCTTGCTGCGTAACTCCCAGCTTAACTGGTCATCGGGAACTTGCCCAGGGACATCATAATAGGCCACAATTGCTGGGCCACAGGGCTTATATCCCTTCTCACTGATCCAACTATAGAGCTTGCTAAAGGCTGTGGGAATCTGACTGAAGTGCCCTTTCACGCTGAGGAAAGCCACGGTCACAGGTTCTGTCTGTTTTGTTGTCACTTTGATTGAAAGACTCATCTGTACCCCCTATGCCAACTAATCGACGGCTCATATGGGCAATATTATACTAACGTTATCTTAAATAGTCTAGACAAGCGAGGTTAAAACCTATCTCAAAAGTTCTACCTATTGATACCTCAGCTCCACTTCCCTGCCCCAAATGACCCGGCACCTCCTCTGAAAAGATGCTACCCTGAATCGCTCAGGGTATTATTCTACCTCAGAGCCGATTTGACATTTGACTTCTAGGTTCACGGTGGTAAAATCAGGGCGTTATGCGGCTATATGATAGTGGTATCAGGGCAATCAAGGAGTGTATGGAGGAATAGGTTGGAGGCAGATGGTAGCCAAATATAACCCACGGGAAATAGAAAAGAAGTGGCAACAGCGTTGGGCTGACGACAGGCTGTATGAGGTTAGCGAGGATTCTCCCCGACCCAAGTGGTATGCGCTGACCATGTTCCCCTACACCTCGGGTGACCTTCATATCGGACACTGGTATGCTATGGCTCCGTCTGATGTTCACGCCAGGTTTAAGCGAATGCAGGGCTATAATGTGCTGCACCCGATGGGTTTTGACGCCTTTGGGCTTCCTGCCGAGAATGCGGCTATCAGCCGGGGTATTCACCCCTTCACCTGGACGATGCAAAACATAGACAATATGCGGCGTCAACTCCGGAGTATGGGCGCTATCTATGACTGGAGCCGGGAGGTTGTTACCTGCCTCCCCGATTATTATAAGTGGACGCAGTGGTTCTTTTTGAAGCTGTATGAGAATGGGCTGGCTTATCGGGGCAAAGCTCCGGTTAACTGGTGCCCCCGCTGCCAGACAGTGCTGGCTAATGAGCAGGTGGTGGAGGGAGGCTTCTGTGAGCGCTGTGGGGCAGCGGTTATCCGCCGGGATTTGGAGCAGTGGTTCTTTCGCATCACCAGGTATGCCGATGAGCTTATGGAGCATAATGGCATTGATTGGCCGGAGCGAATAAAAATAATGCAGAGGAATTGGGTGGGTAAGAGCGTGGGCACCGAGATTTCCTTTGCCCTGGAGCAACCCGGAGTAGGTGAAAAAGAAATCAGGGTATTTACCACCCGCCCTGATACCATTTTTGGTGTTACCTTTATGGTGCTGGCTCCAGAGCACCCGCTGGTAGCTAAATTGACCTCGCCCGAAAAGAAGGCTGAGGTTGAGGAGTATATTGCCCGGTCACGGCGGCAGACTGAGATAGAGAGGTTATCAACTGAGAAGGAAAAGGATGGGGTATTTATCGGGGCTTATGTAGTGAACCGGCTCAATGGTGAGAAGGTGCCTATCTGGATTGCTGATTATGTATTGATGAGTTATGGCACGGGGGCAGTAATGGGAGTACCAGCTCATGACGAGCGAGACTTCGCTTTTGCTGAGAAGTATAATCTACCGATACGGGTGGTGATAGCCCCGCCCCAGTGGCAGGAGGAGGAACTGGAGGCGGCATATATTGAACCAGGAATTATGGCCAACTCGGGGCAGTTTAACGGACTCCCCAGCCAGCAGGGCATAGCGGCGGTGTCCGATTTGTTGGAGGAGAAAGGCTGGGGAAAGCGAACCATAACCTACCGCCTTCGCGATTGGCTTATCTCCCGCCAGCGATACTGGGGGGCACCAATACCTATGATTTACTGTCCCAACTGTGGCATTGTCCCCGTTCCTGAGGGAGACCTGCCGGTATTGCTACCCGAGGACGCTGAGTTTAGACCTACCGGTGAATCCCCGTTGAAGTATTGTGAGCAATTTGTCAATACCACCTGCCCCCGGTGTTCAGCCCCGGCCAGGCGGGAGACTGATACTATGGATACCTTTATGTGCTCTTCATGGTATTTCCTGCGCTATGCCAGCCCCAATTGTGATACGGCTCCGTTTGATGCTGATAAGGTGAGGTACTGGCTGCCGGTAGACCTGTATACCGGTGGTGCCGAGCATGCCGTTATGCATCTACTCTATGCCCGGTTCTTTATTAAGGCGCTTCGGGATATGGGTCTGGTTGATTTTGGTGAACCATTTACCCACCTGTTTAACCAGGGGATTATTATTGCTGAGAAACAGAAGATGAGTAAATCACGAGGTAATGTGATTACTCCCGACGAGTATGTTTCTGAACTGGGGGCGGATACCGTGCGTGCCTACCTGATGTTTGTTGCCCCCTGGGAGCAGGGTGGTGAGTGGGATGACAGTGGCATTAGCGGCGTAAGTCGCTGGCTTAATCGGGTGTGGAACCTGGTCCTAGGTGAATATGAACAAAGAATTCCAGACCTTGCTCTGAAAAGACTGGCGGGTGAGCAAATTGATATAGAGAAGGCAGAACGGGAACTATCCCGTATTACTCACCAGACTATCCGCAAGGTTACTGAAGATATGGAAAAGCTGCGATTTAATACCATGATAGCGGCGCTTATGGAGTTCGCTAACTACCTGTCCCGGGTCAAAGAGGCAGGAAATGTTAGTGATTCCGATTGGAGAGGGTCAGTTGATGTCCTCCTCCTGCTTATGGCTCCAACTGCTCCCCATCTGGCTGAGGAGCTATGGCAGAGGATAGGGCATAGCTATAGCATTCATAATCAGAGCTGGCCGGTATGGGATGAGGGGCTGGCTAAGGATGAAGAGATTACCCTCGTGGTTCAGGTCAATGGCAAGTTGCGTGACCGGATTACGGTGCCGGCAGCTATCACTGAAAATGAAGCCCTGTCTCTCGCCACAGAAAGTCATAAAGTAGAAGGCCATCTTAAAGGTAAGGAGATTATTAATAAAATATATGTTCCAGGAAGGCTGATAAATCTGGTGGTGAAAAAGTCGTTTAACAACCTATCCCCCTGACCGGGGGATGGGGTTGCCATAAAACCTAAAGGGGGTGAGGTTGATAGAGAATCTCCAGATTAAGCAGGCTTATGAATATGTCCCTTAGAGCAAGCACAGATATCGGAGCTAATATTGAGGAAGTGAAGCTGCGCATTGGCCGTGCCTGTGAGCGGGTGGGCAGGTCACCGGATGCGGTAACCATAGTCGCTGTGACCAAAACGGTGGAGCCTTCGGCGGTAGCTACCGCTTTCAAGCTAGGTATCAGGCACTTTGGCGAGAACAAGGTCCAGGAGGCGGAGAGGAAAATAAGGCAGTTGACCTGGCTTGAGCCTCATCCCACCTGGCACCTGGTTGGTCACCTTCAGACTAACAAGGTCAAGGTGGCGATGGAGCTCTTTGATATAATCCACAGCCTAGATTCGGTCAGGCTGGCTGAGGTGATAAGTCGTCGCGCCGAGATAACCCTGCCCGTTTTGCTCGAGGTTAATGTTTCTGGTGAAGCCAGCAAGGGTGGTTTTCCCGTAGCTGAGGTGGCGCCAGCCCTGGAAGCTATTTCCCGCTTGCCCCGGCTTGAGATAAAGGGGCTGATGACTATTGCCCCGATGGTAGCTGATGCCGAGGAGGTTCGTCCTGTGTTTAAGGAGCTGTGTTCACTACGGGATTCCCTGGGACTTGAGCACCTGTCGATGGGTATGACTGATGACTTTGAGGTGGCGGTGGAGGAGGGAGCAACGCTGGTCAGGATTGGTCGTGCCATTTTTGGGGAGCGTGAGGCGAAATGAAGATAGCATTTATTGGCGGAGGGGTTATGGGTGAGGCAATGTTGTCCGCTATTCTGGAAAAGAAACTTAGCCTACCACAGGCGATATCGGTTAGTGATGTTAACCCGGCTCGCTGCCAGTATCTGGGACAGAAATATGGTGTGGCAGTGATGAGCAATAATCAACAGGCTATAGAGGGAAGCGATGTAGTGGTTCTGGCGATTAAGCCCCAGAATTTAGCCGATGTTATGGCTGAGCTTAGTGGCCAGCTCAAATCGGAGCAACTGGTGTTATCTATCATCGCTGGGGCAAGAATTGATACCTTGCGTCTTGGATTGAATCATAGTCGTGTGGTTCGGGTCATGCCTAATACCCCAGCCCAGATTGGTGAGGGAATAAGTGTGTGGACAGCTACTACTGGCGTAACTAGGCAGCAAAAGGAGTGGGCAGCTTCTATCCTGGGGGCTATGGGCAAGGAGATTTATGTTGACGATGAGAAGTATATTGATATGGCTACCGCGGTGAGTGGCAGCGGACCGGCTTATATTTTCCTTTTCGTGGAGTCACTGGTTGATGCCGCAGTGGATATTGGTCTCCCCCGTGATATGGCACAGGAGCTGGTGCTGGAGATGATGCTGGGCTCGGTTCACTTTATGCACCAGTCAGGCAAAGAAGCTGCTGAGTTACGAAGAATGGTTACCTCCCCCGGTGGCACCACCGCTGAGGCACTGCTCCGGTTAGAAAAGGGAGGATTTTCCGACCTGCTCAAGCAGGCGGTGAATGCCGCCCATGATAAAGCCAAGAGATTGGGAGGTTAAGCGGTAATGGAATTTTTATATAGCTTTATCAGGTGGCTGTGTGAGGTGCTTACCCTAGTTATTTTAGCTCGGGTTATTGTGTCCTGGTTTTCACCCAGTCCGACCAACAGGCTGGCTATTATCCTTTACCAGGTTACTGAGCCGTTTCTGGCACCCCTGCGCCGCATTATCCCCAGGGTTGGCATGTTTGATTTTACCCATCTGGTAGCCATCATAATACTTCAGCTTATTGCTAGCTTACTGCCTTAATACGGCCGAGTTATTCCACATTATTTTGGATTATTCTGAAAAATTTTTTTAATTTCAGTATGTTTAGTATTGACAAAACATACAATATATATTATTATGATTATATAAATTAAATTGTAGTTCTAGGGGAGGTGTAGCGTGGGTAGTAATACACAAGCTGAAGAGAAGCACTTTGTGGAGGATGTCGGTATTGCCTTTGAGCAGACGGGGCTGGCCCGGACGGCGGGTCGTATTTTTGGCTGGCTTGTCATCTCTGACCCGCCACACCAGTCCACGACTGAGCTGGCAGAAGTTCTGATGGCAAGTAGGGGTTCAATCAGTAGTATGACCCGTCTTCTCATCCAGATTGGCCTGATTGAACGTATCAGCCTGACGGGCGTTCGACATGGCTACTTCCAGCTTCGGCCTGATGCCTGGCAGCATATGATAAAGCATGGTCTTGAAGACGAGATTAAGATGTTTCGGCAGCTTGCGGAACACGGACTGGAACTACTGGCAGACAAAGCTCCCCTGACCCGAAAGGGGTTGGAGGAGATGCGAGATATATACACCTTTTTTGAACGGGAGTTTCCAGCTTTAGTGGTGCGCTGGGAACAAGAGCATAAGGAAAAGCAAGCAATAAGCGGGGTGACCCGATAGGAATGGCCATAATGCAATCGTTCTTTTGGTATGGAGGTTTTAACATGAAAGACTGGCGAATTGTAGCTGCTTTACTGGTCGGCTTGATGCTGGTCAGCATTAGTGCCTGCGGCGGCAACGCAGACGAAAATCAATATCAGCTGGTTGAGGTGGTGCCGGGTGATTTGACGGTTACTGTCAGTGGCAGTGGTAATATAGAGGTTTCTAAGGAAGCGTACTTAGCTTTCGGCGTTGGCGGTACGGTGGGTGAATTATATGTTGAGGAAGGTGACGAGGTGACCCAGGGGCAGGCGCTGGCCAGCCTTGATACCACCTCACTGGAACTAGCGGTGAAAACAGCCGAGGTTAACCTGGAGATAGCGGCGTGTGACTTTAGAGAAATAACCCATCCCTATACCTACCACACCCTGGTCCTGGATATTCCCGCCTCCACAGCAGATATTGGAGATGCCCAGCGGCAATTAACCGCAGCTCAGGAAGCATTGGAGATAGGACTGAGTTATGACCAGTACTGGGACGTGTGGAACAACCTGAGGAAAGCTCAAGACAATTTGATAGAAGCCAAGGCTAATATAGCTCGAGGCTATGGAGACGATGTATTTGGTAGCGGAATGGTCCCACTTGCCGACTATTGGACACTAAGAGAAGCGCAACTGGGAATGGAAAAATACCAGATAGCTTTAGACGAAGCTAATAATGATTTGGAAGAGGCGGTGATATTTGCCTCATTTGATGGAGTGGTAGCCAGTGTCGATGTAGAAGAGGGAGATGTCATTCCTCCCCCAACCCTGACCCTGACCACTGTAATTCATCTGATTGACCTTAGCACTATGGAACTGACTGCTGAAGTGGATGAGGTAGACATAGCGGTGGTGGAGCCGGGGCAACGGGCTATTATTGAGGTAGATGCCCTGCCCGCTCTCCAGCTTGATGCCGAGGTAATTTCTATTTCTCTACTGCCGAAGGTAGAAGAGGGGGTAGTGTTGTATGAGGTAGGGATTGGTTTTGATGTCCCGGAAGGGTGTAAGCTCAAGGTTGGTATGAGTGCTACCGCCGACATTATAATCCATGGCGGGAGCGGTGTTTTGCTGGTGCCCAACCGGGCTATTGAGCAAGATAGCGAGGGCAATCCAGTGGTTAAGGTTATGGTTAATGAGGAAATTGAGGAAAGGCCTGTGGTTACGGGGATGAGCGATGGCTATCAGACGGAGATTGTGGATGGGCTTAGTGAAGGAGAGATAGTGGTGATAGAAAGATGAGCCAGGCCAGGGTCATCGGGATTTCCTTTCGGTGAGTAAAGCTTAATGGGTTGGAGACATGATTGAACTGGAAAACATTACCAAGGTTTACCGTATGGGCAAGGTAGAGGTTCCTGCCCTCAGGGGGATAAGCCTCTCCATCAAAGAGGGGGAGATGCTGGCCATCATTGGTGCCTCGGGGTCGGGCAAGTCTACCCTGATGCATATCATTGGCCTTCTGGATAAACCTACTTTGGGTAGCTATACCTTTGAGGGGGCTGATGTCAGCCGACTCAGCGACGACCGGCTAGCTGAGATGAGAAATAAAAAAATGGGTTTTGTCTTTCAGGAATACAACCTCTTATCCCGTGCCAGTGCCTTAGCCAATGTTGAGCTGCCCCTCATTTATAGTGGCAGCCGTAACAATCACCAGCGAGCTATGGAGGCACTGGAGCGGGTGGGACTGGGGTCCAGGGCTAACCATAAACCCACTGAGCTATCGGGTGGTGAGCAGCAGCGGGTGGCTATCGCCCGGGCACTGGTCAATAGTCCAGGTGTTATTCTGGCTGATGAGCCTACCGGTAACCTAGACAGTGCTGCCACTGATGAGATTATTTCTATTTTTTGTCAGCTTAACCAGGAAGGTATCACGGTAATCATAGTTACCCATGAGATGGATGTAGCTGAACGAACCCAGCGCATCATTCGGCTTTATGATGGGAAGGTCGTCAGTGATGAGAAGGTTACCCGGCCAGCTCCTCCCTAATTCTGGCTATAGAGGAGATTATGAAGTTTATCGAGTTCTTCAGTATTGCCATAAAATCACTGCTGGCTAACAAGCTGCGCTCGGCTCTGACCATGCTGGGGATGATAATCGGGGTTGGCGCCGTTATCGTTCTGATGTCCCTGGGGACAGGTCTCCAGAGTATGATTACCTCCACCTTTGAAGAGCTGGGCACCAACCTGCTCATGGTGAACCCCGCTAATCCCGATGCGCCAGGAATAGCGGGGACGTTGTACGGCACTTATACTGCTAATCTTACTATGGATGACGCTGAGGCTATAGGTCGCATCCGCTCGGTGACCGGTGTCGTCCCGGCCAACGAAAACTATGTTAAGCTAATAGCCGGTAATGAAGAGACAACGGCGGTGATACACGGTAGCAACCCCGATTACCAGGAGGTATATGGTTTTACCATGGCGTCGGGGCAATTCATTTCTGAGGTTAATCTGGCGAGGAGGGATATGGTGGTGGTAGTGGGGAGCGAGGTGGCTGAGGACCTGTTTGGTAGCGATGACGCCGTCGGGCAGAAGGTTAAAATAAAGGACAAGCGGTTTACCGTCATCGGTGTTATGGCGCCCCGGGGTATATCCATGTTCGGATTCAGCTGGGATGAGCTGGTGGTAACGCCGATAACCACCTTTCAGGCCCGGCTATTCTCTCAGAAGACACCCAGCGGGCAAGACGCCGTTCAGCAAATCGCCGTCCAGGTCGCCAGCGTCGACGCTATGGATGAGGTAACCGAAGAGATTGAAACTATCCTGAGGAAGCGCCACCGTATTGATGCCGATGAGGATGACGATTTCGCCGTTATGAGCTTGGAGCAGATGCTGGGCACATTTGAGACCATAATCATTGCCCTAACCGTATTCCTGGGGCTGATTGGTGGCATCTCCCTGCTGGTAGGTGGTATAGGTATTATGAACATTATGCTGGTTTCGGTAACCGAGCGCACCAGGGAGATAGGTCTGCGTAAGGCGATAGGGGCCAAGCGGAGGGATATCCTGATGCAATTTCTGTTGGAAGCCGCCACCCTGAGCCTGGTGGGAGGTGCCATCGGGCTGATTGGTGCCTGGCTGGTGGCATGGGGAATCTCTCTCATTGACCTTGGTGGATTCAGCATTGATGCCGAGGTATCACCAATTAT
>CAZTRJ010000028.1:0-17798 GCA_964616615.1 uncultured Dehalococcoidales bacterium
CTTAATCCAATCAGTGTCAAATTGGGATTTACCACATCAATTACCGCTGTTTCCTTGGCTATAAGTTCGGCGAAGCCTCCGGTAGCCACCACCTTAGCCTTTTCCCCCAATTCCTGTTGAATACGAGCCACGATACCTTCAATAAGTCCTACATAGCCAAAGACAATGCCTGATTGCATGGCAGTAATGGTATTGGTGCCAATAGCCCGTTTAGGATGGGATAACTCCACTCGGGGTAACATCGCCGCCTGCGTAAACAAAGCCTCAGCGGCAGTGCTTATACCAGGGGCAATAGCTCCTCCCAGGTAGTCGCCCTCTCGGGATACAGTATCAAAGGTAGTGGCTGTCCCCAGGTCGGTAATAATTACCGGGCCATCGTAGAGATGATGGGCAGCGGCAGCATTGGCAATGCGGTCGGCACCAACCTCTCTGGGATTATCCATACGGATGCGGACTCCGGTCTTAACCCCAGCCCCCACCACCAGTGGCGAGAGGTGAAAATACCGTTGACATAGCTCGTCAAAGGTGGCTATCAGTGGTGGCACGACACTGCACAGGGCTATCTCTTTAATCTCAGATATGTCCAGCCCCTGGTGGTGCAGGAGGTTAAGCAATAAGGCAGCATACTCATCTGCCATACGGTGAATACCGGTAGCTATATGCCAGGTGGCGCGAAGCTCATCGCCATCAAAAACCCCCAGGGTGGTATCAGTATTTCCAATATCAACAGCTAATAGCATAGCATTCCTGTTTATACTCTATCTCAAAGTATTTCTTATTGTTTATCAACCTCACCCCCTGTGTCCCCCTCTCCTTTGAAGGAGAGGGGGAGGTTGGGATTGAAGGGGCTTCGCCCCTTCAATCTTCCCTTGATAAGGGGAAGAACTTTATGATATGAATGTACCTTCCTATCATGGGGCTTCGCCCCTCTAAAACTCCCCTATTTACTCTCTTTTAGTTGTTTAATAACTAAAGGCAGGGCTGGCAAAAGGTCACTGGCAATCATACCAGTATCGCCCAGCCTAGCCTTAACCATCTCTCCTGCTTCACCATGAAGATATACACCCAGGGCAGCAGCATCAAAAAGGGATAGACCTTGCGCCACCAGCCCAGCTATAGCCCCACTGAGGACATCACCGGTTCCGGCTGACGCCAGCCCGGGATTGGCTACCGGGCTAATTCTGGATTGACCCTCTGGCGTGGCAACCACAGTGTAGGCTCCCTTGAGGACGACTATTTTGCGCCAGGCCAGAGCTACCTTCTTAGCCATAGCTATTCTGTCTGACTGGACGCTATCTATAGATACCCCAGCCAGTCTTGCCATTTCGCCAGGGTGTGGGGTAAGTATAGCATCCTTAGTTAGCGGTTGCCACCACTTCCGAATTCCAGCCATAGTATTGAGACCATCAGCATCAAGGACTAATGCTGGTAGTGCTACCTTCCCGCTGAGAAGTATCGACTTGATAAATTTTATGGCTGATTGGCTCTGTCCCAGTCCACAGCCTAGAAGCAGGACATTGTATTGGCTGAGCTGTTGCTGGATGAGCCTGGCTGCTTCGGAGAAGATGATGCCAGGAGAGGATTCGGGTAGGGGAAGATAGGTTACCTCGGTTAACTTTGATGCCAGAACTGGCTGGAGGCTGCTAGCCGTTGCCAGGGTTACCAATCCTGCCCCAACCCGCATGGCACCGCTACAAGCCAGGTAGGCAGCACCAATGTAGTTTATTGAGCCGGCAACAACCAGAACTTTACCAAAGCTCCCCTTATTAGCTCCAAGTGGACGCCGGGGCAGAACCGATTTAGCCCAGTCATCAGTCATAAGCTCCGTAGTTACCTCTTCAGCTAGGTGGGGGGGAATACCAATATCAGCTACAGTGATTTTGCCCACTCTTTCTGCCCCAGGAAGCTTGAATAAGCCTGGCTTGGGAAACCCAAGAGTGATTGTATCATCAACATAAAGACAGGCAGGGTCAACATCACCATCATCGGCATTTAGCCCTGAGGGTAAATCCAGAGCAATGAGGCGAAGCCCTGACCGCTCCTCTTTGGCTCGACTAACCCTGTTTAATATTCGCAAGGGGGTGCCGCGAATGAGGCGGATTTTGCCAGTGCCAAATAGAGCATCAATAACAGCATTAGCTGATGACAGCAGCTCGCTAAGCCTGTCCACCCTTTCATCCTGAGCTGCTTCAATACAGGTTATACCTCGTTCCAGAACCAGCCCCAGGTTGGGATCATTCGATGGTCTCTTACTAGAAAAGTAAAGGCTGACCTTAGCTCCCCAGTCACCAAGATACCGAGCAGCGACTAACCCATCGCCACCATTGTTACCCGGTCCGATTAGGATTAGGATGTGTTGCTGGTCAATAGCGCCCAGGATTCGTTTTACCTCTTCAGCTACCGCTTTCCCCGCATTCTCCATAAGCACATCAGTAGGCAAGCCAATCTTGGCGCAGTCCTGCTCTACCTGATACATCTGACTGGTGGTTAAAACTTTCACTGTCACCTCCCTGTCTAAAGGATAAAGGCTAATCTGAAGTGTAACAATATCCTCGGCTGTGGTCAACCTTTCTGAAACCGGGAAGGGGAAACAACCAGACCGGCAATACTTTCGTTAAGCTGTCGCAGCTCTTATTTCAAGAGCCGAGCTCCGGTGATAACAAAATTGCCTTTGCCCTTCTTCACCTAGTATAATAGCGAACAAGTCTTCCCGAAATCCCCCAGCGATAGAAGCTATGAAAGAAATGCTTTTAGGTATAGGCAACACACTAAATGGCGATGATGGGATTGGTATTTATATTGCGCAAAGGCTCAATAAACATCTCAAAGAGGCTAAGAAAGAGTCAAAAAAAGTTATCGTCATAGATTGCGGCACAACCCCAGAGAATTACACCTCAATTATTAGAAAACATAATCCTGATACACTTATATTAGTAGATGCTGCTGACATGGGATTGAGCCCAGGTTCATATAGAATTATACCACCGGAGAAAATAGAAGTTATGCATTTTTCAACGCATAATATACCACTATCCATTTTTATATCATATGTAAGCGAGTTCTGCGGGGAGGTAGTGCTTATCGGGGTTCAACCTGACAAGATGGATGTTGGCACAATGCTGTCGAGCCTGGTTCAAAAAAATGGAGACCGAGTGGCAGCTCTCATAATAAAAGAACGGCTAGATGAAATAAAGCCACTGGAAACATAGTCATCCCAAGCCAAGATTTGAGGGTAATTACAGCGCTAGACTATTCGGTTACCACGAGTTCATCAGCATATTTATCAAAGTTGGAAAGCAGGAACTCATCGGTCATAGCGAGTACTTTTGGCGGGCATATCTCAGTGCACTGAGCACAGAAGCAACATCTGGAAACGAATATTTTCACCTTTTTTTCTTCAGGTATAAATTCTATGGCTTTGGTGGGGCAAACTTTGATGCACAATTGGCATCCGGTGCATCTCTCCTTATTATATGAGATTTTTCCCCGAAACTTAGGCGGCACTGCTACTGGCGGTATCATCTTCAATTCGCCTTTACCAACCTTGTCCAGGAATTGAATGGTTGATGCCGGAGCATATTTTGCCGGGAATTTGTTTGTCGCCGCATTTAGAAAGAGCTGCTTTAATATCGTTTTCGCTGCTTCAAACATATCTTCCACCTCACACTATCAAATCTACCCATATCAGTAGCAAGCCGACGAGACCGATAACTGTCATTGTTATAATATAGACCCGGCTTGCCTGACTTATCTTAAACCGCGCCATTCCGGTACGTATCAAGGTTACACTAAGGAACATCAACACGAAGACCTTAAGGAGGAAGAATAAGACATCCACCACTACCGCGAAGACACCCCCAAGTCCGAATAGGGGAGACAGGTTGTAAGGGAAAAATAGAGCAACTATTAATGATACCATGGCAAAAGCTTTTACTATATCGGCGAGGTAGAACAAACACAGGTTCCTGCCCGAATACTCAACCAACATCCCGCCGGCAATCTCAGTTTCAGCCTCGGCTATGTCAAATGGTACCTTGGAGACTTCTCCCGGCGTAACTACTAAGAGAGTAAACAGCAGAATCAACGAGCCTATTACTCCTACCGGACCTACCAAGTTCCATATCGGATACTCGGCAATCGTAGATAACAAAAATGGGTTGGCAGCAGTAACATGACCAATACGCCAGGCAATAGCCACTACTGTTACTGCTAGAGGGAATTCGTAGCTCATCATGATGACCATCTCACGCTGTGCCCCCACCGTAGCAAATGGTGAGCTTGAGGCAAAGCCGCCTATTACCAAAGCTAAAGCAGGCACGATTAACAGGTATAGCACTAATATGGCATCACCAGTGCTGCCTAAAAGCGCCTCCTGACCAAATAAAGGTATGTAAAGTAGTAATGCAGCCGAGGTTATCAGGCAAAGAAGTGGAGCAGCCGTAAATAACCATGAGACAGCACCATCAGGTATAATGCTCTCCTTCATAAGCAGCTTTTTAACATCACGGAAGGGCTGGACTATCGGGGGCCCTATCCTCCCCTGCATGTGAGCACAAAGCTTGCGGTCTATGCCCCGGTATAACAATCCGACGAATGCCCCCACCAGCACCAGAACCAACGAACCAACAATTATTATTACAATGTTTAACGGAAGATTATTACTGAGCAGATTCAACACTTCAACCACCTTGTTTTTTCAACGCTGAGTTCATGCAAGTCCTCACCAGTAAGCAGGGATTTCTTATTTGTCTCCCGGTTAACAACAACAGCTCTATTGGTGCACGACATACAGGGGTCAATAGAAGCAAAGGCTATAGGGACATCAGCAATCTGCCCGCCCTTTAATATCGTCGGCACCGCCATAAGGTTCACATAGGTGGGGGCTCTTATCTTCCACGTGGACAGGGTTTCCCTCCCCGCCTCCAGGCGAACATAATGTACAACTTCGCCCCTGGGTGCTTCATTTCGCCCGACACCTTCGCCCTCGGCTTTCGTCAGCATATTCAGCAGCATCGCCATCTTCGGTTGCGCCAGTATCGCCCCGGGCGGCATCTCATCCAAGCACCGCTCTATGATTTCAATGGACTGCTTCACCTCCAGTAAGCGAACGATAATCCTGTCATACACATCGCCGACCACAGTCCCGGTGACCATTGCCGGGGTGACGGCTTTAATATCCAAATCAGCATAGGCAGCGTAAGGCGTGTCTTGTCTTACATCCTTGGCGACACCACTGGCCCTGGTCGTTGGTCCCACGGTGAGTAGTTTTAGAGCATCCTCACTCTTCAGGATACCCACATTCTTCGTCCGCATCAATACTGTCTTATCATCCAAGAACACGGCTTTCAACTGGTTAAATATGCTCTTATAGTAATCCAGACTTTTTCTAATCCTGGGAAATTGTTCTTCGGTAATATCCCTTCTGACCCCACCAATCTGAAACATGGCCTTGGTGACCCGGTTTCCGGTTACGTATTCCATTAAGTCCATTATTTCTTCTCTAACCCGCCAGGCAAGATAAAACACGGTATCAAAGCCAATCTCGTGAGCGGCCACCCCTGCCCACAGCAGGTGGGAATGTATTCGCTCCATTTCGGCAACAATTACCCTTATATACTCAGCACGTTCCGGGGGGATGATTCCCGCAGCGCGCTCAACAGCCTCGACAAATGCGAATGGATGACACATGTTACAGATGCCACATACCCGCTCCGCCAGGTATATGCTCTGGATAGGGTTATTTCTATTCATGCCAAGCCATTCAATACCACGGTGGACCTGTCCCACGACGACATCCACATCTACAATCTCTTCCCCATCAACACTGAGGTCAAGCCGTATCGGTTCTTTCAGTGCCGGGTGAATTGGACCCACGGGGATGGTGTAAGTTGTTTTCTTCTCCTGTGCCTTCATTTCTGCTGTCTCCCCGGCAACACCCTAAGCATGTCCTGCGGGCCAGTCTCATCCGTTCTCCAGGGGTAAACACCATCAGGAAAATCCTCAGGCAGGAACAACCGCCTGCTATCCGGGATACCGACCACCTCAACCCCCATCATCTCCTGAGTTTCACGCTCGGTAAATAATGCACCGGGAATAATGTCGGTGAGTGTTGGTATCTTCAGGTCATTCTTGGGTAAATTTACCCGTAACCCCAGTGGTAGCTCCGCAAGATGATGTCCATAATATATGGTGAAGTGGTATATCAACTCAACACTATCTCCGAGGTCGGAGGATGAGATTATCGCCAGGTGGGGATACTCCTGTAGCGTGCAGATGTGCTCTACCGCTCTTCTAAACGCCTCCCTCTTTACATGTACCCAAATTGTTCTAAAAACATTCTTTTTGACGGCAACTTCTCTTTCATATATCTTTGAATCGATTAAGTCGTCTCCCAGGGCAGTTTTAAAACTCTCGCATATCGCTTCAGGACTCTGTATTTCCACTTATGCTACCCCCTGCTCAAGTTTCTCGAGCTTCACCCAGGCTTTAGCCACAGCTTCGATAATGGCTTCAGGCCGGGGGGGACACCCGGGAACATAAACATCTACCGGTATGATTTGGTCTACTGGCCCCGCCAAATTATAGGATTCATAGAATACTCCCCCTTCTGTGCCACAACTACCAACTACCATGACCATCTTAGGGTCAGGTGTTTGCTCATATATGCGCCTGAGTTTTGGAACCATCTGCCTACTCACTGGACCCGTGACCAGTAACACATCAGCATGGCGCGGTGAGCCAACGAGCCTCATGCCAAAACGCTCAACATCATACCTGGGGGTAAGCACAGCGAGGATTTCAATATCGCACCCATTGCACGACCCAGTATTAAGATGGTAAACCCACAACGCTCTTTTGAATGCCTTAAGGCTCATACAACTCTCCTACTAATGGCCATACTTTTTAAACCAGCCCCATGATAAACACTATTATGGCATTTATAGCTATAACAACTATGAACCAGATTATGTAATCATTTATTATTCCCGTATGCGGTCTTAGAATTGTATTATAATATCCTTTAAGGGTTTCAAAAAATCCCCAGTATACATTGCTGGCTTTCACATGCCGCTGCTCAGGCTCAGGTACCTCTTCTCCACATAGAAAAATCTGCGTTTGAGCAGTATCCTTTTTATACTTTTTCTGCCCCTGACTCCTGAAAAAATAGGCTACTATCATCACCACCACGAAGGCGATGACCCAGACAATAGGGTTCCAAAAATCGTAGCCAAATTCTACAATCGTCATCTTTAGTTCCTTACCACCCTATTTTCTGCCGACCCACAAAGCGCCTTAATCACGGTACGACTCCCATAACAGCCTCAATGTATATTCCCTGATTTATTAAAGCATCTGCCGCAGGTAGGGTTAGCCAGTCAACGATTAGACCGGGAAATAGACTGAAGAAGACGATGATTAATGCCAGAATGGACATCCCAACCATCATTGACTTTGGCGCTTCTTTTACCTCCTTGTATTTAGGCAGCACCTGTCCGGCAAATGCTGAGAAGAAGACCTTGGTAAAAATAGCCAGAGTTATAATCGACACCAGTATTCCTAGAATGGCTAGAACTGGATTAAATTGGTATACAGACTCATAGATTAATATCTTTGATGCAAATCCATTGAGGGGAGGTATGCCGGCACTGGCTAAAGCCCCGATTATGAAGAACATTGCGGTGAACTTCATATTATGAGCCAAGCCGCCCATCTGGTTGAGGTCTCTAGTGCCGACGCGATAGAACAGTGCCCCAGCAGCCAGGAACAAGAGCCCCTCATACAGGGCGTGATTCATCATATGGAAAATGCCACCGCTCATAGCCATTCTTCCATAAGTGCTTAAAGCCTCTGGATTACCCAAAACAGCAAGACCAACCCCCAGTGCCATCAGCATATATCCACCCTCGCAGACACAATTATAGGCTATCAAACGCTTGACATCTGTCTGGAGGACAGCCATAGTAACCCCCACCACCATGCTCAATACCCCAAAGATTATCACCATCCACCCCAGCGTAACCAGGTCAAGGGTAACTCCATAGAGGGTAAAGCATATCCTGAAAAGAGCATACACAGAGGTCAGGCTTGACGCTAACAGCATAGCGGTTATACCAGCCGGGGCAACGGTATAGGTATCCGGTGTCCACATGTGGAGGGGCACACCTCCCAGCTTCATAACAAAAGCGGCCACCAGTATGACTAAAGCTATCTTATCCACTGTGGTGTACTGCATCACCTGGGCAAGAGCCCCTATATTAAGTAAGTCGTATTGAGCATAAAACAAGCCAATAGCAAATAGGACCATCAAAGCCGCAATAGCAGATACAACAATGTATTTGAGCCCGCCTTCCGAGGTATCAGCAAACCTAAGTCTGAAGGCTGCCAGCGCTGCTCCAGAAATAGAAGCTATTTCCAGGAAAACAAACAGGTTGAACAGGTCACCGGTAAAGGCTACTCCAAAAGTTCCCGCAGCTAACAGCAGCAACAGGGTATAGAACCTATTCTGTCCTGTCTCCTCTCTCATAAAGGAGAAGGAATATATAACTGCGGCTAAGGCAACAACGGCTGTTATTATGCCCATAAATATGGACATGCTGTCCACTTCTAAAATGACGCGCACCGGCACCATAAAATGCTCAGGAATGGTAAGGTCGGGAGAAAGAGCGCCGAGCGTATAGACGCGTAATCCGTTGGCGTATATGTCCCCGGCTAAAATAAAGACCAGAAATGCCACGAATAAAAGACTAACTACAACAAATACATTTCTGGCCCTGGCACTTACCCTACCAATTAAAGGAGTTAGAAACGCTGCCAGCAGGGGAACTACTATTATCAAGATAGGGGAATGAATTAATAAACTGTCCAGCCTATTATCCTTTCATCGTTCTAGACTCTTCAGAGTCAATACTACCAGTATGACGGTAAATATGTATTATCATGGAAAGCATCAGGGCTAGGGTGGCCACAGCAATAACAATGCTGGTCAGAGTCAAAGCCTGAGGGACAGGTAACACCATAACCTCCGCAGGAGTATGGGTATAAATGGGGGCAACCCCTCCTGCCCTATACCCCAAAGTAATTAAGAACAGGTTAACGCCTGACGCCAGAATACTAATACCCATTACCAGTTTTATTAAATTCCTCTGAGATACAATGATATATAAGGCGATGCCTATTAACGCCACTACTGCCAGAAAGGGGACATTAAACAGACCGATTCCGCTCATTCTTCACCCCCGGTTATGCTGGTGGCTAAAGCCAGCGTCAGCAGGATAGCCGACAGCCCGGCAAGGACTTTTATCCCTACCCCTATATCCATAAGGGGAATTACTCCCCCAGTCCATAGGTCACCGGCATTAGAGCCAGGAGGCGGGATATGACCAAAAATAGGAGAGCCAACAAGGAAATTGTAGAAGAATAGGGTAGCCAGACCACCAAATGCCAGGCTGATGAATATCAACGCCCCACCGCTCTCCAAGACGGAAAGATAGCGCTCTGCCAAATTTTGCTGAATCTTGGAGGCGCCGAAGGCAACAATGAGTAAGGCGACACCAGAGGCAAATACAGCACCTCCCTGAAACCCGCCCCCGGGAGTCAGATGACCATGCATAATGATATATAAGCCAAAGGTAAAGATAAACAGGACGAGGAAGGTAGATATAGTGCGCACAATCTTAGACATCATTGTTTATTCCTTCTTCTTCCTCCGGAATAGCATAACTACTCCAGTTACTGCGGTAAACAAAATGGTGGCTTCGCCTAAGGTATCATAGCCTCTGTAATCAAAGACAACCGCCGTTACCGCGTTATTAGCTCCAGTTTCCCGCTGGGTATTTTCTATTATATAGTCGTCCATTTCAGATGGAGGATAGCCAAAGGGATGAATGAGCAATGCTGCCGCCACCAGGCAGGCGACAAACACACCAAAGGACACCACTATGGCAATTTTTCTCATGTTTTCTCCTACATCCGCTTCGTTGCTCTTATCGCCAGGATATATATGGCTACGGTGATAGCGGCTCCTACCCCAGCCTCAGCAATAGCCACATCGGGAGCTTGAAGTATATAAAACTCCAAGGCTAACAGCAAGCTAAATGCCGCTAGAGTCACTGCGGCAACGATAAGGTCTTTGAATATGGCTACCAACACGGCACAGACTACAAGTAACACCGGTAGAGCTATGTGCAAAATGTCTTCAATCACAGTTTTTCCTTCTCAAGGTCATCTACCACTGCCCTAGTTGGTTTGACTCCACTCCTGTGTGCCGCTCTACCAATGGCATGAGCACTGGTAGGATTAGTCAACAACAGGGCTACCAAGGCAATAAGGGCATGGATACAGAGCACTGATTGTGGAGAGGAAATACCCTCTGTTACCCAAGCACTTACCGACTGGATAATTACTGCCCCAATTAAGAATATAGAGCCAAAGGTAGTGCATTTCGTCCCCGCGTGCAGTCTGGTGTAAACATCAGGAAAACGGTGCAAGCCAATCGCTCCCAATATATTAAAAACACACCCAATGGCAATAAATATGTAGGTGATTACATTCACTATCATCGGAATTCGCCTTTTCCTATATACTTGGCGACAAATAAAGTGGTCACAAAAGAAAGCAAAGCATAAACAATAGCCACATCAATATAAGTCACCTGGTCAAATGCGGCTCCCAGGATAACCATAGACGCTACTACCAAGGTGTTTAGGGTATCAAGCCCTACTAGCCTGTCGGGAGAGGTAGGACCCAAAAATATCCTAATCAGAACTATAAATATACAAACAGCAAGGAATATGGCTACTGGAAGCCACACTATTCTGCCACCCTTCTAACCCAATCAGGGAATGTACTACATACATATTTATAATCTCGGGGCATCTTTTCCAAGGCTTCTTTCTTCACCCCTATCCAATGGACATACAGGTCGTTTGTTTTTTCATCAATATCCACACTTAATGTCCCCGGGGTTAAAGTTATGGAGTTAGCCAGCATAGTTATACCAAGGTCAGTCTTTAACCCAGGAGAAATCCTGACTATGCCCGGGTTTATCCTGCCGGTTATCACCCGCCAGGCAACATCAATATTTGCCCTTGCCATCCCCCAAAAGAATGGCCCCACAAGATAGATAAGGAATAGAAACCATCTTACTGGGTTTAGCATACGAAGGTTCGTTTTAAAGAATATTTTCCTGGTTATGGCGGCTACTATTACAGCAAAAACAGCTCCGACAATTAGCTCCTCTTTACTCCAGAGAAGCAAATCACCCGAAGCTGTAGTCAACATCAAATATACTATAAAGGCAAAAACCGCAGTCGCTAAAAATACTATCATAATTATTCGTGAATTAAATACTGGGCTATTATATAAGACCCGGATTAGCGATGTCAACCCTTGGTCAGTCTCAGCCAGCGTTTCAAAAACTGACGTGGCAATTATAGACCCCTGTTCATCCTCTGTCAACCCATCCCGTTCCCAGTTAGCAGGAATAGTTCCCCAGATACTGCTGAACTATGGTCAACCTTTCATAAATTTATTTAACTTCCCGGTCATTGCCTGCCAGTGCGTTCCTCTCCAGTAGATGCGGTGGCAGGTGGGGCACTCCACATACTGAACCTGCGTCTGGAAAACATAGGGCGGCACCAGGTCTTTGACCTGCTCCTTACTCCTCGGCACCAGTGGTTGGTTGCACTCCAAACAAATAGTAAACGGCCTGAACTGGCAATCCAGGTTTAGGCTGTCTATCACCTGACGCATCTGTTGTTCAGCTTCATCACCCTGGATAAGAACGGCTTTGAGCTGCCCACTGGTTACCACCCGTCTTTTCATAATCTGGGTATCTCTGGTTAGTATCACTCTACCTTCGGCTAGAGCAATAGCTATCATATGGGAGTCATCACTGCCATTGAAGAACAGGGTATCATAGCCCATCATCCTCAGCCACTTAGCTAGCTTGCCTACATTGTTATCAGCAAAGAATTTTATTTCCATCATAGCCGACCAAAAGGGGGCAAGTTATTCTTACAGGTGAAGTTGCATTCCCTCATAGGCGAGGGCAATTGGATTATTTAACGCTCTGGCTACGGCGGCTACTTCAGTCGCTATCTCCTTCTCCAGAGTTGGGCTCATATGAACCAGGACTACTTGAGGCAGGTAGCCCCTAAGCTGGTGAAAGCTGGTCAGCTCCTGCTTGAGTAGAGCCGGGGTAAGGTGCCCCGCCTCTCTGGCATATTGTTCATACCTATTGGGTAGGGTAGCTTCGATAATAAGTAGTTGGGGTGATACCTTCTGCCAGCAGTCAGTCAAGCCTGGCCCGGTATCACTGGTATAAAATACTGTTTTACCATCAGCAGAGGTAACTTGATAGCCAACAGTAAGCTCAGAGTGCTTCACCGGGATAGCCAGGATACTGTAGCCTTCAATTTGCTCGGGTTTCTCCGGTTCCATTATGGTGAACTTAATTGCCGGCTTCCCCTCAGGATGTTTCAGAAAATCAGGATAAAGCCTGTCATCCAGCAGGTGAGTAGTAAGGGCATCATATACCGACTGTGTCGAGTAGATATTGATAGTGCTCTCTTGGAAAGCAAAATTCATACCTACAGTGGGGACATCTCTAATATGGTCGTAGTGATAATGAGTGAGCAGGATTGCCTTAAGTTTTTGTTGAGCCGCAAATGACAGGCTGGAGGTAAGCCCACCAGCATCTATCGCCAGGACATCATCTATTAACAGACTGATGAGCTTTGAATTTTGTGATTCGCAGTTGTGTGCACCCAAGACCTGAATATTCATCGTCTATTGATAACCCTCCTCCAGGGCATTTGACCCATTCTAATCTAAGACGAGGAAGGGGTTAAACTTTGTTTGGTAGTCATAGGTATCAATTGCCTCTTTTTTCTTCAAGAAGTTGACCGCGGCATAGGTAAAGGGGGTAGCAATGGCTTCAATGCCAGTCTTCGTCAACCAGTGATACAAAATCATCACCGCCACAAACGAAGGGGTGCCGACGAAGGCTAAGGTAATAAATACTAAGGTGTCCAGCCCTTGCCCCACTACAGTAGAACCGATAGTCCGGCTCCATAGCCAGCGCCCCCGGGTCAAAATCTTCATCCTCGCCAAGACAAAGGAGTTAGCAAACTCACCAACGAGGTAGCCGCAAAAGGAAGCAATGAGCAACCTCGGCGTATAGCCCAAGATACTGACATAAGCCTCCTGCCCTTCCCAGAAAGAAGCCGGAGGTAGGACCTGTCCCACCCAGACAAAGATGACGAAGATAAGGTTACAAACGAAGCCTAACCAGATAACCCTTCTCGCCCAGCGATAGCCGTAGACCTCGGTGAGGATGTCACCAAAGATATAGCTCAGAGGGAAAATAATTATGGCTGCAGGCAGGACGAAGGGACCAAAGCTTATCACCTTTACGGCAATGATATTGGCGGTGATTAGGCAGGTGACGAAGATGGCAGCAATAATCACAAAGCGGTGCGAGACATTCATTTCAAAGCCTTTGCCTTCTACATCCGGCGGTAACTAAATCCAGTGCTGATGACGGAAGAAGTAGAGCATGCCGCTAACGATGACCAGGCAGATAAGGAATACAAATAGCAACGAGTAGCTGGAATTCTGGAAAGGCAATGGAATGTTCATTCCAAAGATACTTGCCACTACAGTAATAGGTAGCAAGATGGTAGCAATGATGGTCAGCATTCGCATGACTTCATTGGTGCGATTAGTAACCAGCGAATCATGGGTATCGTTCAGCCCCTCAATTACCTCTTTATACTCGTCTAAGGCATCCCAAATCTTATCCATGTGGTCAGTTACATCTCCGAAGTAAACCGCCATATCCATCTTGGTAAAATGGCGAATCTTTGGTTCCAGAGTGCCGACGACGGCTCTCATTGGCCAGATGATACGGCGGAAGGAGATAATATCACGGCGAAGTATAGAGATTTCCCTTATTGCCCCCCGCACTCCGTTGGAGAAGATATTATCTTCAACATTCTCAATATTGTCACCAATCTTATTTAGTATCGGCAGGCTGTAGTCAACCAGCCTATCAATTATACGGTAAAGAAGATAGCCAGAGCCCTGGCTGAAATACTCCTGCCGTGATTCTTCGTCAATCTGGCATTCCCGGAACAGCTTTACCAGCGGCTTAAGCTCCCCCTTGTGCAGGGTAATCAGATAGTCTTTGCCAATAAATACCGATAACTGGCTGGGTGTAGTTACCCGTACCGCTTCATTAAATATAGGGAAGTGAAAGACTAAAAACAGGTAGTCTTTATATTCATCTATTTTGGGTCGCTGTATCCGGCTGAGACAATCATCCAAATCCAAGGGATGGAAGGGGTAATTTTGAGCCAGATACTCTATCTCACGTTCCGTCGCCCCCTCGATGTTAACCCAGGTCAGGTCACCCAGGGTAAGTTTCTGTTCTTCTTTTTTTAGCTGTGGAGCGGCCATAACAAATTATCCTTCCACCAAAGCTGGCTACATTTTACCACAATTGTTGCCAGATAACATCTAACCTGATATATTATCAGGGAGTATTTTAGGAGCAGTTAAAGATGAAACCTACCTGGAGTCAACAGTTTAAGCTCAAGATGAAGAAGGCACTGGGAATAAACATATTCCTCTGTGATAGCTGCAAGTGGAATTGGCGTGGGGCATGCCATAACCCGGAACGTCCCAACGCCACCCAGTGCCGTGACTATGAAAAACGAGGGAAGTAAAATACGATATAGCATGATTTAGCTAAAAAAATTAAGTCCCTCTCTCCGAGCCTGTTCTCCTAAAGGTATACCTATGGAGACTGGCCGATAGGGTATCACCGGAAACAGTGGTGCCTCCCGTATTTGAAAAGGAGAGCTGGCTATAGGTACTTATAGTGTCAGAGCACCTCCTTTGAGGTGCTTTTTTAATGCTTAATAATGCTCACTCTTAGAGTGATAGAAGGAGAGATTGTGAAAAGTATAGTAATTAGGTCTTTGGTAGCAGCGATAGCACTTATTACTCTAGTTATCGGGGTGGCGGGGTGTGGAGCCTCAACAGCGTCACCACTGCCACCTCAAGAAAGGCTAAGGGTAGCCACCACCACCAGCCTCTACGACACGGGGCTGTGGGGATACCTGGAACCGAAGTTTGAGGAGGAGTATGGGGTAGAGATGGACATTCTGTCCGCCGGCACTGGGATAGCGTTGGAATACGGGAGAAGAGGGGATGTGGATGTTATTACCGTGCACTCCAAAGCTCATGAAGAGCAGTTCATCGCCGATGGTTACGGCGTAGAACGAGTTCCCTTTGCTTATAACTATTTCCTCATCGTGGGACCAGAGACCGACCCGGCAGGAATTAAAGGGATGAACCCTGAAGATGCCTTTGAAAAGCTGATGGAAACAGGAAACGGAAGCTTCGTCTCGCGGGGGGACGATTCCGGAACCCATGGTAAAGAGAAGGCAATCTGGCAGGCAGTCGGCTTTGACTATGAAACGATTCAACAGGCTGGAGAATGGTATATAGAAGCTGGCAGAGGAATGGGTCCAACCCTCCTGATGGCCAGTGAGAAGCAAGCCTATACCCTTACCGATATGGGAACTTTCCTGGCTTACACCGGTAAGCTGGAACTGGTGCCAATGGTGGACGAGGGAGATATACTGCTCAATGTCTATTCCGCCATTGCCATAAGCCCGGAGAAGCATCAAAAAACCAATGCCGAAATGGCAGAAAATCTGATAGATTTCCTCGCCTCACCTGAGATACAGGAACTCATCGGCAGCTATGGCGTTGAGGAATACGGGATGCAGCTATTTACCCCCTGTGCCGGGGCAGAACCCACCTCATAGCCAACCGAAAAATAGTGCCCAATCAGCAACATATCAAGCAAAGGAATAAAATCCAATGACTGAGATATGGCAGGGACTCATCAAAGCTATCGAGCTTATAGTCACGCTTGACCCTGAGGTCATGGAGATAGCCGGGAGGTCGCTGATGATTTCAGTAACCTCAGCCCTGCTTGCCTCTCTAATCTGCATACCACTTGCCAGCATGATACACTTCCACCATTTCCGGGGTAAGCGGATTTTAATAAACCTGATTCAGACATTCTTCAGTATACCCACTGTTGCCATCGGTCTGTTTGTTTTTGTGCTCTTTTCACGAGCTGGGCCGCTGGGTGGACTTAACCTAATGTTCACCCCAACAGTTATGGTGCTGGGACAAATGATACTAATCACACCCATACTGCTCGGTCTGACTATCTCCGCTCTCAGCGGGGTGGACAAGGCAATAGTAGATACGGCTCGCTCGCTCGGTGCCAGCGGCTTCCAGACGGCTGTTGTTGTTCTGAGGGAAGCCAGATTCGCAGTTATGGCAGCGATTATAATGGGGTTTGGCCGAGCCATCTCCGAGGTGGGAATAGCCCTTATGGTTGGCGGCAATATCAGAGGGTTTACCCGAGTCATCACTACCGCAATATCACTAGAGACATCCAAGGGTGATTTAGAGCTATCAATAGCACTGGGTATAATCCTGATACTAATAGCCCTTACAGTCAATATCGCCTTAAACAGGATACAGCAGAGGTAATAATGTCACTAATAGAGATAGTAGATTTGCACCAGAAACATGGTGAGCAAGACACCCTGAAAAACATCAACATAAGGGTGGATAAGGGCGAGACCTTTGCCCTGATTGGACCCACCGGTGCCGGCAAAACGACCCTTCTACGCCTGATTGACCTGCTCGATTTACCCACATCAGGGAAAATATATTTTGACGGTACTGATGTCACCGAGTCGGGGAGGGTTAGACTGGAGGCACGGAGAAGGATGGCATTCGTACTCCAAAAACCAGTAGTATTTAACACCAGTGTCTATGGTAATATTGCCTATGGCTTGAAATGGAGGGGGGTAGGGAAAAACAGCCTTCACCAAAAGGTCAACAGTATTCTGGAGATGGTTAATCTCTCAGCCTATAAGAATAGAAATGCCAGGACATTATCCGGTGGAGAAGCGCAACGGGTGGCAATAGCCAGAGCAATAGCCATTGAACCAGAGATATTACTACTGGATGAACCTACGGCCAACCTTGACCCGATTTCAACATCAAGAATCGAGGAGTTAATAGCAGATATTGTTCACCAGTATAATACTACCATAATAATGGCGACCCATGATATGACCCAGGGTCAGCGCCTGGCTGATAGAATAGGTGTACTCATCGATGGTGAAATCCATCAAACCGGAGTTTCGACAGAGGTATTCGCTTCGCCCCGAAACAGAGAGGTGGCTGAGTTCGTAGGTATTGAGAATATTATCAACGGGGTAATAGCAGCCAGTGAGGAAGGGGTAGTTGCCATAGATATCGGCGGTAAGGTTATAGAAGCGGTTTCCGATCACCCGGTTGGTGAAGAGGTATGTGCTTGCGTCAGACCGGAGGATATTACCCTGGCCTTATCACCAGCCCCGACCAGCGCCAGAAACGCGTTTATCGGGGAAATAACCCGGGTAGTATCAGTTGGTGCACTTACCCGCATTGAGATAGACTGTGGTTTTCCGCTAATTGTTCTGGTAACGAAAAGGTCAGCCGAGGAGTTAAATTTAAAAATCACGAAGAAGGTTTATGCCACCTTCAAAGCTACCGCAGTCCATACAATAACAAGAAAAAGCGATTGAATAATGAGATTACCTTTTCTAGCGTATAACTTCCCACCCACCCTCCCATAATAGCTTCGCTCACTAGCCCTTCTTACTACCATCATTGACACCCATACTGCGGGGGGATAGAATTACAGTATAATTCAC
>CAZTRJ010000029.1:0-15853 GCA_964616615.1 uncultured Dehalococcoidales bacterium
CCTTGCCTTTCCCACGATTTAGTCCTCCTTGAATATGACTTTCATCCTAGAACCGTTCCGGCTAAGGTTAAACATATAATGTAAGGTGTTCCCGAATCATTATTTTTGATATAACTTTCTTCTTGGAAGCTTTTCCCATCGGGGCTAAAGGTATAATGTAAGGTCTCCCCGAATTACTATTTACGGTGGTTTCAACTCCATATATTTTTTTAATGTTATCTGAATTAAGAACCTCCCCCGGTTCACCAGCGGCGTATATCTTACCGTCTTTTAGCATTACTATCCTATCCGAGAATCTTGAAGCCAGATTCAGGTCATGCATTGCCATTACTGCCGATAGTCCCCTCTCTTTCACCATATCGATGACAAGCTCCAAAACCTCAAGCTGGTGCCTTAAATCAAGGTTGCTTGTTGGCTCGTCAAGGAGTAAAACCTGGGGTTCCTGGGCAAGCGCTCTTGCCATAAGCACCTTCTGTTTTTCACCTCCACTCAGCTCGTTAAACAGCCTGAGTGCCATATCATCGAGTTCCATTAGCCTGAGCACCCCAAAGGCTACCTCCTTATCCATTTCACCAAGCCTCCAATTCACGTGGGGCTTTCTCCCCAGAAGAACCGTGTCATAAACCGTGAGCGGGAAGGAAGAGGGAGCGCTTTGCGGAACATAACCCAGAGAGCGGGCAAGCTCCTTTAACCCCACTCTGGTTACATCCCTTCCTTCTACCAGTATAGTCCCCCTCTTGGGCTTCAAAATCCTGTTTATGCACTTTAAGAAGGTAGTCTTGCCCGAGCCGTTGGGACCCACCAGGCTCAACACCTCCCCATCCCTTATACCCAGACTAATATCCTTCAGGACAGGCACGCTTCCGTAGCTAAATTGCACTCCCTTTATTTCCAGCTTCATTGAAAATACTCCTTTCGTGTCCTCAAAACTAGATAAAGGAAAAAGGGAACACCGATAATTGAGACCACTATTCCCACCGGGATAGTGGTCGGTTGAAAAGCAGTCCTGCCTATGGTATCAGCTCCCAGGAGCAAAAGCCCTCCCAGGATACAGGAGCAGGGGAGGAGGAACCTATGGTCGGCTCCGATTATCATCCGGGTTATATGCGGTGCTACCAGGCAAACAAAGCCGATTATCCCGGTAAAGCAGATGATTCCAGCGGTAATCAAAGTTGCCAGTGCCATACAGACTGTCCTTACCCTGCGGGTATTCACCCCCAGAGTTGTAGCTACATCATCGCCGGCAACCAGGGCATTCAAATCCCAGGAATACTTTATTAAGAAGGGAAGACAGCATAAGAAGATAATCAAAACCACCAGTATGTTCTCCCAGCTGGCTCCGGTAAGGCTTCCGAAAAGCCAGTGAACTACAGCGTGAAGCTCTTGCTCAGTAGCAATGTATTGCAGCAGTGAAGTTGCGGCAGAAAAGAAATACATCAAGGCAATTCCAGCCAGGATTAATGTCTCCGGTCTCATGCCCCTTATTCGGGCAAGACCATAGACCAGAAAGGCGGCAAGCAGAGCAAAGGCAAAGGCGTTGGTAATTATCAGATATTTTCCGCTGCCAACCATTCCCGCTCCGAGGACAATGGCTACCGATGCTCCAAAGCCAGCGGCAGAGGATATCCCTATGGTAAAGGGGCTTACCAAGGGGTTTCGCATAATGCCCTGCATCGCCGCCCCGGAGATGGCAAGCCCGGCTCCAGCAACTATCCCCAACACAATCCGGGGAAGCCTTATATCCCAGACGATGATATCAACCTTACTGCTTACCTCCAGATCAAGGAAGGGAAATATCCTGGCAGCGATGGCAGAGGCTACACCGTTCACCCCTAAGTCGGCTGAGCCCAGAGAGGTTGCCACCAGGACCAAGGCTACCAGACCACCGAGACCTACCAGGATAAAGAGTACCTTCCTGGCGGTAAGCCTGGAATACACCTCCTTCGCTTCAACCGTTTCCGCCTTTGTGGTCACTATCTAATCCTTTGCTTCGAAAATAGAAAGCACCTATTTCCCTCCTGTCATTGCGAGCGAAGCGACGAAGCAATGACATAAAAGAGGTTTTTATGATTCGTTGGCGGGCAGCTACTCTATTCAGCCCAAGGGCACGGGTATACATATATCCCTTTGAACTCTAGACCCTGATACTTTTCGAGATACTCCTGGTGAAAAGCTTCAGCGTCCAAATCCTCAAATCTATCAGGATAAAGAATTTTGGCGAAATAGCAGAGGCGTATCGGATACTTCGTGCCGCCCAGGAGGTCTCTACCTTCTATGTATACCTGCCCATTCTGCACCGCCTCCAACTCACTCCAACCGGGGCGGCTCATCATTTCGTTTCTTAGTGCCTCCATATCGCTGGTATCGGTGGCAGTATAACCGCCATACTTCGCCCCCATGGCACACTTGATAACCACATCAAAGTCCCTTACCAGTATTTCTTCAGGGTCAACCTCTGAGTATGTCACACCAAGGTCAGCGAAAATGTTAATTCCCCCAGCTTTGTCCAGAAGCTCGTCGACAGTTGAACCCGGACCATGGGCAGTATAGTCCGTATATCCTGATTCCAAGTAGACCATTTTCCTTTCCTCAGCCTCTATCTCCTCTACCACTTCCTCGACAAAGTCAATCTTTGACTGGAGGAAATTGGCGAACTCCTCAGCCTCTTCTTCCTTCCCCAAGATTAACCCCACCGTTCTTATATCCGTGGCAGCAGTTTCCATTTCATGAAAATCCATTCTGATGACCTTAATGCCGGCAGCCTCCAGTTGCTCCTCCATATCTGGGGGTTCATACTCAGCAGCAAGACTAACGGTGAATAGAACCTGAGGTTCGATGTCGATGACCTTCTCCAGATCAAGCTCGGAAAAACTACCTATTATGGGTCTGTCCTGTAATTCGGGCCAAAAATAATCATACTTAACCATATGGTCAGCGATGCCAACAATCTTATCCGTCGCGCCAAGGGCACGGATTACCTCAGCAGTCCCAGAATCCGAAGTAGCTATTCTCTCCAGGGGCTGGGGAACCTCAACCGTCCTCCCTGCCGAGTCGACAATGGTGATTGAGCTTGATGAAGTCTCATCACCCTCTTCAGGAATACATGAAGCAGCAAACAGGCTGGCTGCTAGAGCCACAGCAAATACTATTGGTATTATCTTCTTGGTCAATTATTTTCTTTTCTCTCAAATTTGCTATAACTGGTATAGCCCAGGCTTTCCCTTACCACAGAGGCTATAGGAGCCGATTTGAGTTCCTCCAGCCGAAGGTAGGTTCCCCCCAGCTCGGTGCAGATTTGCCTTACCAGCCTGAAAGTAACGAAGCTCTGCTCAGTATCAATAGCGATTGACCTGATATTCGCCGCCTTTATCTCCTGAGCCATTCTTTTGGCTTCCTCCACGGGGTTGCCACCGTTTAGGCCAATATTCGCCCGCCCATCAGAGACCAGAACCAGAAGAGGGATGGCCTGCTTATCTCTCCACAGGTGTTCCTTGATAGTCTCCAGACCCAGCTTCAGTCCGTGAGCCAGGGGAGTGCGTCCCCCGGTAGGGAGTTGAGCCAGGTATTTTTGTGTTAGTTCCACGCTGTTGGTGGGGGGCAGTACCAGCTCTGCTTTCTCTCCTCGGAAGACCACCATCCCCACCCGGTCTCGCCGCTGATAGGCATCGACCAACAGGGACAGGACTGCTCCATTGGTGGCTACCATCCTCTCTTCGGCAGCCATTGAGCCTGAGGCATCAAGAACAAACATGATAACATTACCTACCTTCTTCTCCCGCACCTTTTCTCGCAAGTCATAGCCCTCAATAAGGAGGGCACTCTGAGCCAGGGCTTCTTTTCTTCGTCTAGCTTGGAAAGGAGCCGCTGCCCGCAGGGTGGCATCGAAAGCAAGGTCAGTGACTTTTCCTCGGGGGATGACATTGTCAACATAACGCCCTGTTTTTGAAGCGGTTACACTCTTGGAACGCCGCCCGGCTCCGCTGCGGGAGACCTGGTCCAGCACCGGAGTAATCAATGGTCTTACCCGGTATGGTGGGTCGGCTTCAAAGACCTGCTCTCTTCCTGGTTTTTCTCTATCATCAGGTGAGTCATTGGTATCATTCTGAGGAGGCGGGTCGTCAGGTGGGGGAGCTTGCTCATCCTCGTGTTCATCCTGGGGTTGATTCTCCTGATTCTGCTGCCACCGTTGCATGCTCTCCTCCAGTTGCTGCTGGTTTAACTCCGGCTCCTCAAAGGGCTGGCGACGACGTCGGTGAAGAAGTGCCAGCTCAGCCGCTTCCTTGATATCCTCTTCATTGACCTCTGTTCTCCCATGGTAGGCAGCAATGGTGGTGGCAGTCTTATGTATTACAATGTCAGCTCGATGACCATCAACAGCGAAATCGATACATATCTGGGTGATGAGCTTCAACATCTCCTCACTCAGTTGCACCTCAGGCAGCAGCTTCTTGGCTTCCATAACCTGCTGCCGTAGCTTTTCTTGTTCATCCTCGCAGGCAGTAGCAAAAGCTACCGGGTCCCTCTCAAAGGCGATGCGCCGCCTGACCACCTCTTCCCTGGCCTCCTGCTCGGGAATACCCTTGACCTCTACTGCCAACCCGAAACGGTCCAGTAGCTGAGGGCGCAGTTCTCCCTCCTCAGGGTTCATCGTGCCCACTAGAATAAACTGTGCTGGGTGACTGAAGGATATTCCCTCTCGTTCGACAAAGTTCACCCCCATAGCAGCAGCATCAAGCAGGACATCTACTAAATGGTCATCCAGCAGGTTTACTTCATCAATGTATAAGATGCCCCGATTGGCAGCGGCCAGGAGTCCCGGCTCAAAGTGCTTCTCTCCTGATTTGATTGCCTTCTCGATGTCAAGCGTGCCCACAACTCTGTCCTCGGTAGCCCCTATTGGCAGTTCGACTACAGGCACCTGCTTCCTGGCAACACCAAGCTTCTCACCATTAGCTATCCTGGCAATACAGGTATCACATAACTCGTCTATACAACGGGGTTCGCAGAGGAAAGGACAATCGGATACCACCTCAATTTGAGGAAGGAGTTGAGCCAGAGCACGTACTGCTATGGATTTGGCTGTCCCCTTTTCACCTCGAAGAAGCACCCCCCCAATTTTAGTGTTGATGGCATTGAGGAGCAGTGCCTTCTTCATGTTCTCCTGCCCAACAATGACACTAAACGGATAAACTAATCTGGTTCGCTGATGCATAGCTTAGGTTCCCCTTCCTTTTGACATAGTTGATAAAAGCTCTCTTTACATAGCACTCAGTCGGCTTGGTCTCACCCACCAGTTGCTGGGCATAGGTCTGAGCCGGACATGGACCACCGCAGAGATTATGGTCAGGGCAAGTAAGGCAATATTGAGGTGAGGTGATAAACTGTCGGCACCTCTGCAACTTATCACCTAGTTTATCAGTGAAGCCTTCCTCCAGAACATTGCCCAGGTAAAACTCGGGGAAGCTCGCCAGGGAGGCACAGGGATAGGCATCACCATTGGGTCTCACCATAAGCGACTGGCCGGCGTCAAAATAGCAGCGGTGTCGGCGTCTTAACCCATGGGTAAGAAGGTAATGCATGCGCTTTACCTCACGAAACCTGACCCTTCTCCCGCCCATAAGAGCTAGTTCGTCTGCCCGCCTCAGAGCAGCACTTACGGAGCGGGCGGCCAAAGTAGGGTCTGCCTGCATCGCGCTACTTTTCCTAGCCCTTCCTACTAGTCTCAACAGGTCAAGAGAGATGCCTTCCACATTCCCCAAGTAGCTGGCAAGCTCGACCAGTCCGGGCAATCGGGCAACATTCTCAGCGGAGAGAACACAGGTCAGTCCCACCCAGATGCCCTCCGCCCCAAGATTCTTCATTCCAGCTATGGTGGCGGCAGTAGAGCCACACCCGTCGGCAAAAGGGCGCAGCGGGTCATTTACCGCTGGCAAGCCATCAAGGCTTACGCCTACATCTACCGCCAGCCGTTTAAGATTTCTGGCAATCTTGTCAGTGATGAGGGTGGCATTGGTTTGGAGCTAATAGAGAATACCCAGACCCAGTGTGTAGCCCACAACCTGCTCAATCAGGTCAATGTTGAGCAGTGGCTCGCCACCGGCGAACTGAATCTTGAAGCCATCAGAATGGCTGAGCATGATGTCCAGGGTTTGTTTTGCCACCTGCCAGTCCATATATTCTGCCTTGTCGCCACCGTTAGCGTAACAGTAGCGGCAACGCAGGTTACAGTCAGTGGTGACCCACAGCACCAGCTCCTTCAATCCCGGTTCTTTAGGATATAAAACCTGACTCATTTATAAACCTTCTGGGCAAGGTTTAGCAGGGCATTAACTGTAGCTACCGCCGTGGTGCTTCCACCCCGGGTTCCCTCAATAGTAATATAGGGTATGTCCCGCTTCACTAACTCCGCCTTCGACTCTCTAGCTTGCACGAAGCCAACAGGCATTCCCACCACGAGTGCAGGTAAGATATCTCCACCATCAATTAAGCCGAGCAGAGAGAGCAGAGCGGTGGGGGCATTGCCAATGGTAATAATTGCCCCGTTTATTCTCGTGCCTAGACAGCGGATGGCAGTAGCGGCACGGGTAGCACTCTTCTCCTGTGCCTGTTCCATCACATTCGGCTCATCCAGAGCGCAATGTATGGAACAGCCGAACTCTTGCGCCAGACGGTGATTGATACCTACAGCAACCATCCTAACATCAGTGAATACCGGCTTTCCTTCACCAATAGCGTCAATGCCCGCAGAAATAGCGTTGGTGTGAAGTCGGACGAGACTGGCAACCTGAGGGTCGCCGGTGGCATGGACAATACGCTTTATCACCTGATGCTCCTCCTCGGAGCAGTCCAGTGGCGGCAGCAAATCCTCTATTATCGCCATACTGCGTGTCTCGATGTCCTGGGGAGCATAATGCGCTACTGAAAGGCTGTGGTGCTGAGAAAGTTCCGGTGCTGCCTCCTGTATGCGCTTAACAATAAGGTCAATTAAATGTCCATCTGCCCCCAGTGTGTTTGCCAAAATGAAATCTACCCCCGGATTGGTCTGCCTGATGACCCCGATACGGTGAGGAATATCTCTCGTAGGGTGTATACCTTGGAAAAGGAAGTAGGGCATTATCACCACCCGCTTTACGCCCTGCTTCACCAGAAGACCGGTTGCCTCTTCTAAGTTGGGGTGGTTGAACTGCATCGCTGCCCACACGACCTTTATCTCTGGAGAAAGGCCTGCCTTTACCGCATCAGAGACCCCGTTTAAAATTTCACTCACTTCAGACTCATTGCGGCTACCGTGGGCTAAGATTATCACCCCTGTTTCTGCCATTTTCTCCCTCTAAAAATAAAACCCCTTGCTTCCATTAAGAAGACAAGGGGCTCGCCAGAAATAACTGAATATTTCTGCCTACATCCTCTCCTCGGAGGCATTCGGCTCACCACAAGGCGGGTAGCCTGACTTATTAGCCCGACACACCTGGCATCCGGGCTAAATCACAGCTGCGGGACAGTGCCGGATTCCCACCGGTCTTCCCCTTTTAGTCCTTTCAGGGCACCTTGCTGTATCCATATCACTGTAAAGGTACTGATGTAAAATAATTTGCTTTCAAACAAGCAGAGTTGATTATAACACCGTTTAGTCGGGATGTCAATAGCTCAAAACTTACTGGTGAACAGCATCTTAAAAGATAGGGGGATTAGCTTGAACATCACTAGTTAACCTATCAATCAGGCATGAGAAAGCCTCCTCCCTTCAGCTCTGCGACGATGTTGGCCACCATCCCTTTAGTGATGCCGCTCTTGGCGGCAATCTCATCACAGGACATACCAGACAGATATTGCCTGACTACGATGAGTTTCTTCTTCGTTGTCAACTTCTCCATTGACAGCCTCCTTTAGATACGATTTTTATTGTGTCAACTGACTGACATTTGAACGAATTCAGTAGCCTCGCTGCCCGAACAGAGGAAAATTCCAATCTATGTTTACTAGTATGCAGGCTATGCCTTCCGTCTTTTTTCACGAGGTGCTTTAACATAGATGACCTAACTTTGTTACCATATATTGACAATAGTCATATAAATAGTATAAAATATGACTATTATCGTTTCCATCCGTGCCGGAAAGACTTTAGACATCGATGATGTAGTGGACATGCCACTTTCAGCGGAGGTCGCTTCTACTGGTTAGATTGGATAGCAGCTGAAGGGCTTGAGTAACTGAAAAGTAGGGTGAATGTTATGCCCAGTGTCAGAAGTGTAGATGTGCCCACTGATACCTACTATGACTTAGTGAGAGCAATCCTCTATTCAACCCTAGAAGCAGTCCAGACAAAATATGGCATGGTGAGCCTAACCAGTGCCGAAAATGGCAGTCTACAAAGCTATGCCTCCTACGGTTTACTCCCTAAGCAGAGAACTGGTGTTTCCGCGGCTCGTTGGGTAGTTGCCCATGGAGAGGCTCTAGCGCTTGAAACCCAGGAGCAGGCTCTACTGGTTCCAGACCTCGTCATCGATAGCAAGGAGGCATTACCCCCTCGTTTGTGTCCCCATTCAGGTTAATGGCAAAACCGTCGGTGTCCTTCAGTCAAACTTTCCACTAGCTACCCATCAAGAAGAGTTGCTAGGAAAGCGGCATTTCCTAAAGCTAGCCGCTGACCTCATAGGCTATGTTATCGAGAATGCCACTCTGAGGCGTAAGCTTCAGGAAATGAAAGAGATAGTGCGAAACGCCAACAATATCAGCCTCGAGATTCAAGAGGGGGAGCGTGAACGCATCATCCTGGAAGTACATGATGGGATTGCCCAAACTTTAGCTTCTGCTTTCCAGCATCTTCAAACCGTTGATAATATGGGAGGCTTTCGGGAGGAAGATTCAAGACAATTTTTCGTAAGGGCACTGGGACTAATAAGGCAAGCCATTCAGGAGACGAGAGGGGTAATCAACAGCATTACTCCAGCCACACTTGATACTCTTGGTCTGGTAACCACAGTACGACAGGAGCTAAAGCAGTTGGAGAAGGAGACGGAGTGCCGGGTTAAGTTTCAGGTAGCCACCTGGACCAATCTCCCCAGGCACATGGAGTTTACTATTTACCGAATCATTCATGAAGCAGTTAACAATGTGAGGAAGCACGCCCAATCGCCCAAACTTGAGGTTGAACTGAGACAAGAGCCAGAGCGGCTGGTGATAAGGGTGGAAGACTGGGGTATCGGTTTCGTTCCCGACAAAGAAGAGCCATCTCCTGCAAATCGCTCCATGGGGCTGTTGAGTATGCGCCGTCGTGCCGAGTTTTTAGGAGGCACCCTCAAGGTAAACGCTTCTTTGGGCAAGGGCACGGAAATTATGGTAGATATTCCCTGGTTGTCTGAGGAGGGGTGAATATGGAGCCCATACGGATACTAATTGCAGACGACCACCCCGTGGTTCGTGAGGGGCTTCGCACCATGTTGTCGACTGACCAGATTGCAGAGGTTGTGGGCGAGGCATCCGATGGAGCCGAGGCAGTGGCAATGGTAGCTGAAAAGGAACCGAATGTTGTTCTAATGGACATTCGTATGCCTACCGTGAATGGCATAGAAGCCACACGCCAAATCAAGGATAAGCATCCCTCCATATCGGTTATCGTGCTCACTATGTATGATAATGACGCCTATGTTATTGATGCGGTACGAGCCGGAGCCAGCGGCTACCTGTTAAAGGACACCTCTCGAGAGCTATTGCTCCATACTATCCGGATGGTCAGTAGCGGGGCAACACTAATCAAGACCGACCTGTTGTACGAGGCGATATGCTCCCTGGTTGCCTCCCGAAATGGACATCAGAAACCAGGGGTATCCGCAGCAGAAGGTCTGGAGACACTAACACCTCGTGAGCAGGAGGTGCTCAAACTGGTTGCAGACGGGCACACCAATAGTGAGATAGGCAAGGAGCTCGGCGTTACTGAGGATACGATAAAGAAGCATATGCAGGGCATTCTGGCTAAGCTGGATGCAACCAGCCGAACTAGCGCTGTCGCCAAGGCAACACGTGCCGGTATTGTTAGGTAGCTGGTGATGTTTCATTAAGGTCTTCTGAACACGAAGACGAATTTCATATCTGACCACCCCCACTTATGTGTAATATCCATCCCCCACTTTTAGGTAATACCCATCTGTAGGAGAAAATAAAATCCCCAAAATTCTACTAAAGAGGATTGTGGTGACAATTGTCATCCTGTATGATAGAAACATCGCCAGTTGTCACGATTTAAATAAATAAGGTATTACCAGGAATACTTATGAGCACCCTTCGGACAAAAAATCAACCGGTGAAGACTTTAAACCCAGAGAAAGTCAACATCAGCATAGACAGAAGTCCACGTAAAAGAGACATCACATTAGAAAATTGGGATTGTCAGCTCTCCATGAAAGAGAAAGTTGGCGAGGAAGCTAAAAAGACCCGGCGCACATTTCTTGAGAACATGGATGCCATAGCTTATGGCGTAGAAGCTTGGTTTGAAGAGAACACTGGTTACTCAAGAAGAGTGCACGAAACAACGGTAGACATCGCCCGAGCCTTGGGCATACCTGAGGCAGAAATTGAGAAGTGGGCATCTTCCCGATTAAGCCGTGATACGGAAAAATTCAATGGAGTCAAATCCCTTCTGGAAAGACTGCAAGGAAGTTTGCTGAACGAGGCTGATAACAAAAGATGCCCACATAGACCATAAGAAGTGACCCTAAGTGATACGAAAATGCAAGACGCAAGACTAAGGCGAAGAGGAAATGAGGGGATTGAGCTGCTGGTGATTAACCGATGTGGTACGCGTGCCTCTAAGGGAATTTCCCGAGAAGGCACGCTTTTTTTCAGCGTCCCGAGATACCTGAAGACCTGCTCAAGACAAAAGAATGTATTAAACACAGGTTATCTTCCTATCTCGGGGCGCTGACCAGGGTGTCAACAGGTGGGGGAACTGAGCCAGGGAACCGCTCACTATCTTGCCTTTGGCATATGCTTACCCTATAAAAAAAGGAGGTGATTCTGAATGGCGGTAGAGAAGGCGATTGCATCCTCGAGCTTGGTCGAAATTGTCGACCGGATCCTGGACAAGGGCATCGTGGTAGATGCCTGGGTCCGCATCAGCCTAGTGGGCATCGAGCTCCTGGCTATCGAGGCCAGAGCGGTGGTCGCTGGCGTGGACACCTTCCTCAAATACGCCGAGGCTGTTGGCCTGACAGCAGCCGAAGCGGCATAAAGAGGCTTCTCAGGCTTCTCAGGCAAAACCCTTGGGTAAGCTGAGGCTCGGGACATGCGGTGTTGACCACCGGGTGGGCTCCTACTTACCGATTGCTCTGGGTTATGTGAAGGAAAGAAAGAAGTAAGAGGTAAGTAACCCGGGTCTATAGTGTGTCTCGACCTTAGCTTCCCCGAAGGGGAAGTAATCTCATAAAGATGACACAACTCGTAAAAAGGAGGAAATAGAGATGGGGATGATACAGGAGTTCCAACAGGCGGATAAAGAGCGACGGCGTGAAGTAGCTACCATGTGCAAGGAGGCAGACACTTTCGTTAAAGACCTTGCCAAGGGAGACACCGAGCGTGCCTCCGAGGTAGCTACTATGTGCTCTGAGACAGATGCCATGGTTAGAGACTTAACCAAGGGTAGTGCCCAGCGCCGCTCCGATGTAGCCACTATGTGCTCTGAGACAGATGCCATGGTTAGAGACTTAACCAAGGGTAGTGCCCAGCGCCGCTCTGATGTGGCAACCATGATTAAAAACCTTGTTAAGGGAGATACTGAGCGCAGAGCAGAGGTAGCTACTATACACGAGATGGTTTGGGGTAAGGCACCAGCCAAGAAGAGAGCGGCACCAGCCAAGAAGATGAAGGCACCTCCGGTGGAAGAATTACCTGAGGAAGTGCCACCGGAAGAACCGGTCGCTGAAGAGGCACCGGCTGGTGAACTACTTAGTGATAGCGTCTTCGCCTACCTGGCTGACCACCCCGATGGAGCCAAGTTAGTCGAGATGGAACGGGAGTTTGGTCTAAGCCGCATCGAGATGGCCAAAATAATCCGTGCCCTGATGGACGGCAACCTGGTAGAGAAGCGCGATTTGTTGTATTTTGCCATTTAAGAACCTGGTCGGGCTTAGCCGCGGACTGTTGCTGGTAGAAATAGGTTACGGCGATAGAGCTGCGGGTAAAGTATATGGCAGAAAGGAGAAGCAATGGATGGAAAAGTAATTACCTGCGCCTTTTGTGAAGGTACGGGAAAGGACCCTTTTGGAATCATGTCTCCACTATCCCTCTGCCAGGTATGCGGGGGTAAGGGCTCGGTCACCATCAGGGAGCCGGCGATAGCCTGCGCTTTTTGCCGAGGCAGTGGTGTCCACGATGAACAGAGGCTTACCTGCACCGTATGCGGTGGTAAGGGGATGGTCTCCACAAGAGAGCCGACAGAGAAGTGCCCTCGGTGCCAGGGCGCAGGAGTAGACATTGATATTAACTATCTACCCTGCATCTTATGTGGGGGCAAGGGAGTAATCACGGCAAAGAAGGAGAAACAACCAGTGTAAGGCACCGGCTATTAAGTTTAATCAGTTACGAAAGGAGGAAATGGAACTATGGTAATGACCAGAGATGAGGGAGTATCCACGGTGCTGGAGCCCCGCTCGCTGCCTAACTTCGTGGAGACAAAGTCCATCAAGGAAATCACCGAGCGTGCCCTGGCTTATATTGCCGCCGGATTTCCGGTTCACTTCAGGGGGGTCTCGGGGACGGGAAAGACCACGCTGGCTCTGCACATTGCCAGCAAGATTGGCCGACCCGTGGTAATGATACACGGGGATGAGGAGTTCAGCACATCAGACCTGGTGGGGGGTGAATATGGCTACCGCCTGAAGAGGGTGGTGGATAACTTCATCCATACCGTGTTGAAGACCGAGGAGGACATGGCCAGGAGGTGGGTAGATAACCGTTTGACGGTAGCTTGCAAGTATGGTTTCAGCCTAATCTACGACGAGTTCACCCGTTCTCGCCCCGAGGCAAACAACATCCTGCTTTCAGTCCTTCAGGAGAAGATGCTGGATATGCCGGCTAACCGGGGTGATGGTGAGGGCTACCTTCAGGTGGACCCCAGCTTTACCGCCATCTTCACCAGTAACCCTGAGGAGTATGCCGGCGTCTATCGGAGTCAGGATGCCCTGCGTGACCGGATGGTAACCATGGACCTTGACCACTTTGATGAGGAGACCGAGATAGCCATAACTGCGGCTAAATCCAGGATGAAGCAGGCAGAAGCGGCAAAGGTGGTGAGCATTGTCCGGGCTCTACGGGATTCTGGCGTGTGTGAGTATGCTCCCACTGTCCGGGGTCCAATAATGATAGCCAAGACCCTCAAGGTACTACATGGCTCGGTAGATAGCAAAAACGGCATCTTCAGGAAGTTATGCCTGGATATCCTGGCATCTGAGACCAGCCGGGTTGGCAGCAAGGCTCAAAGTACCAGGGTGAGAGAGAAATTGAACGAGATAATTGACCAGTGTAGCTGAGTCCTATGCAGTCTACATAAAAGGTGTAATCCATACATCGCTAAAAGGAGGTGAGTGAGATGCCACCATTGATGCGAGCTTTTGCCAGGGTGGACAAGGATGGCAAGGTTGCCATACCCAGTAATATCAGCCGTGAGGTCGGTTTCAAACCGGGACAGCTGGTGGAGGTGAAGCCGCTGGGTAAGAAGAGCGTAGCCATTTCAGCCAGGGACAACGCCCGGTAGTGATTAGGCCAGGCATGTCCCGTAGGAGCGCAGGCACATGGACAAAAAGATTAATCTCGCTGATTTAGAGAGGGAGAATGAGCGTCTTCGCCAGCAGCTAGCCGAGCTTGACGAGTTACCCACCAAGAAGAACCCGGCTGGTGAAGGCGCTAGTAAGCTTAAGGGTGTATCAGATATTGCTACCGGTCTCAGTAAGAAAATACATTCTGTTCCACCGGGGCGGGGGGGCCATGACTACCTTGACCTTTACCTCCTGCAAAAGGAGCGGGAGAGACTGGTTAAAGAAATAGCCGCGGTGAAAAAGCGAAGGCTGCAGTTGGGAATGAAGTTTTCCCATGTTGACCAGGAAATGGCGAAGAAACAGGAAAAGGCTGTGCAAGATATGACACTCCTATCAACAGAGCGCCATGAAAAACCGGGGGAGAAAAAAACAACAGGCAAAAAACAGAAAGCACCCAAGAGGTATGAATATAAAGATGAGGAGTGGAATAAATTCACCCTGGAGTACTGACTAAACTAAGGAGGCATTAAGGCTATGGAATGGCAGCCGTATCGCCTGGGGAGTGCTAGACGAGTCGGATTAATCGGCACACTGGGTAGAGTCCTGAGCGGGAGCACCTTCCCCTGCGCCTATTGCCACGGAACGGGCGAGCAACTTCACATGAGGTCAAAGTGCCCCGTGTGTCGGGGTACTGGTTCCATTACGGTCAACCCACCGGCGGTAATCTGTGCCTTTTGCCGGGGGAGAGGTGAATCTCCTCCTCAGTCACACCTTACCTGCCCCGCCTGCCGGGGAAATGGGGTAATAAGTGTTAAACAGCCAATTGAGAGGTGTGATGCCTGTCGGGGGCGGGGGCGCTTAACCGGCGCTCAACTTCCCTGCATTAAGTGCAAGGGTGCCGGCGTAGCCACTGTGAAGCGGACTGACGGTGGCAAATAACGAAAGTTGGTGGAACTATGGAGGTAAAGCCCAGGTTGACAGCTAATGCAGTTGCCAGATTGGAAATGGCGAGGGAGAAGGCAAGGATAATGGGTAAGAAACCCACCGCCGTCTCTGAACTGGAGCAGGCTGCTGAGAGATGGAAAGAGGATAGCAAGCTTGAGCAGGCGCAGCTAATCCATCCAGCTCTAGGCGATTCGCCAGTAGCTATTACTTCAGTACCTCTCAGGGTTATAGATAAGGCTCAGCGTAAGGACGAAGAGATAATCTGGAAGCAACAGCGACTGCACCCTGAGGAGAGACTAAGGCAAGTAAAGATGAATGCCGCCATGGTGAATAGTATTGCTATGCACCTGAGGGCACGGGAATGGGCCAGAGCCCTGGGGAAAACGAGAAGGCAGCAGGATAATGGCGAAGGCCTGGAGAAATTAGCCGAGCAGTGGAAGAGGCAAAAAGAGCTTGAGCAAAGAAGCTTTCCAGGGACGAAACAAAGGGGCGGCACACGATGAGGAAGTATATCTACGGCATTATCTCAACGAACAAACCGGTGACCTTTGGCCGGGCGTTTCTGTCCCCCAGGCCAGTGAAAGTATATACCGTAATCCGCGGGGGCCTCGCCGGCGTGGTCAGTAATTATAGCGGGGGCGATTTCGCTTCGCTGAGCAAGGAGGGTAAGCTCTATTGCTTAATGGGTCACCAGGGGGTTATCGAACGGGTCATGAACGGGTATACCATACTTCCCGTAAAGCTTGGCACCCTTGTCGAGGATGAGGGTGAAGTACGAGGCATCTTGGAACAGGGATATAAGAAGCTTGCCCCAACCTTGGACCGGATGGATGGCCTGGTGGAAATAGAGGTGGTCGCTACCTGGAATTTGAAGAAGGTCCTTGAGGAGATTGGGAACGAGGTAGAGATTAGACAATTGAAGCACTCCATGGCAGGTAAGACTCCCTCAGAAATATTAGAAATGCAGATAAACGCCGGTAAGCTGGTTAGGGAATCTCTGGATAGGCGACGGGAGAGCTACCGCAGTCAAACGATTCAATCCCTTGCCGAGACAGCGCTGGACATACAACCAAACACACTGGTTGCCGATGAGATGGTGATGAATGTGGCTTTTCTGATTCAAAGGGAAAGGCAAGAGGACTTTGATAGCCAGGTGAGAC
>CAZTRJ010000030.1:0-15466 GCA_964616615.1 uncultured Dehalococcoidales bacterium
GCTAAATTTCTACCACTTACTTTTAGCACTATCTCTTCCAAAGGAGAATGGAGAGTAATCACCCCTTCCTTCAGATTATTTATCACACCAATAAAGAATTCTATAACATCAATAAACTCATACATTAAAAAGTGTCCTTTGCTCGATAATAGGCTCTTCAACCGGCCAAATAGTTGTCAAATTCGGCGTAAACCTATAATAATTACAGTATCGCATAATGTTATCAGCAGGTCTCAAAGATTCCAGACGCATCCTAATAATCTCAATATTTTTAGGATCTATTTCTATACCTATAGAATTACGCTTTAATTGATGCGCAACAACTAAAGTTGTCCCCGTTCCAGCAAATGGGTCAAATACAACATCGTTAGGCATAGTGGAGGACAATATAATTCTTAATAATAGTGCAACTGGAGATTGCTGGGTGTGGAACCTTTCGCCATTGTTACTCTTTATTGCCTCATCTCCTGCAAAATACCCAGATGTTAGCTCTCTAATATCATCCCACACATCTGGTAGGTAGATTCCATTAGCCCTCCCATACTTATATCCCGGAGCAAGGGGCAAATCAACACGCAATTTGTTAAAAACTCTCGGTTTATGTCCCTTGGTAGCAAATACAATTATCTGATGTTGCTTAGAAAACCTGAATTCGCATGGTACTGCGGAGGTCTTTTTCTTCCAGATAACTAGATTTTGGAACTTCCAATTAGTTTCCCTTAGTATTCTCAACACTTCTTCAGCGTTCTTTTCTCTCTGCATGAAATAAATTGCTCCACCGTCAACTGTTACTTCGTAAACTTTTAATAGAACTTCCTTTAACCACGCCCAATACTTGTCATCGGGTTGGTTATCATCAAAAAATCTGTAATCTTTTCCTTGCCTAAATGGCGGATCAACAAAGGTAAGAGCTACACCCCTTACAGAACCATCGTTAAGATATCGAAGACAGTCTCCATCTAATACTTGATAGTAAGTGGTCGATTTATTTACTTCCATTTCTTTTCTGCGACCTCGATACCATTTTAGCTTAAATGCTCATTACTTATCCATTCTATTCTTTTTATAATATACACGGTTTCGTGTAATATGTCAAGGATTATTCTATTTTCTCCAGTCGGGCGAAGCTTAATAGAAGTTTTTTGAGCCCTACCCCATTAAAAACTACCTCGACCTCAGTATCGCCGTTTACCGACCGACAGCTCACCACCACCCCATCACCAAACTGGGCATGGTGGACATGGTCACCATCCTTTAATTCCAGAGCGGTAGCAGCCGGATCCGGAGCTTTATTCCAGGAATATATTGCCTCGGCGATTTGGCTCTCTTCTCCCTGCCACCAGCCACCAGCTGAAACCAGGTGCTGGGGAATATCGTTCAGGAAGCGCGATGGTCTATTTACCGTGCTGCTTCCCATCAGGCTACGGCGAAAGGCACGAACCAGATACACCCTCTGCTTGGCTCTGGTTATACCGACATAGCAGAGTCGCCGTTCCTCCTCCATCTGTGCCGGGTCATCAAACGACTTAAAATGGGGCAGGATGCCATCCTCCATACCAACAATAAACACCACCGGGAATTCCAGCCCCTTGGCTTGATGGAGGGTAATCAGGGTTACTGCATCCACAGTCTCGTCAAGCCCATCGACATCGGATACCAGGGTTACCCCTTCTAGAAAGGCGGCTAAGCCATCGGGAGGTTTTAAATCATTATATTGCTGGACTACAGTGCGAAGCTCAAGGATATTTTCCCAGCGCTCTTCTCCATCCGGTTGACCTGATATATATTCCTTATAACCGGAGCGTTCTACCACCAGGTCCAGTAAATCAGTCAGGTTTAGCTCCTGACTACGAGTAATAAACTCCTCCATCAAGTTTAGAAAATTAGCCAGTGCCCTGGTGATGCGAGAGCTAAATGGTGGCTGAGGCTCTGTTTTCGCCTCAGTTACAAATGGCAACGCCTGATATTCAGGGACACCCCGAGCCTTTGCCCAGAGAGATAGCTGACTCAGGCTTTGCTGCCCAATACCCCTCCCCGGAACATTGATTATCCTCAACAGGCTGACACTATCATAATGGTTCTGGATAAGCCTGAGATAGGCAATAATATCTTTAATCTCTCGCCGCTCATAGAATCGGGTGCCAGCCACCAGCTTATAAGGCACCCCGTAACGAACGAATGCCTCTTCAAGGACTCTTGACTGGGCATTGGTGCGATACATTACGGCACAGTCGCCCCGCTTAATCCCCCCCTGCCCTACCAGGCGCTCTACCTCGTTGACCACGAACTGGGCTTCTTCCTGCTCGGTATAGGTCTCAACCACCGTAGTTAGTTCACCCGGCTCATTATCCGTCCACAACTCCTTGGGTTTACGCTGCTGATTGGCTGAGATTATATGGGATGCCGTTTCCAGAATCATCTTAGTTGAACGATAGTTTTGCTCCAGCAACACCAATTTAGCCTCGGGGTAGTCCTGCTCAAAGCTAAGGATATTACGTAGGTCAGCAAATCGCCAGGAGTAGATTGACTGGTCAGGGTCACCGACGACACAGATATTGCGATACTTCTCGCCCAGTTGCTTGATTAACTCATACTGAACCAGGTTGGTATCCTGAAACTCGTCCACCAGGAGATGGAGGTATCTTGACTGGTATCGGGACAAAATTTCAGGGCTTATCTTGAATAGCTGAACTACTTTCATTAACAAGTCATCAAAATCAAGGGCACTGCTTTCAGTCAGTAGCTGCTGATAGTGTTCATAAACACGTCCCACTACCTCTTCAAAATAGCTATGACTATGCTGAATATAGTCTTGAGGGGTTAGTAAGTGGCTCTTGGCAGCGGAGATGGCTGATTGTATCGCCCGGGGGGCATATTGCTTGGGGTCAAGGTCTACTTCTTGGATACTGCGTTTGAGCAGGCTTATCTGGTCTTCCTGGTCATAGATTACGAACCTGGGGTCAATGCCTATTGCCCTGCCCTCCCGGCGCAGGATACGAGCGCAGATGGCATGAAAGGTACCCAGGGTTAAATCTGCTACTGAACTACTGACCAGATGGTTAAGCCTCTCCACCATTTCTCTGGCGGCTTTATTGGTGAAGGTAACTGCCATAATCCGGTGGGGATTAACCCCACAAACTGTAATCAGGTAAGCCACCCGATGAGCAATAACCCTGGTCTTACCACTACCGGGACCAGCCAGAATCAGCACCGGTCCACCAATCGCCTCTACCGCCTGCCTCTGTTCGGGATTAAGCTCGGCCAAAATATCCATTTATAGCCATTATAACATTGGCACAATGGAGTTGAAAGGAGAGCTTGCTTCTACTGGCTTGGTCATTCAACTCGCTGGTTTGGTGGTGTATTTCTTGACCCGCCGCTCATGCTCTTCCCTTCCAATGGGGCAGGCATCATGGCAAATCAGGCATTCAGTAAAACCGCGCTTAGTGTATTTTTTGGCATGTTTTTGCCAACCTTCACTGGGTTCGGCCAGCATCTCCTGAGGGACAATACACTTCCAGAAGTCTACCTTCTTCCCTGGCTCCACACCCTGGGAAGGTCCGGGAATAATGGCGCCAACGGGGCAAGCTTTCACACATAGCTCACAGTCGCCGCAAAGGTCTTCGGTGAAGGGTTTGTCATAAGGCAGAACGGCATCAGTTACCACTGAGCACCACCGCTGACGGGGACCAAGCAGGGGTGTAATACACAAGGTCATCTTGCCAATCCAGCCCAGCCCGGCTAGGGTTGCCGCCGCTTTGGCATGAACGAAGTGGGTCACCACTGCTTTATACCCAGCATCCCGCAGTGCCTCGGCGAAGCGGTGAGCTCGGGCTTCGGTGAGCTCGTAGTAAAGGTTATAGTACTGGGAATCAGGCACGTCATCGAAGGGAATAGCCCCCTCCGGTAGCACCGAGGTAACTACGGCATTAAATAGCGGATCCCAGATGTGCCACCCCAGAACAATAACGCTTTTGGCTTCGGGTAAAAACCCATAGGGGGTATCCAGGCAGCGATTGGGAGGAAAAGGCACTTTAGCCAACTCGGCAGCATCAACCACGCCAAAGAATTCAAATCCGTTAGTCAGGGCTTCAGCTCTCAATTTTTCTTTTAGTTCTTCTGACATTTTTCACCTCCATTAGAAAGTAAGTCTACTTCTTATACTGTATAAAATTACTGATTATTAGTCAATGGCTCTGTGGTAAGAGTTGAATGATAAACAACTTCATAACATAAAATTGACATGTAGTGGGAGAGGTAGTAGAATATGAATATATGCACTTATGCGAATATCTTCTTATACTCTACCTGCAGGGGGAACTATGAAGGACTTGATTAAGGTGATGAAGGCTCTCTCCGATGAGACCAGACTCAGGATTCTGAGAGTTCTACTGGAGAAAGAATGCTGTGTCTGCGAGGTTATGCAAGCTCTGGATATATCTCAGTCCCGGGCTTCACGAAATCTGGGTATTCTTCAGGACGCTGGCTTCTTAAAAGCGAGGAGAGACGGACTCTGGATAGTTTATTCTGTGGACCGGGAGTCAGCAAATCGCTACGCTACCTCTCTGGCAAAGCTACTAGAAGATTCTCCTATAAGCAATGAGATGATAGAAAAGGATAAAGAGAGATTAAAGCAGGCCAAACGGATAGGCCCAGGATGTCGAAGAGGAGGCAAATAAGATAGCTACCGAAGAAAGAAGGCTTGGTATATGGGAAAAGTATCTGACGCTATGGGTCGCCTTGTGCATCATCATCGGGACAGCCCTGGGGCGACTATTCCCTCAAATTTCCGATGCCTTAGCCAAGCTAGAGGTAGCCCATATCTCTATCCCAATTGCTATCCTCCTGTTTGGCATGATATACCCCATAATGGTGCAGATAAGCTTTGAGGAGATTAAGAGAGCAACTCGCAATCCTAAGCCGATAGCCCTTACCCTGTTTGCCAATTGGGTAGTAAAACCATTCACTATGGCCCTACTTGCCTGGCTTTTCCTGAGTGTGATTTTTGGTCGTTTTCTAACCCCGGTACAAATACAGGATTACCGGGCGGGGCTGATACTTCTCGGGGTGGCACCCTGCACGGCCATGGTTCTGATGTGGAGCTACCTGGCAAAGGGTAATATGGGGCATACCCTGGTTATGACAGCGATAAACTCGCTGGCAATGGTAGTATTGTATGCCCCACTGGCTGTGCTCCTGCTGGGCATTTCCGGCATACGGGTGCCGTGGGAAACAATAGCCCTGTCGGTAGCCATATATATCTGCACCCCGCTGATAGCTGGCTATATAACCAGGAGACAGGTAATCCAAAGAAAGGGCAGGGAATGGTTTAAAACCAGACTGGTTCCTCCTTTAGCTAAAATGTCAATCATTGCCCTGCTGGCAACACTGGTGGTACTCTTTACCTTACAGGGCTACCTGATTATAGAATTACCAGCTATTATCGGCATGATAGCCATCGGCATATTGGTCAACATACTGGTTATATTTGCCGCCACCTATATTGCTGGTAGAGTAATGAATTTAACCTACGAGGACGCAGCGCCAGCAGCAATTATTGCTGGCAGCAATCACTTTGAGGTGGCTATAGCCGTATCCACCACCCTTTTCGGTGTAACCTCGGGGGCATCTCTGGCTACAGTGGTCGGGCTTCTGACCGAGGTTCCCTTTATGCTCCTGCTGGTGCAACTATGCAAAGCCACCAAGGGTACATTTCGTAGGAAACTGCAAACCAGTGATGCCATGGAACCTCTCAAGGATTCCTAAAAAGAGGGCTAAACTATCACTGTTTAGCCTTGGTATATATATAGGGGCTGGTTATCAGTTATGAGCCTTTCTTGCTGGGACAGCTTATCCCTCAGGTGCTTGGGCAGGGAAAACATCCCTTGATGGGTTAGCCCATCATAGAACTTTAAGTCCTTGAGTTGCCGGGCTGAAAGCCTGTTATCTATCTCAGTAGCTGAAAGTAGACCCGGGTTGAGATTCAATGAAGCCAGACAAAACCCCCAGGGACCGCCGAAGCAGGGGATATCTACCTGATAGGGATAGACTATAGGAAAAACGCTTTTCAGCGTGTTAAAGACTGCGCTAAAGTTTAGTAACTCAGCCCAACTTGCCGACCCGGATTGGACACTGATAATCCCGTTAGTGGTAAGTCGGTCTCGGACTAGCTGATAGAATTCCTGGGTATAGAGCAAGTAAGCTGGACCCTCCTCTATAGGGTCAGGTAAATCAATAATTATTATGTCAAATGATTTGCCACATTTAGCCAGATAATCTCGGGCATCAGTATGGTATAGTTCGGTTCGTTTATCTTCAAAAGAGCCCAGGCTATACTCAGGCAGGTATTTTTTGCAGATAGCTATTACCTCTTCATCAATGTCAACCATCACTGCCCTCTTTACCGTATTATGAGACAATACCTCCCTCACGGTGGCACCTTCACCACCCCCGGCGATAAATACTGTCTCAGGGCAGGGATGGGTTATCATCGCCGGCTGAACCAGAGCCTGGTGATAGACAAACTCATCAATTTCACTGGATTGAATCTTGCCATCCAGTATCAAACACTTACCAAAAGCACCACTACGAATAAGCTCGGCGGATTGGAACTTCGTCTGCCCGCTATACAGAATCTCTTTGATACTGTGCAGTTGAATTAAATTTTGGTTTACTCTATCGTAAAACCATTTATCAGGGTCGGTATCCATAACCTCTATCCCAAACCACTCTACTAAGTATCTAAAACCCCTCTCTGTATCTCCATTATAGAGTGGCTTTTGCTACCGAGCTTCTCGACAAGTATCTCTGCTGCCTTCCGTGGTTGAACAGAATCACCACAGGTGAAAATATCGGCGGCGGCATAACCGTATTCTGGCCAGGTATGAATAAATAGATGGGATTCAGCAATAATCACTACCCCGCTTACCCCCTGAGGATTAAACTGGTGAAAGGATTCTCCCAATACCACAGCCCCGGTCTCAGTTGCTGCCGCTAGCAGGCTACCTTTGAGAAAGCTCAAGTCATTTAACATCTCCTTATCACAGTCCTTCAGTTCTAAAAGTAAATGTTTTCCTAGTGCATTCAATCACCTGCCCTCCTTAGAAGATTTAGTCAGTTCCTGGTCTCTAAGCTGAACCAGGCAACTCCTATTGTAGCCAAACGGCAAACCACATTGTATAACATATGCCTGCTTTTAGCAATATCCTCACTTGGAGTATAGGTTAGAGAGGGGCTTTGCCCCTCTCTAAATCTCTTCCCCCTCTCCTTACTCTAAAGTAGTAGAAAAGGGGAGTTTTAGAGGGGTGAAGCCCCATGATAGGAAGATACATTCATATCATAATTATCTTCCCCTTCCCTACTTGAAAGGAGTAAACATTAAGGAGAGTCCAAGAGAGGCGAAGCCTCTCTTATATAACTAAGTCCCCTTCCCCTAGAATAGGAAGAGGCATTCCTTGCATGAAGGGGATAAAGAGGATAGGGTTACTGAAAAAGAATTAAAGGGGGTGAGGTTAATAAACAATCTCTCACTTGAAATGTTGCAATAACCAGATTAAAGTGGTATAATAGTTTATTAATAGTTGACCTTTAAGCTGGTCCAGCGAGGCTGGCAAGGGGAAGTAAGGATGATTAAGAGCAAGACCTCTTGCCGGCAAAGGTGAGAGGTTATTTTTATGTCCAGAAAAAATATAATGACCCCGGAGGATATCAGGCGAACTCTGGCTCGTATTGCCCACGAAATTATAGAACAAAACAAAGCCATTGAGCACCTGATGCTGGTTGGCATACACACTCGGGGTGTGCCTCTGGCTAAGCGGCTGGCGGCCAATATAGAAGACTTTGAGGGGTTGAAAATACCGGTTGGTGCTCTGGACATTAGCCTGTATCGAGATGACCTTGCCTCGCTGAATTTACAACCCACTCTCCGCCGCACTGATATTCCGACTGGTATTGATGGCAAATCCGTAGTGTTAGTTGATGATGTTCTATATACTGGACGCAGTATCCGTGCCGCTATGGATGCTCTTATTGACCTGGGGCGACCCCGGTCGATTCAATTAGCGGTGCTTATAGACCGTGGTCACCGTGAGCTACCGATACGGGCTGACTATGTAGGTAAGAATATGCCCAGTTCCAGACATGAGGAGATACAGGTTCAACTTGAGGAAACCGACGGCATAGACGAGGTAGCCATTGTAAATGTAGCTGAGCCCAGTCTCTCACCGGAGAATATGGGAAGGTAAATTGTTCCAGAGGGAGCTAGCATGTGTCTGGCAAATAGAAATCTGGTGACCGTAGACGATTTATCCAATGGGGAAATCGAGGCGCTGTTTTCCCTGTCAGACGAAATGTCAGACTCGATGAACAAACAGTCTGGTGTATGCCAGGGCAAGATTATGGCAAGTCTATTTTTTGAGCCGAGCACCAGGACACGGCTCTCATTTGAGGCGGCGATGCACAGACTGGGGGGCAATGTCATAAGTGCAGTTGATATCGGGGCAACCTCTCTAGCTAAAGGGGAAAGCATTGCTGATATGGCGAGAGTAGTCGGCAGTTATGCCGATATTATTGTCATCAGGCACCCGTGGGAAGGAGCGGCTAAGGTAGCCGCTGACTATGCTGGTGTTCCGGTAATAAATGCTGGTGATGGCAGCCACGAACACCCAACCCAGACCTTGTGTGACCTTTATACCATCAAGAAGGAGAAGCAGACCATCGAGGGGCTAAATATTGCCCTGTGTGGAGACCTGAAACATGGGCGAACTATACATTCACTGACCTATGCTCTAGCTAGGTTCGGTGCGACTATCCATTTTCGTCCTAGCCCGGGTCTTGAGCTTCCAGAGCATGTTACACGGAAATTAACCACAGAATACACCGGCAGGCTGGAAAGTTATGACAGTTTGGGCGATACAGCCAAGGTAAGGTTTTTCCCTCTGGATGCTATATACATGACCCCAAGCAAGCCGCACCAACTGGCTAACATACCTGGCGTTAGTCTTCAGATTGAACTGAAGACAGGGGTTGATGCCCTTTATGTTACCCGGCTTCAGAAGGAAAGACTTATGGCTACCGCCGAAGACCAGGACTTGAAGACAGATTATCCCGTAATAGATAGGAAATTCCTTAAAGGGAAAGAGTTTAAGAGAACGCTTGTTATGCATCCGTTACCACGTGTCGGCGAGTTAGCCTATGAAATGGATGCTGACCCACGGAGTATGTATTTTAAGCAAGCGGCTCGTGGGGTGCCTATCAGAATGGCACTCATAGCCCTCCTGTTGGGAACTAAAGAGGTTTCTATTGCTAAAGAAGAAGGTTCCTTTGTCCATAAAATAGACTATCCTATTTATCGACGTAATTTTGGGGTCAAGTGCCAAAATCGGAATTGCGTGTCATTTAACGAGGAAAGGTATATAAAGCCTGAGTTTGAAATAGTGGACACCCAGCCTTTAACCTTAAGGTGCGTCTACTGCGAGCACGAAGTTAAGCCTCAATATATTGCCAGTTCTGACTGGCATGAAGGGAAAGTGGATACCAAAAAATACCATAGTGCTGACAGCCATTGGGCGAGGCAAATCAGACTGGAGAATCTGATTATTTTTGATTCGGGAAGTGAAGCCGAGGCTCACGGTTTCAAGCCCAGCCACTATGCCAGCGGGCATGACCTGGGATAATGATAATGAAGCCTTTACTTATTTATGGTGGTCGAATGATTGACCCCAGCCTGGGGATAGATGAAATTGGCAGTTTGCTTATCACCGAAGGTAGAATCTCATGGCTGGGTGGGGGGAAAATAGTCCCACCCCCGCCCGACTATGACATCATTCACGCCCAGGGACTAATTGTCTGCCCTGGATTTATCGACCTCCACTGTCATCTCAGACAGCCAGGGTTTGAGGAGAAGGAGACTATTGCCACTGGAAGCCGAGCCGCAGCTAGAGGCGGCTTTACTACTATCTGTTGCATGCCCAATACCAACCCTCCCCTGGATAATCGGGCTACCATAGATTATGTGAAAACAACAGCAGCTACCGAGGGTGTGGTTCGTGTTCTGCCCATAGGCTGTATCTCCAAGGGCAGAAAGGGAAGGGAGCTGACCCCGATGTCGGAGCTGGCTTCAGCCGGGGTGATTGCCTTTAGTGATGACGGTGAGCCAGTTATGGATTCAGGCCTTATGCGCCAGGCATTAGAGTATAGCTGTGCCTTCGGCTTGCCTATCATCGACCACTGCGAGGATATAGCCCTCACCGAGGGCGGGCAGATGAATGAAGGCATAATATCAACCAGCCTGGGTCTTAAGGGGATACCAAATGCTGCTGAGGAGATTATAGTCGCTCGTGACCTGGCTCTGGCTCAACTGACCGGGGGTCGGCTACACATCGCCCATACTACTACCGAGGGTTCGGTTGACCTCGTCCGCCATGCCAAGGAGAAAGGTATTCAGATTACTGCCGAGGTTACGCCGCACCATCTAACCCTGACCGAGGAGAGGGTTATCGGTTATGATACCAACGCCAAGGTAAATCCACCCCTGAGAACTAAACGGGACATTCAAGCCCTAATCCAGGGTCTCAGGGAAAATGTAATTGATATTATTGCCACTGACCACGCCCCTCATACCGAAGCCGAAAAGCGGTGCGAATTTGCCCTCGCCCCCTTTGGCATCAGTGGTTTTGAGACGGCGCTGGGCAGCCTTATGAGTCTGGTGCACGGTGGGCAGCTAACCCTAGCTACTCTTATCTTCAAGCTCACCTGCGAACCAGCCAAAATTATTGGTGATAAATATGGGAAACTGGGGACGCTGGCTACTGGTGCCCCGGCTGATGTAACTATCTTTGACCCTGATTGGGAGTGGGTAGTAGATACCGGGGCTTTTGCCTCCAAGGGCAAGAATACCCCACTGGCTGGTTCTACACTTAACGGTAAGGTAATGGCAACCATATCTGAGGGGAAGCTGGTTTATAAAGATGATTCGATTAAACTGAGTAATAACTTGGTGAAAATATAAAAGGGGGGTAAACAGAAGCTTTGCTTCTATTATATGACTAATTCCCCTTCTGAAAAGAGAAATATTAAAAGGGAGTTAAAGAGGGACAAGATATATCTCTCGTAACTGATTCCCTTCTGGGGATGAGAATATAAAAGGGCTGAGGATGAGAATATAAAAGGGGAGTTAAAGAGGGGCGAAGCCCCTCTTTAGAAAAAAATCTTCCCCTTCCCCTTATCAAGGGGAAGGGGATAAAGGGGATAGGGTTGATAAGATGACTAAAAGAGCAATATTGGTTTTAGAAGATGGCTCAGTCTACGAAGGTTACTCCTTTGGTGCCGAGGCTAATACCTTTGGTGAGGTAGTATTCAATACCAGCATGATGGGATACCAGGAGATGCTGACTGACCCCTCTTATGCCGGGCAGATTGTCGTTCCCACCTATCCTTTGATTGGCAACTACGGTACCAACCAGCAGGACTTTGAATCAAACAAAATTCAGGTAAAAGGCTTCGTGGTGAGAGAGGAGTGCCAGCAGCCCAATCACTATCTTAACACCAAGACCATTCACCAATATTTAGCCGAAAGTGGCATACCTGGAATTTATGGTGTTGATACCCGGGCTATCACCCGTAAATTGCGCTCGGTGGGGGTAATGATGGGCGTTATTACCAGTGATAAGACTCCTCAACAGGCTCGGGAACAATTGCAAACGCTGCCCAGCTACGGCTCAACTGATTTCGTAAAGCAGGTAACTACTGCCCTCCCCTACCAGTGGCAGCCAGAGGTAGCTAAAGAAGTTCAACAATCGTTATGTAAAGTGATTGTCCTGGACTGCGGCTTAAAATACAGCATCCTCCGCATCCTGAGTGGTATGGATTGCACGCTCACTGTAGTCCCCTGCACCATGCCCGCCGATGAAATCCTTAATCTGAAACCTGACGGCATTATCCTCTCCCCCGGCCCCGGCAACCCCGAAGTGCTGGATTACATAGTTGATACGGTCAAGCAGCTCGTTGGCAAGAAGCCAATGATGGGTATCTGTATGGGACACCTTATTCTGGGCAGAGTATTTGGTGCTAAGACCTTCAAGCTGAAGTTTGGTCACCGCGGGTCTAACCACCCCGTCCAGGACCTGGCCACCGGTAACATCCATATCACGGCTCAAAACCACGGCTACGCTGTTGACCCTGATAGCCTTAAAGATGGGCTGGAGGTCAGCCATATTAACCTGAACGATGGAACGGTGGAGGGGTTACGCCACAAGGAACTACCCATCTTCTCCGTCCAGTATCACTCTGAAGCCTCCCCCGGTCCGTGGGACAATACCTACCTCTTCGGCAAGTTTCTGGAGATGGTGAGGGGAGAGAAATGAATTCTAAAATAGAATCTTTCATGCATCTAAAACGCTTCTTCCCTGCCGATTTTGTAACCTTGTTATCAAAAGATAGCTTCCTATATAGGCTACTAGTTGAGCAACGCCCAGAAGCTGATGTATGGCGTAGAAATATAGACGACTGCTTAGAACTAGCTTACAGATATAACTTGGTAGATGCTGATTTAGAAGCTAGATTAAAAAAAGGTGATTGGGAATCGTGGGAAGCTGCTATCAATGAGTTAAAGGTTGCCAAATCTATTGAACAGATTATTGGCGATAATTGTCTGAATTGGAGACCCATCGGTAAAAAACGTAGGGTTGGAGAGTTCGAGATATTGCTAGACGAATTAAAAATAAATATTTTCTGTGAGGTCAAAACAATCCTTCCTAGAGATTTAGAGAGATTAGAACAACACGTATATGATAAATTGAGAAGTTGCATTAAAGAAGTAGCTCTACCATTTGCGATCACTATCCAATTAAAAAATGCTGGAGAAATTGAGAATTTCAGTGAAAGGTCCCTAAAAATTTTTCTAGAAGACGAATTAAAAAGATTAGATACCCAAGATAAAGAGAAAGTATATGAATTGCCTGATTACCAAGATAAAACAGGATTACATCTCGAAATCCATGCTTCACCAAGTAAAAAATTTAATAATTGTTACCTAGGAGCTTGTAGCTTTAACGCTAGGTGGGGAAGTAACGAAGCTTACGTAAAACATTCCTTAGGTAAAGCTTATACTAAGCTGGATGGCACTAAGCCTTCTCTTGTAATATTATGTGCTTCGCCAAATTACCTAATCAATGAACATGATATGCTTGGTGCTTGGCTCGGTACGGAAAACGTGGTAATCACCTACGGCGAAGATGGTGCAGCTATAAATACTGAGGTAACGCGTAAACCGAATGGTTTTTGCTTGAAGCGACCAAAGATAAGTGCTGCCAGCATCTACAAAGACAATATAGATAATGAACAAGCAGAGATTGTTTATTATCTGGAAATATATCACAACCCTCTTGCAACCATTCCAATTGATGAATCTATTTTCAAAGGACATGGAGTAAAACAACTTATCAGAAAAAATGATAGAGAAATGGAGTGGATTAATTAATTATCATGTCTAAACCATCTGAAGTCTTAATCAGGGAGTCCGAGAGGGGCGAAGCCCCTCTCCACCAAACCTCCCCCTCTCCTGTTTAGGAGAGGGGGATAAAGGGGGTGAGGTAGATAAACCCTCTAGATAGAGATGCTTTAAAGTGGGATTAGGGAAAATATTATGATGACCAAGATAAAAATACCAAAATGCATGAGCACGCAACACCCGGATAATGTCAATTCCCCGTTTTTTGCTGAGAACACTGAGCTCGGTGGGGAGGATGAGATTCAGGAAGCCTACTACGCATTTTCTCATCTAGGTTGCGATGAGCAGATGTGGGACTGTGAAGGCAAGGAAGTTGATAATTATGTCGTTAAAAAGCTGCTGGCAAAACACGAACCTTTCTTCAGGGATAAAAGACTAGGCAAGGATGTGTTTGTAACCTTAAGAGTACCTAATCCTACGATAGAAAAGGCTGAAGCGAAAATTTTACTGGAAACCCTGGAAAGCATACCTAGGTCATTTGATGCCGCTAAACTATTCTACGGGGATGATATACCCCCTATATTTGAAGTTATCTTACCCATGACAGTCTCCGCCAAGTGTATTGACCGGATTTATACCTATTATCGCGATTTCGTGGTGGGGAAACAGAATAAACCATTCAAAAGAGGAGGTATAACCATCGCTGAATGGATTGGAGAATTCATGCCGGAAAGAATTAGTGTCATACCTCTCTTTGAAGACCTGGAACATATGCTTGATGCCCATAACGTGGTTAGAGAATACCTTCAAGACAAGGATATAGAATATCAAAGGGTTTTCCTGGCAAGGTCAGACCCGGCAATGAACTACGGGCTGGTCAGCGCCGTCCTGTTGAACAAAATTGCCCTTCAGAGACTACATCGACTATCGGCAGAGATTGGAGTAAAAATTTGCCCCATTGTAGGTGCTGGCTCGGCTCCTTTCCGGGGCAATCTAAGACCATGGACAGTAGAAAGGGTAGCCGAAGAATATCCCAGCGCTCATACCTTTACCATTCAATCAGCATTCAAATATGACAATCCAGCTGAGGATGTTAGAAAAGCGGTAGGAAAACTGCAAAAAAGGAAGCTATGTCCGCCTCAGGAAGTAGATGAGGAGAGATGCCGGGAAATAATCAGGAAGTATTCTCAAGAATACCAAAAACAAATAGAAGTGTTAGCACCAGTAATTAATGCGGCGGCCAGGTATGTGCCGAGCAGAAGAAAGAGGAAGCTGCATATCGGGCTATTCGGGTATTCACGTAGTATGAGGGGAATCACCTTACCCAGGGCAATAACATTCACCGCTGCCCTCTATTCTATAGGTTTGCCCCCAGAAGTCCTTGGTTTGAATGCTCTGGGTGGAGATGACATTCAGTTTGTCAAGAAAATTTATGTAAATTTCGAAGATGATTTAAGGGATGCTTTAAAATACATTAATCTAGATACAGACTTCTTGCCAAAAAATCTTGAAGCCAGAGTTAGAGATTTTATGTCTGATTTTCAACCAGATGGAGAGCACAAAGAAATAACAGATTATATTCTGAGTTCATTAAGAGAAAACAAAAGCGGTCTGGAAGAATATGTTTTGAGAGCAGCTAGTTTAAGAAAGTTCCTGGGATGATTGAGAAAGGTGAGGAGTAAATATGTCTAAACCATCTAAAGTCTTAATCATTGGTTCGGGGCCGATTATTATCGGGCAGGCGGCGGAGTTTGACTACGCCGGCACCCAGGCGTGCAAGGCGATGAGGGAGGAGGGGGTAACCTCGGTACTGGTCAATTCTAACCCGGCGACCATTATGACCGATGAGGGCATCGCTGATGTTGTCTATATTGAGCCGCTGACGGTTGACATGGTCGCCCGCATTATTGACCGGGAGCGCCCCGATGGATTGCTACCTACCCTTGGCGGCCAGACTGGACTTAACCTGGCTGTGGATTTGGCTGATGCCGGCGTTCTGGAGAAATATAATGTAAAGAG
>CAZTRJ010000031.1:0-15240 GCA_964616615.1 uncultured Dehalococcoidales bacterium
TAGGAAGAGGTATTCCTTGCATGAAGGGGATAAAGGGGATAGGGTTACTAAAGAAGAATTAAAGGGGTGAGGTAGATAAACTTCAGCTTAGTCCCACGGGGTCAATGTCTATTGTCCAGCCCTGGGGAACAGGTATCTGCCCCAGAAAAGCAGAAAGCTCAGAACCACGGAGTATTAGCTGCCACCGAAACCTGCCCCGTAGCCGATGAATAAACGCCGGCGCCGGACCAATCAGACTGAGGTCAGCTATTCCCCTGGAATCCCTTTCATCAATAAGCTGGCGCTTCAATCTTTCTGCCTCCCTCTGGCAAAGGGCATCGTTAGTATGGCTATAAACCAGGCGAGCCAGTTGGGTGAACGGCGGATTATGAAGCTGGCGACGATAGGCAATCTCCTTATTATAGAAAAGGGCATAGTCGTGGTTAGCTGCCGCCTGAATGGCATAGTGCTCAGGAGAATAGGTCTGAATGATAACCTGCCCCCCCAAAACACCACGCCCCGCCCTCCCCGCCACCTGACTCAGCAGTTGAAAAGTCCTCTCCCCCGCCCGAAAGTCGGGCAGGTTTAAACTGGTATCAGCACTGATTACCCCGACCAGGGTAACCAAGGGCAAATCCAACCCCTTGGCAATCATCTGCGTGCCAATGAGAATATCAGCCTGATGGGAGCGGAACTTGCCCAGTATTTCTTCATGAGAATACCTCCGTTGGGTAACATCACTGTCCCAGCGTAGCAGCCTGGCTCGGGGAAAGGCGTAACCGGCTTCTTGCTCCAGCTTCTGGGTACCAGTGCCTAAAAACTTTATCCTGCGGCTCAAGCACTGAGGGCAAGCCTGAGGGACTGACATTCTGTAGCCACACTGGTGGCAGACCAGGACACCCTCAACAAAATGATGGGTCAGGGCAACATCACATCGTCGGCAGCGGAGAACAAGGCCACAACTGCGACATTGAACAAAGCTAGCTGCCCCCCTCCGATTAAGAAATAGAATCACCTGCTCCCGGCTGGCTATGGCTTTAGTCATAGCCTGTGATAGAGAACGACTGAAAAGGCTCCTATTCCCCGCCTTAAGCTCCTGCCTTAAATCTACCACCTCAACCTGGGGCAGGGACGCGCCTTTACCGGGGGTAACCCGCTCCGGAAGCTCAAGCAGATGATAGCCTCCCCGCTGGGCATGGTAAAAGGTCTCTACATCAGGGGTGGCACTGCCCAGAATAACTACCGCCCCGGTTAACCGAGCCAGCTTGATGGCTACATCACGAGCGTGGTAGCGGGGTGATGTATCCTGTTTATAACTCCACTCGTGCTCCTCATCAATAACGATGAGACCCAGTTCAGGCTGGGGAGCAAAAATAGCACTCCTGGAACCGATGACAACATCAAACTCTCCATCTCTTATCCGCTGCCACTCGTCAAATTGTTCACCCAGAGAGAGCTTACTATGAAGGACAGCCACCTTATTAGGAAAGCGTGAGGCGAATCGCTCTATGGTCTGGGGAGTAAGGGCAATTTCCGGGACCAGAACAATGCCTCGCTTACCCAGCTTTACCGCCTCAGCCAGAGCCTGTAGATAAATTTCTGTCTTGCCGCTGCCAGTGACACCATGAAGCAGAAAAACATCGGGATGCTCCTTTGACTTCTGTGCCAGGCTTTTACTAATAGAGCTGAAGGCTGATTCCTGGGCGGCGGTAAGAATCAGGGGGTAAGATAAAGTAATACCCAGATAGGAAAGTGGGTCGCGCCTTACCTCAATATGCTGAACTCTTATTAAACCTTTACCGGCTAAGGTATCAACTACCATTTTATTACACTTAGCCCCCTGTCTAACCTCTGCCAGAGATACCGGTCTGGACTGCTGGGTGAGGAAGTCGAGAAGGGCAGCCTGTTTGCTAGCACCTTTCCCGCGTAGTCTGGCTACCTCCTGTTGAGCTTCATCAACATCAATTGCCAGGCTGAGGTAAGGTGCTAACTTTGGTTTTGCCCTGACTGGCTCCAGTTCATAGCTTCTTATAGCTATGCCTTGTTTTACCAGTTGTGAGACGATACGCTGAGCCTTTTCTTTGCCCAGCGTCTTCTCCAGTTCCTTCAGACTTACCTTGCCCTGTCTCTGAACCAATTCAAAGGCATGTCTCTGCTCAGTGGTAAGGGAAGATAAATCATAGCCATCAGGGATTGAGGAAATAGAAATAAGAGTGAGCGCCTTGCGCTCAAATCCTGGCGGTAGCATCAACGCCACAGCATCGAAGAGTGGTGATAGATAGTACTCACTTATCCAGCGAGCCAGCGATACCCGGGATGGCGATAGTAGCGGGCGGGGCTCAATAACCCCGACTATTTCTCTGGTTTCCTCCACCGAGGGGTAGTAGCTTAACTCCAAAATAATACCCTGGAGGAGCTTATCACCAAAGGGAACCAACACCGCCTGCCCAACATCAACACTTAGACCAGGGGGTATGGCATAGCTAAATGTCTGTCGCTGGGCTACCGGCGAATTAACACTAACCTCAGCATACCCCATCCAATGCTCCGTGGAGGCTCTAGTCTAACTTATACCTGTTTCTTTTCCTTGATGCGAGCTTTCTTACCACTGAGCCCACGCAGGTAATAAAGCTTAGCCCGGCGTACTTTCCCGTGCCGTACTATCTCTACCTTTTCCACCAGCGGTGAATGCAGAAGAAAGGTGCGCTCAACACCGACACCATAGGCAACACGCCTCACGGTAAAGTTAGCACTAGCCCCTCCACCCCCCACCTTAATTACTACCCCTTGAAATGGCTGGGTGCGCTCCCTTCCCCCTTCCACAACCTTGGCACTAACCTTTACCGTGTCACCAGGGACAAGAGCAGGAATATTAGGATTTGGTTTGACTTCAACTAGCGAGGCAATACTCATTGAATAAGACTCCTCTATTTTAATTTATTTATCAAGCTTAATTTATTTATCAAGGGAAGTTTGAAGGGGCGAAGCCCCTTCAATACCACTCTTCCCCCTCTCCTTTCAAGGAGAGGGGGACAAAGGGGGTGAGGTTAATAAACGCTCAACCAACCGTCTTTCCTCCAGGCTCAGGTTAGCTTTGTCTAATAGCTCGGGACGACGCTCCAGGGTGCGCCGAATAGCCTGCTCACGGCGCCATTTACTAACTTGGGCATGGTTTCCTGAAAGTAAAACCTCAGGCACTGACCATTCCCTATATACGGCAGGACGAGTGTATTGGGGATACTCCAACAGCCCGGCGACATGAGAATCATCCTGTAGCGAAGCCTCTGAGCCAAGAACCCCGGGCAATAGCCTAACTACAGCATCCACTACCACCATAGCCGCCAGTTCACCACCACTAAGCACATAATCACCGATACTAATCTCATCAGTAACCAGATGCTCAGCCACTCGCCCATCAACCCCTTCATAATGACCACAGATAAGAATCAACCGACTATATCTTGATAGCTCATAAGCAATCGGTTGAGAAAAGAGGCGACCCTGCGGGGTAAGCAGAATAATTGGTAAGTCGCCAGCCCCTGGTTTAACACACGCCGCTATTGACTCTACCGTCTCAAAAATAGGCTCAGGCTTGAGTATCATACCAGCACCACCACCGTAAGCATAGTCATCAGCAGTATGATGTTCATCATAAGTATAGTCCCGAATATTATGCAGGTTAATACTAACCAGCTTGTGGTCAATAGCTCGTTGAAAGATGCCGGTGCTAAACGGACCCTGAAACATCTGGGGGAATAGAGTCAAAATATCAATGTCCACCGACTACTCCCTATCAATACCCGGAGCTATATGCTCAGTTACCTCTCCTTTAACAATTGCCACCGCGTGGGGAATCACCGACAGTATTACCCTGAGGCACTCCCGAACTCCCCTAGGGCTACCCGGCAGGTTGATAATAAGGCATTTTCCCCTAACCCCAGCCACAGCTCGACTCAATATGGCCAATGGTGTCACACTAAAAGTTTCGGTTCTCATCGCTTCAGCGAAACCAGGCACAACCTTATCCACTATAGACAGAGTAGCTTCAGGGGTAACATCACGCTGACCAAGCCCAGTGCCTCCGGTGGTTAGAATAACATCCACATCACCCTCATCTGCCCAGTCAGTAAGCTTGCCAGCAATAACATCCATCTCATCAGGAATGACCTCATACTTAACCACACGACTATCTAATGGAGACAGGCTATCCCTAATCGCCTTGCCACTATCATCACCGCGCTGTCCCTGCCAGCCCTTATCACTAATGGTCAGTATGCCCAGATTAAACATGACACCGCCTGTCCTCAGCCAGGTTGTATTTTACCACATATAAATAATATAGCAAAATCAGTGAATTTGAAAAATTTATCAAAAAGACTTGACAAAAGGGGATAAATATGTTTTACAATGGTAGAAAGTGGGGAAAAGTGGTAAACTAGGGAGATAGGTGTAGGCTTAATATGTTTTTTGGTGAATTTGAATACCGGATTGATGAAAAAGGCAGAGTGCCTATCCCACCCAAGTTCAGGAACGAACTGAAGGAGGGATTGGTATTAACGCCGGGGGTAGAAAAGTGCATCACCGCCTACCCACTACCGGAATGGAAAAAGCTGGCAGCTACCCTTACCAGCGGTTCGGTAACTCAAGGAAAATTGAGAAGGCTAAACCGGGCTATTTTTGCCACTGCTTTCAGCGTCGACATTGATAACCAAGGCAGGATAGCCTTGCCTATTCCAATAAGGCGGTATGCGGGCATTGAGGATGAGGTAGTCATCGCCGGAGCCAATAACTATTTTGAACTGTGGAACCACGAGCAATGGGAAACAGAGAAGGCTATTAGCCAAGAACAAGTCTGGCAAATTATAGAGAGCCTGGAGAGGCACCAATGAAGCTAAACATGTCACCACCCACTCACATCCCGGTTCTGCTTCAAGAGACTATTGAGGCACTGGCAGTGCAGCCCGGGGGTCGCTATATTGATTGCACCCTTGGCGGTGGGGGGCATGCCGCTGCTATTTTAGAACGGAGCTCACCCGGCGGGCAGCTATTAGGCATCGATGCCGACCCCGAAGCGATAAAAGTAGCCGGGGCAAGGCTTGAAGCCTATAATGGCTCAGCCCTGCTCATTAATGAAAACTTTGTCAATTTACAGGCTATCTGCCTTAAGTATGACTTCCTCCCCGTTCATGGTATTTTGTTTGACCTGGGACTCTCCTCCCTTCAGCTTAATGATGATAGCCGTGGTTTCAGCTTCCAGCATGATGCACCCCTAGACATGCGCTTGAGTCCCAGCCAAGAGGTTACCGCCGCCGATATCATTAATACCTTCTCCGAGAGCGAACTAGCTCACCTTATTAAAAAATATGGTGAGGAAGGCTACAGCCATCAAATAGCACACCATATCGTGCAGGCACGTCCGGTAAGCTCTACCCTTGAGCTAGCTCAGATAATAGAGCAGGCTACTGGCAGCAGAAGGGGTAGAATCCACCCTGCCACCAGAACTTTTCAAGCACTACGAATAGCGGTCAACCATGAACTTGAGCACCTGGAAGCAGCCCTAAAACAGGCGATTGACCTCCTCGGGTTTGAAGGTAGACTGATTGTCATTAGCTATCACTCTATTGAAGACCGCATAGTGAAACAGTTTATGCAACAAGAAGCAAGGGATTGTATTTGCCCTCCAGGAACACCAAGCTGTATCTGTGGACATACCGCCTCCCTGAAGTTAGTCAATAAGAAAGTCATTACTCCTTCCCCAGCCGAGGTTCAACTTAATCCGCGTAGCCGCAGTGCCAAATTGAGAATTGCGGAACGCATCATTATTCAGAATGAGCAATATGGGATGGTGGAAAAACTGTGTTTCTCGCTAGAGACTAACAGTGGGGGATGGAGGAGACCAACTTTGCTGAAAAAGCTCCGAAGAACTTTTCTAGACCATAGATTGATAATTTTTGAGAAGATGAATAAGGGAGGTTTGAAAAATGTAAGAAATTAACTAACCCAAAGGGCTCAAGAATCCAGTTAACAAGGAGGGAGGAGATGAAAAAACAGACTGCTTTAGCTTCTATTGATGTTGGTACCACTAAGATATGCACCATTGTAGCCGACGCAGACGAGGGGGGTAGTGTCCGAGTCTCAGGAGTAGGTGTCACTCCATCCAAGGGGCTACACAAGGGTCTGGTGGTCAACATCAACGATGCCGCAAACTCAATCCGTGAGTCAGTGAGAAAAGCAGAACAAGCCAGCGGCACCAAGGTAGAATCAGCCTATGTCGGTGTTACTGGGAGGCATGTCACCTCGCTGAATAACCGCGGGGTAGTAGCTATTACTCATAATGACCGACTGGTCCGCCCGGATGACCTGAGGCGAGTTCTCCAATCCGCCCGGAGCATCAAGGTTCCTAGCGATAGAAAGTTGCTCCATGTTATCCCCCGAAGTTATGCTATTGATGGTCAGGTAGGGGTCAAGAACCCAGTAGGAATGCATGGCTTCAGACTGGATGTAGAGACACATATCATTACTGCCGCCGTAACTTCTGTCCAGAATCTGGCAAAGTGTATTCGTAGCATTGGGATAGATATTGATGACCTCATCCTCGAACCTTTAGCTAGCAATGAGGCAGTATTAACCGAGGATGAAAAGCAAACAGGTGTTATATTAGCTGACATCGGCGGTGGGACTACCGATATTGCTGTCTTCAGAGAGGGAAGCATCTGGCATACTGCCATTCTACCAGTAGCTGGGTATCAAATCACCAGAGATATTGCTATCGGTCTGGGGCTGCCATTCGACGTCGCCGAGGAGATGAAGAAAAGGTATGGCAGTGCTATGCCGGTTTACGAAGGTAAGATGGAAACCCCTAGCGCAATGGCAGAAGATGGACATGGTGTCTCCTACCAGGACTTATGCGACATTATCCGGGCTCGAGTGGAGGAAATCATAAGGCTCATTCTGCTCGAGCTACCACGCTCTGAATATGAAACATTAGTCCCGTCGGGAGTGGTACTCACTGGTGGTAGCGCCAACCTTTCTGGCATAGCAGCCCTCGGGAGCGATATGCTGAACCTCTCGGTACGAGTAGGTATCCCTAGCAATATGTCTGGTATTACTGATACTCTTCACGACCCAGCTTATGCCACCAGCGTTGGTCTCCTGCTATGGGGAGCAAAGCACGAAGGCATGCAGACCTGGCAATCTTACGGATTTGGCGCAGCATTAAAGCACCTAATCTCCCGAATTAAGAATCTGTTCCATTAAGACTCAATAGTCAACAAAGGATAAGGAGGAGGAGATGGCAAAAACAAGCTTTGTTCCTAACCCAGCCAAGATTAAGGTCATCGGTCTAGGTGGCGGTGGCTGTAATGCCATAACCCGCATGGTCAGAGAGGAAATTCAAGGCGTGGAGTTCATCGCCATAAATACCGATGCCCAAGCCCTATCTATTACCGAGGCACCGACCCGCATCCAGATTGGTGATAAAACCAGCAAAGGACTAGGTGTGGGTGGTGACCATAACCTAGGTCAGAAAGCAGCCGAAGAAAACCGTGATGAGCTTAAAGAAATCGTCTCCGGGGCTGATATGGTATTTGTCACCTGCGGTATGGGTGGTGGCACCGGCACCGGGGCTGCCCCTGTTGTCGCTGAAATAGCTAAGCAAGGTGGAGCCCTGACTATTGCCGTAGTCACCAGACCCTTCACCTTTGAGGGCACCCACCGCTGCCAAGTATCAGACGATGGCATTACCCGTCTCTTAGACAAGGTTGATACCCTTATTATTATCCCCAATAACCGCTTGCTCGAACTATGTGACCAGAAGACAGCGGTAGATAATGCCTTTAAGATGGCCGATGATGTGCTCCGCCACGGCGTTCAGGCTATCGCTGAGGTTATCACTGTCCCCGGGATGATTAACCTTGACTTTGCTGATGTCAAGGCGGTGATGAAAGATGCCGGTCCAGCCTGGATGTCCGTAGGTAGAGGGTCAGGTCAAAATCGAGCCGTAGATGCGGCTAAGGAAGCTTTAGCTAGTCCCCTGTTAGATGTTTCTATTGATGGGTCAAGAGGTGTGTTATTCAATGTTGTCGGTGGTACTAGCCTTTCCCTGTTTGAGGTTAACGAAGCCGCTGAGGTAATCAAGGAAGCAGTAGCCCCCGATGCCAACATCATTTTTGGGGTGGGCCACGAAGCAGCTATGGATAAGGAAATAAGGATTACCCTAATTGCCACCGGATTCGCTTCCAAGGCAGGACTGACCGGGATTAGCCGGGAAGAGGAGTTCAATCAGCTCCTTAAGGGGTTAAAGACCGAAGATGAACTAGATGTTCCCTCTTTCCTGCGTCGCCCACTATTCAGCCATCGACGTCAGGCAATAACACCATCAACTAAACTGACTAAGGCGCCAGTGCACATCCCATCGGACTAAAGCTTTCATGGATTTACTCAAATCAGCGGAACCACCAACAAGGCTGTAGGTGCTTAAAGCGGCTTAGCGGGAAGACCGGGGTTCTTCTCGGGGCTAGCGCTCTACAGCCTTCGTGGTTCCCTGACTATCTCGAGAAAAATCAAGACTAGTCAACCACCCCATTCTTTACCCCCCACCATAAGGACTTGACAGACACTATATATTGTGGTAATATTGCCCTATATTACTATATAATGTAGAACAATATGAATTGTCCCTATTGTGGCTATTACGATTCCAAGGTTACCGACTCCCGTAGTGTAAATGACGGTATCCGCCGCCGGCGCCAGTGCCTGAGCTGTGGCTCTCGTTTCACTACCTATGAGCAACTGCAACCAGCCAGCCTGTTCGTGACTAAAAAAGACGAGAGGCGTGAGGAATTCAACCGCAATAAACTGCTAACCGGTATTCACAAGGCATGTGAAAAACGACCATTGCCTACCGGCACTGTGGATAAGCTTGCCGAAGATATAGAAGCTGAACTTTACCGCCTGGGCAAGGTTGAGATACCCAGCACTGTCATCGGTGACATGGTGATGGAAAGGCTAAAGAGCCTGGACTACATTGCCTATATCCGCTTTGCCAGCGTTTACCGGGAATTTGCTGATATTACGGCCTTAAAGCAAGAGGTAGACACTCTGGTCAGTAGCGGAGCCGGGGTATCTCCCCCTAGCAATCAACTGCCCTTACTGCTTAACCAGGAACTAGAAGCGCTAGCTAAGAGCCACCGAAGGAGTCGGAAATGAACCCAGCTAACAAGTCACCAGACAAGCAACCAAGTCGCACCCAGATTGCCCGGGCGGTATTTGCCGCCGCCGAGGCTATGGGTATAGCCGATAGAAAGCTAGTGGAGCAACTCACGGCTCAGGTGATTAAACGCCTGGAAAAATCGAAACCGCTACCTCAAACCGAACCGCCCCTGCCCGGAATGGAACATCTGGTGCCACGGTCCCGGCGAAGCCAGCAACAACTCCCCAGTGGGTCTGAAATCCAGGCTATAGTGGAAGAAATCCTGGCGAGTAAAGAAAAGGAATCGGTTAATGAAGAGGAGGTCGAACCCAAAATGGAGGTTACCAGAGTTAAGCCAAAGGCTAAGCCTGCTAGCGTGGTTCATATTACTGAAAATGCCCGCCGTGTTCTGGAAAGAAGGTATCTGAAGAAAGACAGCCAGGGACAGGTTATTGAGACACCAGAGGATATGCTCCACCGTGTGGCACAGACTATTGCCTCTGCCGAGCTTACCCACGACCCCAAGGCAGATGTCAAGGCGAGGGCAGATGAATTCTACCAGCTGATGGCTAACCTGGAATTCCTGCCTAACTCCCCTACCCTGATGAATGCCGGCAGGGAGCTGGGTCAGCTATCCGCCTGCTTTGTCCTTCCCGTTGAGGATTCAATGGAGTCTATCTTTAATGCCGTAAAGAATACTGCCCTTATCCATAAGAGCGGTGGTGGAACTGGCTTTTCCTTCTCTAGACTGAGACCGGAAACAGATAGAGTCGGCTCTACCGGAGGCGTAGCCAGTGGTCCGGTTTCGTTCATGCGAGCCTTTGATGTTGCCACCGATGTTATTAAACAGGGTGGAATGCGCCGGGGAGCCAATATGGCTATTCTCAATGTTGACCACCCCGATATTATGAAGTTCATCGCGGCCAAGGACGACCCCACTGCTTTTACCAACTTTAATCTCTCAGTAGCCGTAACCAGCGAATTTATGGAAGCAGTTGAGGCTGGCACTGACTATAATTTAGTGAATCCACGCACCAAAGAAGTAGCGGGTAAGCTCAATGCCAAAGAGGTGTTTGATAAGATAGTAGATATGGCGTGGAAGACAGGAGACCCGGGTATTGTCTTTATTGACCGAATAAATGAGGATAACCCTGTCCCTCAGCTGGGCAAAATTGAAAGCACCAACCCTTGTGGCGAACAGCCCCTACTCCCTTACGAGTCATGTAATCTGGGCTCCATCAATCTAAGCAGGATGCTGCGAGCAACAAATGGAACTACCGAGATTGATTATCCCAAGCTAGCGGAGACAGTAAAGGCTGCGGTAAGGTTCTTAGATAATGTCATTGATGTCAATAAGTTTCCCCTACCCGAAATAGATGATATGACCAAGAAATCCAGGAAAATAGGGCTGGGGGTGATGGGGTTTGCTGATATGTTAATCCAGCTAGGCATCCCCTACGACTCAGAGGAGGCGCTGAAAGTAGCCGAGAAAGTGATGGCTGAGATACAACGTGAGGCGACCGAAGCCTCCAAGGAACTAGCACAGGAAAGAGGTGTATTTCCTGCTTTTGAGGGAAGTGTATATGACGTTCCTGATGGCTTTAGAATGAGAAATGCCACCAGAACTACCATTGCTCCCACCGGCACCCTGAGCATAATAGCTGGTTGCTCCAGTGGCATTGAGCCCCTTTTTGCCCTGAGCTATATTCACAATATCCTGGATGGTGCCCAACTGGTAGAGGTAAACCCCTATTTTGAGGAAGTAGCCAGGAGCGGAGGCTGCTACTCCGAGGAGCTTATGCAGAAGCTGGCTAATGGCGCTCACCTCAGTGAGATTGATGGCGTGCCAGATGAAGTCAAGCGGTTATTTGTTACTGCCCATGAAATACAGCCCGAATGGCATGTCAGGATGCAGGCCGCCTTCCAGAAGTCCACCCATAACGCGGTCTCTAAAACAGTCAATTTCCCCCAGGAGGCGACGCGGGAAGACATAGCCAAGGTATATATGATGGCTTACCAAGAAGGACTAAAGGGAATAACTATTTACCGGGATAGAAGCCGCGAGTCACAGGTGTTGAGCACAGGCAAGGTAGAAACGGTTGAGGATGCGGGGCTTACCCCCAGGAAGAGGTCAAAGGTAACCTCTGGCATTACCGAAAGGGTAACCACCGGCTGCGGCTATATCTATGTAACCGTTAACTCTGATGAGCGGGGGATATGCGAGGTTTTCTCCACCCTGGGTAAAGCTGGCGGCTGTGCCTCAGCCCAGCTTGAAGCCACCTGCCGACTCATTTCCCTGGCGCTGAGGTCGGGAATAGATGTCGCCTCAGTGGTAAGACAGCTTCGTGGTATCCGCTGCCCATCCATTGCCTGGGAAGAGGGTAAGGCGGTTCTCTCCTGTGCCGATGCCATTGCCAGCGTTCTGGAAAAACATATAAGCAGTGATAACAAGCCCCAGCTTAAGGACTACGGCTTAGCCAAAAACCTGGCCGGTCAGTGCCCCGAGTGTGGCAACCTGCTGGTCTATCAGGAAGGCTGCTTCATCTGCCCCACCTGCGGGTATACCAAGTGCTAGATGGGCAAGAGATTTACAAACCTTTCGCCCACTTTACTGCGTTTAGGAAGACCTGGAAGCCATCACCGTGCTCTTTGGCACCCTGCCTTGTCCACTGCGGGTGCTGGGTGCCCCGAATATAGCGTTCCGGGTGCGGCATCAAGGCAAAAATACGCCCCGAGGCATCACAAATACCGGCGATATTGCCTACCGAACCATTAGGATTATAGGGATAGCCAGCTTTGCTGTTCCCCCCCTCATCAGCGTAATACACGACTACATTTAACTCAGGCAGGACCTCGGGGTCAGCCACCACCTTGCCCTCAGCATGGGCAACAGGCAGATACATACTATCTATCCCCTGGGTAAATAGACAGGGGCTATCCTTATTCACCTTCAAATAGACCCAGCGACATTCAAATTTACCCGAATCATTGGCGACCACGGTTAGCGGCGGCGAACTGCCATTTGATAGCCAGGGTAAAATGCCAGCTTTCACCAGCACCTGAAAGCCATTACAGATGCCCAAAATCAGCCCACCACCTTCAATAAACCTCAGTATATCTTCACCAAGCTTCAGCCTCAGCTCATTAGCCAGCACCTTGCCGGCAGCAATATCATCACCATAGGTAAAGCCGCCGGGGACAACCAGTATCTGGTAGTCGGAGAGCCGCTGTTGACCACAAATTAGCTGGTTAATATGAACTGAAGTCGCCACTGCTCCCGCCTGCTGGAAGGCAAAGGCAGTTTCAGCATCACAGTTTGTCCCCGGGGCTCGCAATATCAGTGTCTTTGCTTTACCCATTGGTTTCTACCAGCGAAGAGGTTTCTGCCACGCCTCTTTAAATGCACTAATAGGGGTAGCCACCACCCTTCTGCCACTCACCCCGTATATTTCCAACAGCTTAAAATCAGTAACCTGACCGATAGCCGCCAGGCTGGTGCCACTCATTACCTGTTCAAACTCATCCTTGCTCTCTGGCTCTATTTCAACCAGGAAGCGGCTGTTCGATTCGGAGAAGAGGATGAAGTCATCCCGGTATACAGGCTCACCCAGTGGAACGGATTCCAAGGAAATGGTCGCTCCCAGTCCCCCGGCAAATGCCATCTCGGCAATGGCGACCCCGATGCCACCCTCGCTACAGTCATGACCGGCTCTAACCAAGCCTTTCTCAGTAGCCAGACTCAACCTATCCATCAGTTTTCTCCCCAGCTGTGGATTCACTTTAGGCACATCATTTCCCATAAAACCACGGGTTCCAAAATATGCCGACCCCCCAAGCTCATTCTGGGTGGTGCCAGCGATGTAAATCAGGTCACCGGCTTTCTTGAAATCCATTGATACTGCCCGATTCACATCTTCCATAACACTGATGGCAGAGATGAGCAGGGTGTGGGGAATAGAGATGCGCTTTCCGTCAAATTCAAACTCGTTATTGAGGCTATCCTTACCCGAAATGAAAGGAGTCTCATAGGTAGTCGCCATATCGTAGCATGCCTGAGCCGCCCTGACCAAAGCCCCCAGCATATCCTGTCGGTCAGTATTACCCCAGCAGAAATTATCAAGCAAGGCTACCTGGCGTAGATTGCCGCCAACGGCTACAATCTGCCGCAACGCCTCATCAATGGCTGACGCCGCCATCCAGTAGGGGTCTATCTCTCCATATTTAGGGTTTATGCCATTGGCAACGATTACCCCCATTTCAGAACCTAAAATTGGTCTGATAATGGCGGCATCGCCCGGTCCGTCATTATCCTCCCCCACCAGAGGCTTGAGGACATTAGCCCCCTGCACCTCATGGTCATACTGGCGGATAACCCACTCTTTGCTACATACATTCCACGAGGCAAGAATTTGAAGTAAAGCCTCACTCAAAGCTGGTGGCTGAGCCAAGTCAGGCTCAGCAGGCTCAACATATCGTGGTTGCTCCCACACCGCCTCTCTCTTCACCTGGGGATAACCCTGATGCAAGAATTCCATATCAAGGTTACCCACCAGATTCCCGTGATAGAAAAGCTGAAGCCTGCGGTCATCAGTAAACTCACCAATGACTGCCGCCTCTACATTTTCGCCAGCAAAAAGGTTCAATAGTTCGTCAACACAGTCTGGCGGGACAGCCAGCACCATTCGTTCCTGAGATTCCGACACCCATATTTCGGTGTAAGACAGCCCGGCATATTTCAGCGGAACTCTATCCAGATCAACCCGCACCCCGGTCTCAGCAGCCATCTCGCCTACCGCCGAGGAAAGCCCGCCACCACCACAGTCAGTTATCCGACAATACAGTCGGCGGTCTCTAGCCTGAAGCAGAACATCAATAAGCCTCTTCTCCACAATAGGATTGCCAATCTGAACCGAGCTATAAGAAACTGCGGTTGACTCCTCAGTAAGCTGCTCCGAGGCAAAGGTTACCCCGTGTATTCCATCCCTTCCCGTTCTGCCCCCGACCAGTACCACTAAATCACCAGCCTGCTGCTGACCCCTCTGAGCCAGGTCTCTGGGCAACAGCCCCAGCGTTCCGCAGAAGACAAGGGGGTTAGCAATATAGCGCTCATCAAAAAGTATAGCCCCGTTAAGGGTAGGTATCCCCAGGCGATTAGCGTAGTCAGCCACCCCAGCCCGAACCCCCTTAAAAATACGACGCGGATGTAAAACCCCCCTGGGTAGTTTCTCATAAGGGAAATCAGGGGGAGCAAAACAGAATACATCAGTGTTCAATATCGGCTTGGCACCTAGCCCGGTGCCGAGGGGGTCGCGAACCACCCCACCTATCCCGGTGGCTGCCCCTCCATAGGGTTCAACTGCCGACGGGTGATTATGGGTCTCAACCTTGAAGCACAGTGCCCAGTGACCATCAAAATCCATTACCCCGGCATTATCCTCAAAAACGGAAAGACACCACGGCTTAGCCAGCTCCTCGGTTGCCTTCATAATAGTAGCCTGGAGCAGGTTATCTATAGTTATTGAGCCAAAACTGATTTTACCCTTAAATGTCTTGTGGACACAGTGCTCAGACCAGGTCTGTGCCAGTGTCTCCAGTTCGGCATCAGTGGGGTTTCGCCCCTGCTGGTGAAAATAGGCAATAATAGCCTGGAATTCATCATCGGTAAAGCCAAATCGTTGCCTGACCTGGGAAAGCCCGGCATTATCTAATTCCAGAATATCTACTTGATTTAACCTGAACCTATACCGGGGGTTTTCAGGAAACCCAAAGTGCTCCGGCTCAACTACATGCTGGATAATGGGGTTTACCAAAAGCCTATTGCATATAACCTGCAACTGATATTCATCCAGTTGCCCTTGAAGCAGGTATCGCTTGGCTGTTTTAACTGCCCTGACACCAACCACACCCAGGTCCTGGAGTGCTTTCATAATAGTTTCCTCGACAGGGTCAGTAACACCAGCATTGTAAGCAACCTCAATAGTATGAGATTGGTTATCAACCTCACCCCCTCTATCCCCCTCTCCTTGATAAGGAGAGGGGGAAGGATTAGGGGTGAAGGGGCTTCGCCCCTT
>CAZTRJ010000032.1:0-14824 GCA_964616615.1 uncultured Dehalococcoidales bacterium
ACTAAGGGGTTTGTCTGATGTCCAAAAAACTTGCCCTTTTCCAGAGCGTTTAGAAACTCGTCCTTGCCATTGAACTCAGGCATCTCTATATAGGCATTGCCTATTTCACCGGGGGTATGGGCATCACTGCCAGCACTTTTAGCAATACCATACTTCTGGGCAAACATTTGAGCTTGGGCTAAGCTCCGGAGAAGGGGGGTTCTGGAGTTAAATACTTCCATAGCATCAATTTGGTCTACTATTTCCTCTATTATTTTAGTGCTTAGAGCCGACGGCCTGAATATATCAAAAGGGTGTGGTATATTTACTAAACCATCTTGAGCCCTGATGCGAGCTATTGTCTCTTCTACCGACAGACCACGGGGTATGGTCTCTTTGAGAAACATGCCCATGATTTCGCCATGGGGGGTCAGTATTTCCTCGGCTACAATTACCGTGAACGGGGCTATAGTTTGCAGCTTTAATGCACCCTCAGTAGTACCATGGTCAGCTATGGCAATACAGTTTATGCCAATCTCCAGGCAGCGATTGATTATCTCCTCCAGTGTGGTATTACAATCCATTGAATATTTGGTGTGAATATGAAAGTCAGCCTTTAGCCATTTAGTCAATTTCAACCAACCCTTTCTAAATAGTTGCCGCTACGAGTGTCAATCTTGATAACATCCCCGGTATCAATAAACATAGGGACCTGGATGGTAATACCAGTTTCTAACTTGGCTGGTTTATTACCAGCAGTTGCCGTATCACCTTTGAAACCAGGACCGGTTTCAATTACCTGAAGCTCAACAGTAATGGGTAGCTCCACCCCTATCAGTTCCCCTTTATAGCTTGACACCTCCAGAGACATGCCTTCTTTCAGATAGTTGATGGCATCACCTAGTTGACTGGCATTGATGGGCGTCTGCTCGAAGCTTTGCTCATCCATGAAATAATACAAATCGCCATCATTATAAAGATACTGCATGCTGCGGGCCTCAGGATGTGCCCAGATAAGTTTGTCGTCAGACTGAAAGGTTCGCTCAATAGTGTGGCCCGCCCTAATATCACGAAGCTTTACCCGAGCCAGGGCAGTCCGTTTCATCTTGATGTGCTGGTAGTCGATAACCTGATATAGCTCGCCCTCCAATTCAATAGTAATCCCTTTTCTTAGCTCGCTGCCACTTATCATGTAAAACTCCTATTTTCTAAGGTTGTTTACTAACGCTTGATGTTCCCACCCACCCTCCCCTAGGGGTTTTACTCATGAGCCTTGGAGGGTGGGTGGGTGGGAAAAATAGCTTAATAAAACGGCCTCAATTTTCTAGCTTTTGACATTACCCTTATCTTACCTTCTTCCATTACCACCACATCCTCAATCCTCACTCCTCCCCAGCCGGTAACATAGATACCAGGCTCAATAGTAAATACCATGCCAGCGTCAAGTTTATCGGGTGAACTGGGACCAAGGCGAGGTTGCTCATGGGGCGCTAACCCTATGCCATGTCCTAAACCATGTCCGAAGGCTTCGCTATAGCCTGCCTGCCTGATAACCGTCCTGGCTACATCGTCAATTTCGCCGCCGGTCATACCCTTCTTGATTGCCGCTATTGCCGCAAGCTGTGCCCTGAGAACAGTATCATATACCTTGTTGAAGGTATCATCAGCCGTGCCCAGGTGGATAGTGCGGCTCAGGTCACTGGAGTAGCCTCCAACCCTGGCTCCAATATCAATTATTACTGGCTCACCAGACTGGATGGCGTGTGACGAAGGCTTGGCGTGGGGTAGAGCTGAATTTGGGCCTGAGGCAGCAATAATATCAAAGGGTATTGGCTCACTGCCCTTCTCTCGCATGAATTTCTCTATCTCCCAGGCTAGCTCCTTTTCACTCATACCAGTATGAATCATATCTTTAATATATTCAATAGCGCTATCGGTTATTTCTACCGCTTCAGTAATAAGCTCAATTTCCTCAGGCTCTTTTATCATCCTGAGGGATTCTACCAGTCCATCTACCGGGATAAGCTTGAGCTGGGATGGCTTCAATACATCGGTTAACTGCTGATGCATGGTAAAAGTAACATGTCCCGCTTCAAACCCCAGCCGCGTCAGCCCCAGGTCAGCTACCAGCTTGGGTAGCCAATCTAGTATACCACTGGAAATTGGGAAAATCTCATAGTCGGGGGCTTGTCTTTGGGCTTGCTCTAGGTAGCGGAAGTCAGTGGCTAAGATTTTGTTTTGTGGTGTAATCAGCAAGAAACCTGCTGAGCCATCAAAGCCGGAAAGGTAACACCTGTTCTCTGGTTGAGAGACAAAAATACCGTCAATCTCCTTTTCAGCAAGCCTTGGGTGCAGTTTTTGTAACCTATTACTTATTTTCATGTTTATCATCCTAAGATTGTTTGTCAACCTCACCCCCTGTATCCCCCTCTCCTTCAAAGGAGAGGGGGAAGAGATTTTAGAGAGGGGCGAAGCCCCTCTCTTACCTACACTCCCCCTTCCCTAATTAGGGAAGGGGGTCAGGGGGATGGGTTCCCAAATAATTTCTTATCCTTTTTCCTGTGCCATAGGGTGAGCCGATAGATATACCTTTCTCGCCTGACTTTGGGTTACATGAGTATAAATCTGGGTGGAGGACAGACTGGCATGACCCAGAAGCTCCTGGACTACTCTTAAATCAGCCCCGCCATCAAGCAAATGGGTGGCAAAGGTATGACGCAACATATGGGGATGAACCCTCCTCCCGATGCCGGCGATATTGGCATATTTACCCAGTATTCTCTGGACTCTTCGTTCTGAGAGGCGTCCCCCATTAAGGTTAAGGAGTAGAGCGCTGCTCCCCTTTTTACCCAGGAGCTTGGGTCGGCCCTGGCTGAGGTAATCACTCAACGCCCTGACGGCTGGCTTGCCCATCAGCACCATCCGTTCCTTGTCCCCCTTCCCCCGAACACGGATTTCACCGCTATCAAGATTAATCTGCTCCAGATTTAAACTTACCAGCTCGCTCACCCTGAGACCGGAAGCATAGAGTAGCTCCATTAACGCCCGGTCACGCTGACCCTGTGGCTTGGATGAATCAGGAGCCTCCAGGAGTCGCTCTACCTCATCTATAGTAAGAAATGAAGGCAGACGCTTATCCAGCTTGGGTGAGGAGGCGGTGGCTACCGGGTTGGTGGATATTATTTCCTCTCGCAGTAGGTAGCGGTAGAAGGAGCGAATAGCCGACAGCTTGCGGGCAATACTGGCCTTGACGAAGCCCTGTTCCATAACATAGGACAGGTAATCACGCAGAACATGCTTATCTACTTCCTTCAGCGAGTCAACCCCTTTAGCCTTGAGAAACTGAAAGAAGTGCAGCAAGTCAGTGGTATAATTGCGCACCGTATAGGGCGAGGCATTCTTCTCCGCCTCAAGATAATTTATGTATTTATTAAAGATTTCCTGCATAATAACCTTAGCAACTTCTATGATAACGTTGTTATCTTATCGCCCCATGGAGCATCCTTGGGAACAGGGAATGGGTTACTAACGATTCCCTCAATAATTGGTGTGCTTGGGTCTTGTGGATTTGTAGCTTCTACATAAAAAATAAGCTCAAAATCCCGATTATTACTGTCACCGAAACTATCGTCTAGTTCCTGACTGGCATTGTAACCTTCTATAATCCACCTGATTCGCTTTGGAGTAGTTTGAGTTACCTGAAATGGCGGCTCTAGTCCATTTGGTTCTAGGACGTAATATGAGGGTGGGCTGAGATATCCATCCTTATCAGGGGTTTTTCCCCATCCTCGCTGTCTTATTCTAAGTAACATGAATTCAATTAGGATTGGTTGCTGACTAGTATTGAGGATAAGAACAGTCCATTCAATTCTATAAGGATATCTTTGATTATTATACCTCAGCTCCTCCCCTGATATTGGAGTTCCTGTAGACCTCAAGAGTATCTGTGGCTCGAAAAGGAGACTATGTTCAGTCTGGCGTAGCTTGTATTGCTGATAAGCAAACACCCCTAGGGCAATTCCAGTTCCCAACGCTGCAATACCAGCAAAAGCAGTAAAGAATGCTTGATACCCTTGGGGAGTAGGTGGCAATTGTCTTGCAATAAAGATGAGGCCAATAACAATGACCACTAAGACGAGTAACCCTATTGAAATCCATTTATTACGACCAGGCTGTTCCGTATGTACAGGTATTGACGTACCTTCCTGTTGGTTGCGCTGTAAATCGGAGATGAATACTATGAGTCCTGCGAAGAAAAAAAGGATTAAGGAAATGAATATTATGATACGATTGATTGGAGTTAAAATGTTATAAATGCTAACAACTGTTGCAGTTGCTAAGACCATTCCAAAAACCCACCTAAATTGCCTAGCGTGAGGCTCAATATTTCTTATCCATTTATTCATGTTAGAGCTTTTGGATATCTTTGATTTCACGACATATTACCTCAATTTTATTAACTTACTGCTCTGCTATCTTCCCTTTATACTCACACTTAGTGCATTTTGCCCACTTTTGTCGGTACAGGGTGAGGAGGCTGCCACACTGGGGGCAGGGCTGGGGGAGGGGCTTGAAATTGGTGGCAAACTGGCAATTGGGGTAGTTGCTACAGCCGTAGAAGGTGCGCTTCTTTTTGTTTACCTTCTCCACCAGCTCGCTCCCGCATTCGGGACAGCTAACGCCGAGCTTAACCTGGAAGGACTTGGTATGTTTACACTCAGGGTAACCACTACAGGCGAGAAACCTCCCGTAGCGTCCGGTTTTGATTGCCATCGGCTTACCGCACTCAGGGCAAATTTCCTCGGTTAGCTCATCGGGTAACTTTACCTTTTCCATAAGCTGGGAGGCACTCTTAAGGCTTTCCTCAAAGGGAGTATAAAAACCTTGAACCACGCTCACCCAGTCCTTGTTATCATTGGCGATTCCGTCCAGTTCATCTTCCATATGAGCGGTGAACTTGATATCAACGATGTCAGCAAAATGCTGGCTGAGCAGGTCGTTGACGATAATACCCAGCTCTGTGGGCTGAAAGCTCCCCTTAGCCTTGGTAACATATCCCCGCTCCTGAATGGTGGACAGGATGGGGGCATAGGTGCTGGGACGCCCGATACCCCATTGCTCTAACATCTTGACCAGTGTGGCTTCGGTGAAGCGGGGTGGGGGCTGGGTAAAATGCTGTTCCGGGAAAAGGTCTAATAACTCAAGCTCATCGCCCTTTTCTAACCGGGGGAGCGATGAGCCTTTCTGACCTTCTTTCACAGCTTCGTCTTTCCCTTCAGTATAGAGAGTCATAAACCCGGGAAAGGTGGTAACCGAGCTGGAAGCCCGGAAAAGATAATCAGCCTTGGAAGGTGAGCATCTGGCTTTAATGTCAACGGTAGTGTTATCAAAGGTTGCTGCCGACATCTGGCTGGCAACCATTCTTTTCCAGATAAGCTCATAAAGCTTGAACTGGTCGGCACTGAGGTATGGTTTAATCAGCAATGGCTCCCGCCGAATTTTAGTGGGACGGATAGCCTCGTGTGCCTCTTGTGCCCCCTTTACCACTCGGGTGAAGGAACGGGCGTGCGGTGGAATAAATTGAGCGCCATACTTATTACTGATAAATTCTCTGGTTTCAACTATAGCTGAGCGAGCTACCCGCGTGGAGTCGGTGCGCATATAGGTAATAAGCCCGACGTTTCCCTCATTGCCTACGGGCAGACCCTCATAAAGCTGTTGGGCAATAGCCATGGTATATTTAGTGGTGAAGTGGAGCTTGCGCCAGGCTTCCTGTTGCAAGGTGCTGGTTATGAATGGTGGTGCTGGCTGGCGGGTCACCTTCTTCGTCTTTACTTTAGCCACACTATAGCTGGCTGGTTTAAGCTCGTCAGCAAGTTCGGTGGCTTGTTGCCGATTGTGAATATCCAGCTTGGAGCCGTCCATAAAACCAACCAGCATCGCCCGAAAGGATGGCACCTCGGCAGCAGGTATTTTCTTGGTCAGGTCAGCGGCAATAATCCAGTATTCCACTGGTATAAATTTCTCAATTTCCCGCTCACGGTCAACAACAATCCTTAATGCCACCGACTGAACTCTGCCTGCGGAGAGACCTCTTCTTACCTTTTGCCACAGCAGGGGGCTAATCTTATAGCCCACCAGCCTGTCCAGGACACGCCGTGCTTGCTGGGCGTTGACTAGTTGCATATCTATAGAACGGGGATGGTTGAAGGCATACTTAATGGCGTCGGTGGTTATTTCGTGAAAGACAACACGGCGGTAGGGTATTCGGTTTGATTTTGTTACCTCGGCTAAATGCCAGGAGATGGCTTCTCCCTCCCGGTCGGGGTCGGTAGCCAGGTATACCGTGGATGCCGTCTTCACTGCCTGTTTAAGCTCTCGCACAATCTTGCTTTTCTTTCTCGGCACCACATATTTGGGCACAAAGCCATTTTCTATATCCACTCCCAGTCCGCTTCGGGGCAGGTCTCTTACATGACCCAGCGAGGCTTTGAGGCTATAACCGCTGCCTAAAATCTTGCTCAGCGTCTTAGCCTTAGCCGGTGACTCCACTATAACCAAATCTTTGTTCACAGTGCCTAATCTACTCTTACCTGGTATTCCTGCCTTGCTTCCCGAGCTAGAACATAGTTCATCGTCCCCACCTGCTTTACCAGTCCTTTAAGCTCAATCATCGCCAGAGTGCTGCTGACGGTTGATACCGGCAGTCCGCTGGAGCGGCAGACCTCATCAATATGGGTAGGCTCGGCGCATAGCTGCTTCAGTAACAACGACTCAGTGTCGGAAGATGGTAAGACCTCTTTCATCTCTATCTGGCGAGCTACCGTCATCAGGTTTAATTCCTCCAGAATATCAGTATAGTCACGAACTAGCTTAGCTCCTTCCTGGATAAGGTGATTGGTTCCTCTGCTTGCTGGTGACAGGATACTACCGGGAATAGCGAATACCTCTCTATTTTGCTCCAGTGCCAGGTGAGCGGTAATCATCGCCCCGCTGGTTTCCCCGGCTTCAATAATTAGAACCCCGAGGCTCAGTCCGCTCATGATTCGGTTACGGCGGGGGAAGTTTTCTGCCCTGGGTCTGGTGCCTAAAGGGTACTCACTTATCAGTGCCCCCTGCTGGATAATGCTGCGTGCCAGATTAGCGTTCTCGCTGGGGTAAACAGTATCAAGCCCGCAGGCAAATACAGCAAGACTCCTGCCGCCGCTGTCTAAAGCGCTGTGGTGGGCTACTGAATCAATCCCTCTAGCCAGGCCACTGACAATAGTGATTTTGCTCCGAGCCAGGTCAGCTACTATTTCCTCGGTTACCTGTCTCCCGTAAACAGTAGCCCGGCGAGTCCCCACTACTGCCAGGCACCACTCGTCCTCGGGAAGTAGGGAACCCCTGACATAGAGGAGCGGCGGATAATCATATATTTCCCTGAGCCGAGATGGGTAATCTGAGTCGTGGTAGGTGAGCACTTTCACCCCATAGCGGTCTAGCTTTTCCATCTCGGCTTCTAGAGAAATTTTAGGTCGCCAGGAGGTAATAGCGTGTATTGAGCTGGTGTCCAGGCCTGATTGCTTCAGGTCAGCAGGAGCTGCTTGCCACGCCGTCTCCAGACTACTACAGTAGTTCTCAAGCTGGGTTAGTTTGACCCGACCAATGCCTGGTATCAGGCTAAAGCCTACCCAGTATTTGATGTCTTTATTACTCGCTTTCAAGGCAATGCCATTCTAGCATAGAGGTAAAATGATGACAATTAGGAACTTGTTGCGAAACTCACCCCACATTGGTTGACCCACGATATAAAAGTGGTAGAATTAGGGTATGGTACTGGCAGCCCTTATTATTGGTATCATTGCCCTGGTGGTGGCAATATTGACTCTCCCAACTACCTTACAAATGTTTTACGGACAACCCAAATTGAGGATTGGATTTAGTTTCAAGGAAATGTCAGACACAAGGGTTTTAGAAACTGAATTATTTAACCTGCCAGTCAATAATAGACTGTTGAAATGGTTCGGTGTTAGGAGAATAACAGTGGAAGATATGATGAGCCAATTCACTATTGAGGAGTATGATAGTCGCAAAGTGATTCTCCCTCTGTCGGTTGCAACGCTAACCATTCGTGATGGGACAGGGGATCGTCAGCGCATAAGCTTGGTTGCTTCACTTCTTCCCGCAGTATTCGGAATTGCATGTGCATCATATACATACCGAAAAGTCTTTGTTTGGGAAAAGCCAGAGATAACTCTACCGCCTGGTAAGTATCGTGCATGCATTGAGGTTTTGATGGGGGACAAACTTGCTGAAATACAAAATAGTTTTGTGGTTAGTGAGACCCATCCCTTTGTTTGCTGGAATGTTTACTCCCAGAAAAAGAAACAGGTTCTCAAGCATAAACACATTGTCTAATAGAAGAAGGGGTGGCGGAGAGGGTGGGATTCGAACCCACGGTCGGGAAACCCGACACGCGCTCTCCAGGCGCGCCTGATAGTCCACTCCAGCACCTCTCCTCGCTTAGTTAACGGTACCTCTCCTAGCTTCAGATTATAACTCAAGCTAGACTCAGCAAATCACTTGTCCTGGTTCAAATAACCAAGACCCGATTATTCATATTTCTTCAGGAACCATGTTTTATCAAGCTCCTTAATTTGCCCTACAGTAGTCTCGGGTTTCCAAATAACTCGCATGGCAATATCTTTGCGTATGTCTATAGCCTTGTAGAGCTCAATCCAGACAAAAGCAGGAATAGTATACACGGCAACGGCAAGTTTACTCGCCTCAGCGACAAATTCATCATACTTTGCCTTATTGATAACGTAGGTGCTGTCAAATGTGTTCTCCATCTTTTTCCCTCCTATCTGATTGGTGGCTGTATTATTCCCATAGCCTTTTGGTCTCTAGCGGCCAGGGTTGTCGGTAATAATCAATTTTTGTGTATTGCCATTTCAGGATTACCTCCTTTTGGCGGAGAGGGTGGGATTCGAACCCACGCTCCGCTCAATGCGGAGGCCGCTTTTCGAGAGCGGCACCATAAGCCTCTCGGACACCTCTCCTGGCTTCAAATTTTACCGTAAAACCACCCTCAGAGGCAAATTTGCCGATATTTTGCCGACATTTTTCTTAAGAACCTCGGCAACTTGGGCCTCAGTTAGAACACTCTCCAAACCTTCATCAAACCGTCGTGCCGCTGCCTCCTGTAAGCCGGGCAGGACATACACAAAAAATGGGCTGGATATCCTGTCGGCGGAATTATCCAGCCCGTATTCAATCACGATAGTATTACGAGGATTATGCCTTTCCTATTCTAAACATCTTAGTACCGCATGTTGGGCACACACCTTGAGTTGCTGGCTTCCCGTTCTTCATAGTAATAGATTTGGCATCCTTCATTTCTCTCTTGGTTCGGCATTTCATACAGTATGCTTGCATCTATTCTCCTCCTTTCTCGGAATAATTTGGTATGAACGATAGTCTATTTCCTTCCCCAATGTCAATAGTTGCACAAACTAAATTTAGGGGTCATATTGGCTTACTTTGTTGGCGTTGAAGAAACAAGGAGAAGGGTTTACAATTTCACTGTCAGGAGTCTCATATGATAACTATCCGAGAAGAGGAGTCGGGTGACATCAGAGCGATTCGCCACGTCAACAAGCGGGCGTTTGGTCAAGATAATGAAGCTAACATTATTGAAAAACTTCGGAAGCGCGGCGGTTTAACGATATCGCAGTAGACTCAATTAGTGATTACCAAATGGGAGAGCTAAATCGGCTCAAGGAGTGGCTCTATCGAAAGAGGACACAAGTAGGGGTAGAGAGGAGGCGGGCAAAGCGAAGACAGAAGCGGGAAGAGGAGGTAGAGAAAAGAAAGGCGGAGCAGACAGCATTATTTAAATTCTAGAATTACCTGGTAATTGCTCATTTGTATCTAATCACACATTCTAAGCAAATGTTATTCCTATGCACAAAGCAAGCAATTGTGATCCCAACTGAACAGAGATGACATTTGTGCAACCGAAAGCCCTATAGCATAAGGTAAGGCAAAGCACACGCTGCTTTGGTGCTGACCTGCTGCCAGCCAAGTGGAAGATACTAGACACCTTTAGCCTTTCCTCTTGCCTATCGGCTCAGAAGCCAAGAAATACATCCTTATCTCTGTCCTCCTTACATGCGGCAAGACATTCTGGGGGGCCCTCCTATAGGTTACCTGAAAAAGTCGTCCTCTTCGAGTAAGCTCCACAAATCTTCAACATAGGCTATAGGCTTTTACCACCGCCAAGTCCGACAGGACGACTGCCATTAGCAGTGATTATTCGACAATTAACCCTTTTGCAGGCTATTGACAATTCCCCCATTTTGTGTTATTCTAGACTTTGTCGATTACATTAGTTAACAAGGAGGTGAAGCCAATGAAGCTCTCCACTAGGGGACGATACGCAACCAGGGCACTTCTGGATTTGGCCGTCCATCAAGGGGAAGAACCAGTTCTATTAAAGGATATCGCCCAAAGGCAGCAGATCTCACTACGATATTTAGAGCACTTGATCACCCCCCTAGTAGCAGCCGGAATAATTAGGAGCACGCGAGGGGCGCGGGGTGGCGTCTGGTTAGGCAAGCCTCCTCAGGAAATAAAGCTTAGTGAAGTGGTACGACTGCTTGAGGGTTCAATTGCTCCCGTGGAGTGCGTTAATAATCCGGAGATATGCGTCCGCTCCGAATTATGTGTTACCCGGGATATCTGGAGCGAACTGAAAAAGGCAATGGACAATGTCCTGGAGTCTACCACTCTGCAGAATTTAGTGGAGTGGCAAAAAAGAAAAAGGCGACCTGAGGAGGTAATGTACTATATATAAGTTTATTGGATTGGTAGCTCAAACCTAGTTTTTAAAAAGGAGGAATCCAACATGGCAGAGGTAATTCAAAAAGTGGAGAAGCTTCAGTATAAGACTACAGAAATACCCAAGCTAACCAGAGGTATAGCCAGGGACTCTACCGAGTTAATCGGGAATACGCCTCTGGTCAGATTGAACCGAATAACTGAGGGGATAAAGGCAGAGGTAGTGGCCAAGCTTGAGTCGTTTAATCCCTTAAGCAGTGTGAAGGACAGGATTGGGATGTCAATGGTTGTTGATGCTGAGGAGAAGGGGCTCATCAAGAAGGACACGGTTATTGTCGAGCCCACCAGCGGCAACACCGGTATTGCCCTGGCCTTTGTCTGCGCTGCCAGAGGATACCGGCTTATCCTCACCATGCCTGATACCATGTCTGTGGAGCGGAGGCAACTCCTGTCTGTTTTCGGCGCGGAACTGGTGCTGACTCCAGGGGCAGAGGGGATGCCGGGAGCAGTAAGAAAAGCCGAGCAACTGGTGGCAGAAAACCCTAACTACCTTGTGCTACAGCAGTTTAACAACCCGGCAAACCCAGAGGTGCATCGGCTGACCACCGCCGAGGAAATCTGGAGGGATACCGATGGTAAGGTAGACATCCTGATTGCCGGCGTGGGAACCGGAGGGACGATTACCGGTGTAGCTGAAGTAATCAAGCCCAGAAAGCCTGAATGTAAGGCTATCGCTGTTGAGCCTGTTGATTCTCCAGTTCTTTCCGGAGGAAAACCAGGAGCCCACAAGATTCAGGGTATTGGGGCTGGCTTTATCCCCAATGTTTTGAGAACGGACCTAATCGATGAAATTGTTAAGGTGGCTAATGAAGACGCAGGAATAATGGCGAGAAGGTTAGCCAAAGAGGAGGGGATACTGGCTGGCATATCATCAGGAGCCGCTGCCTGGGCGGCATTAGAGGTAGCCAAAAGGACGGAAAACAAGGGTAAGCTTATCGTAGTGGTTTTGCCCGATACCGGTGAGCGTTACCTATCTACCTGGCTTTTTCAAGGGCTTTATCAGGGTGCCTAAGGTAACAAGGTATATAAATAGGGAAAAGGATGGCTATCTTGTTTAAGACCTTAATAGAGGACATTCAAACGGTATTTGCCAAAGACCCGGCGGCGAGGAGCAGGCTGGAGGTAATCTTCTGCTATCCCGGGCTGCATGCCCTGTGGTTTCATCGCCTGGCTCATTTCCTCTGGCGCTACAAGCTCAGGTTCCTGGCTCGTTTTGCCTCCCATGTCAGTCGCTTTCTAACCGATATTGAAATCCACCCCGGAGCCAAAATCGGCCGGCGTTTCTTTATCGACCACGGGGCAGCGGTGGTCATTGGAGAGACAGCAGAGGTAGGAGATGATGTGCTGATATATCAGGGAGTTGTCCTGGGTGGGACCACGCTAAAGAAGGAGAAGCGCCATCCTACAATCGGCAATAATGTGGTAATAGGAGCCGGGGCGATAGCCTTAGGCGCTATCATTGTAGGTGAGGGAGCCAAGATTGGCTCAGGCTCGGTGGTGGTAAAGTCGGTTCCGCCTGGAGCCACGGTGGTAGGAATCCCGGGGCGGGTGGTAGAAGACCGCCATAAACCACTCTTGGACTTAGACCACGGCACATTGCCCGACCCAGTAGCCGAAGCGATAAGGCTTGTCCTAGGAGAGCAGGAAAAGCTGGGAGAGCGTCTGAAGAGGCTTGAGAGTTCAAGCGGGATAGTAACTCCTAAAGAGGAGTTAGTAGGGAGAACGAGAGAAATTGCCAGGGAATTCAGCCAAGGAGGAGGAGTATGAGATTTGAAACGCTAGCCATTCACACCGGGGAGAGACCGGATGCAGCCTTCGGTGCTGTCTCGGCACCCATCTATCAGACATCCACCTTTATCTTCAAGGATGTGGGTAAGACGAGAGGCTATGATTACTCTCGCAGCGCCAATCCGACGAGGAAGGTTCTGGAGGATACCATTGCCCAGCTTGAGGGGGGAAAGGCGGGGTTTGCCTTTGCCACCGGGATGGCGGCTGAAGCCACTGTTATCCACCTGCTTAAGGGGGGTGACCACATAATTTCGGGGGATGATGTCTATGGGGGAACCTATCGGCTATTTCAGAATGTGATGCGCGACTTTGGGCTGGATTTTACCTTTTTGAGAATGGATAACAGGGAGAAAATTGAACAGGCGATAAAACCCAATACCAGGATGCTGTGGCTGGAGACCCCTTCCAATCCGCTACTGAATATCATTGATATTGAGATGGCAGTTGATATTGCTAATAAGCACCATATATTGACGGTGATTGATAATACTTTTGCCAGCCCTTATTTCTTAAGACCCATCGAGTATGGGATTGACCTTGTTGTCCACTCCACCACCAAGTATCTCAACGGGCACTGTGATGTTGTCGGTGGTGCCGTGGTAACCACTACCGATGAATTAACGGAGAGGGTTCAATTTCTGCTTAATGCCATGGGAACCTGTGCTTCTCCCTTTGATTGCTGGCTGGTACTTAGGGGAATTGAGACTCTACCGGTGAGAATGAGGCAACACGAGACGAATGCCTTCGCCGTGGCCAATTACCTGTTGGGGCACCCCAGGGTAAAGAGGGTATTCTATCCCGGACTCGAGTCTCACCCCGGTTATAAAATCGCTAAAAGGCAGATGAGGGGTTTCGGTGGGGTGGTCTCATTTGAATTAAGAGATGGAATTAAGGCGGTCAATAGCTTTCTCAGAAGAATTAAAGTCTTTTCTCTGGCAGAATCGCTTGGTGGTGTCGTCTCCTTGGCTGAGCACCCCGCTACCATGAGCCATGCTTCAATGCCCCAGGATTACAGGGAAAAGGTGGGAATCACCGATGGACTAATCAGGTTATCGGTGGGATTGGAAAACATTGATGATTTGATTGAGGATTTAGGTCAGGCGTTAGAGCCTGACTGAAGGAGTGCAATATGTCTTATGCCAGAGCGTTGCGTTGTCGAAAATGCGGGCAGGAGTATCCTGTGCAGGCTCTCAACCTGTGTGATTTCTGCCTTAGCCCGTTGGAGGTCAGCTATGACTACAAGGCTATGGCTAAAGCCGTAAGTCGGGAAAAGCTGGCCTCAGGACCGCCGAGCATGTGGCGCTATGCAGACCTGCTTTCGGTAGAAGGGGAAGTGGTGGATATTGGCACTGGTTTTACCCCTCTTACCAAAGCTGACAGGTTGGGGCGGGAACTGGGGCTAGATGAACTCTATATCAAAAACGACTGCCTTAATCCCACATACTCCTTCAAGGATAGACCGGTCTCGGTTGCCGTCACCAAGGCACGGGAATTCGGGTTTGATACCGTAGCCTGTGCCTCAACGGGAAACCTGGCGGCCAGTGTTGCCGCCCACGCCGCCAAGGCAAATATGAAGGCTTATGTCTTCGTTCCCTCTAATGTAGAATCGGGTAAGCTGGTAGGGGCAGCAATCTATAACCCAGTTCTGGTTACTGTTGATGGAAGCTATGACGATGTCAACCGCCTCTGCGCTCGGCTGGTAGAAAGGCATAACTGGGGTTTCATCAACATCAATCTCCGACCCTACTATGCCGATGGGAGTAAGACCTTAGGTTATGAGGTAGCGGAGCAACTGGGGTGGCGTGCCCCCGACTGTGTGGTGTCTCCCGCTGCCTCGGGGCTCAGCTTTACCCGAATATGGCAGGGGCTGGACGAACTGTCCATGCTGGGTTTAATTGAGCCGGTTAATACCCACATGTATCTTACTCAAGCTGCCGGCAGCTCACCTATTGTCAACGCTTTTGAAGCTGGCAGCCTTCATGTGCATCCCGTAAAGCCAGATACTGTGGCCAAATCCATAGCCATCGGCAACCCGGCTGACGGCTACTATGCGTTGAGGGTCGCCAGGCAGTCGGGAGGTGGTGCCTGCGCCGTTACTGATGAGGAACTCATCACCGGGATGAAGCTACTGGCTCAAACGGAGGGCATCTTTGCTGAAGCGGCAGGGGGAGTA